>JAZUKI010000010.1:0-209607 GCA_045643205.1 Clostridia bacterium | reverse complement strand
CCACTAAACAATCCCATTGTAACAATAATAAATATATTTTTATTTTTAAATATTTCTTTATTATCTACAATAAAATTTCTAACAATAATTGGTAAATCACTATAATGAATTGGATAAGCTAATACAATATCATTACTCTCTTTTATTTCTTTTATGCAATTTTTATCTTCAATGGAATATAGTTTATTTTCATTACTTTCATTATAATACTCTAAAAATTTTTTAAGACAGTATTTTGTATTTCCTGTTCCACTAAAATATATGCCTATCATTTTGTTATCTCCTTCAACAAATTACTATTTATCTTTCTATCACATTTTATCATATAAAAGGATAAACCTCTCGATTTGTCCTAAAATTTATAAAATATTTTATTGTTTCAGTGTATCTAAAAGGTATCTAATTATTTATTTAATATTTCCTTTATACAACTTACTGCTTCATCATGTACATACCCATTGCTTATAATAGCTCCCGATATATCATTATCATATCTTTGCTCGTTCCCAAATAAATTAGTTACTTTTCCACCAGCTTCTTCAACAATAACCTTTGCTGCTGCAATATCACAATTTTTATGTTTTGTACCCGGGAAAATTGCTAAATTAAAATCTCCATTGGCAACACACATACAAGCTCTAATTACACTACCTATTCCAACAAAATAAGTTTTTTCGCCTAATTTCTTTACCACATCATAAACATTATATTCTGCTTCTGGCCACATATCAAAATTCGATACACTTTTCATATCGTCTAGCAAAATATTATTAACTTGTATTCTTTCTCTATTTCTGTATGCACCTTCACCCTTTATAGCATAATACATATTTTCTGTAAAAGGATCATATACAACCCCAACATTTGGCTCACCATCAATAACCAAAGCCAATGAAAAAACGGCAACAGGTATATGCCTCGCATACATTGCTGTTCCATCAACTGGATCACACACCCATGTATATTTACTTTTTCCAAATTGTTCTTCTTCACCATCTACAGAATGATTAGGATATTTTTCTTTAACTTTATTAATTAAAAAATGATTTATCTCGGTATCTGCTTTAGTTACAATTGTTTGATCAAATTTATAATTAGCACCATTATTTTCTTTAAAATATTTATGCATTATTTTACCTGCTTCTATAGCAATTTCCACTGCAAAATTTAAGTATTCCTTCATATCATTCAACTCCTTTTTAATTATATCATAAAATTAATTTTATAATATTGTAATATTATTTTATGCTCTAACCCACTTTGACACTGGTACATATCTTAATAAGGTATCTAATAAATTTGTAATAATAATGTATAAAAAAAGCCCTTATTTCAAGGGCTTAAAATTATTTACCACAACAATTCTTGTACTTTTTACCCGATCCACATGGACAAGGTTCGTTTCTTCCAATCTTAGGTTCTTCATTAACTATTGTTCTGTTAATTCCGCCTTCTTTTGGTGATGTTTTTCCATCAACTAATTCGATTGCTGCTTTTTCTTGTTGTAATTTAGCATCTGTTATTTTTGCTGTTTCTTCTCTCTTTTGGCCTTCATCTCTTTTTGTAATATGCATTAATAGTCTAACAACATCTGATTTAATATCATATGACATTTCATCAAACATTTCTCCACCTTCAGTTCTGTATACTACAACTGGATCATGTTGACCATAAGCTCTTAATCCAATACCATTTTTAAGTTCATCCATGTTATCGATATGTTCCATCCATTTTTGATCAACTATCTTTAACATAACAACTCTTTCAAGTTCTTCTAATGATTCACCGAATTTTTCAGTTTTTTCATCATATATTGCATGAGCTTTTTCAGATAATTCATTTAAGATATCTTCTTGGTTAATTTTCTTTTCTTTTAATGAATCTAATGATTCAATTCCAAATTCATTAAATATTTCAGCTTTTAATCCTTCGATATCTTTCTCATTTTCATTTATGAATAATCCTACTGTTGATTCTGCAACATCATCGATCATTGAATCAATGTTGTCTTTTAAGTTTTCACCATCAAGAACTTCTCTTCTTTGATCGTATATAACAGTTCTTTGTTTATTCATAACATCATCGTAGCTTAAAACATTCTTTCTGATTGAGAAGTTTAATCCTTCTACTTTCTTTTGAGAATGTTCAACAGCGCTACTAATTAATCTTGATTTGATTGGTAGATCATCATCAATTCCCATTTTATTGTAAACGCTTTGAATTGTTTTTCCACCAAATATTTTTATTAAATTATCTTCTAATGAAATATAGAATTGAGATTCTCCTGGGTCACCTTGACGTCCAGCACGTCCTCTTAACTGATTATCAATACGTCTAGATTCATGTCTTTCTGTACCAATTATTTTTAATCCGCCGGCATCAATAACTTTTTCTCTTTCGTCTTTGATACCTTTGCTATATTTCTCTACTAATTTCTTATATTCTTCTCTTCTTTCAAGAATCTTTGTATCTGTTGTTTCGTTGAATGCTGTTGCTTCTTCAATTTCATCATAGTTGTATTTGTTTCTCATTTCTTGTCTTGCTAAGTAATCAGCATTACCACCTAAAACGATATCAGTACCACGTCCTGCCATGTTAGTAGCGATTGTAACTGCTTTATACTTACCAGCTTGAGCAACAATTTCAGCTTCTTTTTCATGATATTTAGCATTTAATACTTGATGAGGAATTCTTTCTTTATCAAGTAATTTACTTAATTTTTCAGATTTTTCAATTGAAACAGTACCAACTAATACTGGTTGTCCTATTTCATAACTCTTTTTGATATCTCTAACTACTGCTCTAAATTTAGCGTCTTCAGTTTTGAATGTAATATCTGGATTATCAATTCTGATCATTGGCTTGTTTGTAGGAATTTCAATAACATCTAATCTATAGATTTGTTCGAATTCTTCTTCCTCTGTCATAGCTGTACCAGTCATACCAGATAATTTATTGTACATTCTGAAGTAGTTTTGGAATGTAATATTAGCTAATGTTTTTGATTCATCTGCAACTTTTAGATGTTCTTTTGCTTCAATAGCTTGATGTAATCCATTGTTGTAACGACGACCATACATAATACGTCCTGTGAATTCATCAACGATTAAAACTTGTTTATCTTTAACAATATAGTCTACATCTTTTTTCATAATTCCATGAGCTCTTAAAGCTTGGTTAACAGCATGAACTAATTCAGAATTTTCTATATCATTGAAGTTTTTAATGCCAAATTCTTTTTCAGCTTTAGCAATACCTTTTTGTGTTAATGATGCAGATTTTGCCTTTAAGTCAACAATGTAATCATAGTTTTCATTGTCTTCTTGTTCTTCAAAATCTTTAACATCATCTTCAATTATTATTTTAGCCTCAAGCTTAGCAACGAATGTGTCTGCTTTCTTATAAACATCTGAAGCTTCATTTGCTCTACCTGAAATAATTAATGGAGTTCTAGCTTCATCAATTAAAATACTATCAATTTCATCGACAATACAATAGTTTAATTTTCTTTGAACTAATTGGTTCTTATAAACAACCATATTATCTCTTAAGTAATCAAAACCAAATTCATTGTTTGTACCATATGTGATATCACAATTGTAAGCTTTTTGCTTTTCATTTGGTTTCATTCCATTTATAACTAATCCTACAGTTAAACCTAAGAATGAATATACTTTTCCCATCCACTCACTATCACGTTTAGCTAAGTAATCGTTTACTGTGATTACATGAACACCGTTACCTTCTAGTGCGTTTAAGTATGCTGGTAATGTTGCAACTAAAGTTTTTCCTTCACCAGTCTTCATTTCAGCAATTCTACCTTGGTGAAGAATAATACCACCAATTATTTGAACGTCAAAATGTCTTAATCCTAAAACTCTTTTTGAAGCTTCTCTTACAACTGCAAAAGCTTCTGGTAAAATATCATCAAGAGTTTCACCATCATTTAATCTATCTTTGAATTCTTGAGTCTTTGCCTTTAATTCGTCATCAGACAATTCTTTGTACTCATCTTCGTAAGAATTAATCTTCTTTAAGATAGGTTGTAATCTCTTAACTTCTTTGTCGCTGTATGATTTTAATAATTTCATCAAAAGTCCTCTTTTCTTTAATGCTTATATTTTTTTAGACTTATTTTTTGTAAAACAAGCCAATATTACCCTTGAATTTTAACAATATATATTTAAAAAAGCAATAAATTTTATAGAATTTTATGCTCTTTTAATACATTAATTACTAAATTTGTTGCATCCTCTGCAGATTGACAATTTGTTACGTCAACCTTGATTGTTATGTCGCTAATTTTGTTGAAACCAGACTCTTCATGAAGTCTGTCTCTTTCAATAATTTCTTTCTTTATTTTTTCTTTTGGAACGTTACATTCATATTGCTTATATCTTCTTTCGACTCTAACTTTTAAGTCAGCAGTAACAAAAATATGGCATGTTAAATCATTATATAAATTAACTAATCCTCTTCCTGCTAAAATTACATTATGATCTTCTCTAATTTTATTTACTTTATTACTAACAAATTTATTAAGTGAATTCCAATCTACTTTTCCTGTTAGTTTACTAACCCCCATACCATTTTTTCTTGTTTGAAGTTTTTCAAAAGGAACTAGTTTTTCATTTATATAAATTTGAGTATCATGATCATTAAGAGTAAAAGATAATTTAACTTTATTCATTAATTTATCCATGTCTACTTTTTTACCAGAGATTAGCTTTAGTCCTATTGGCCATAATAATGGATTTTTCTTAATAACCATAACTAAAGCTCTTGCAATATCTCCAGCATCAACAAACACTGTATTTTCCATCTTTTTAATTAATTCTTTACAAATTGAAGTTTTACCTGCACCGACATCACCTTCAATTCCTATTACAATATTGTTCATTTATTTTCCTCAATATTTTAAAGTTATGTTTTTAATGCTCTTCTAACATACTTTGTTTAATAATTTTAAAACATACTTTATTTTTAATTAACTATTATTTTAAGTAAGGCTTTAAAAATTGTCCAGTATAACTCTTCTTGATTTTGCAAATTTCTTCTGGAGTTCCTTCTGCAACAATTTCACCACCCATGTCGCCACCTTCAGGGCCTAAATCAATAATATGATCACATGTTTTTATTAAATCTAAATTGTGTTCAATTACTATAACAGTGTTTCCTTTGTCAGTTAATTCTTGAATTATATTAACTAATCTACTTACATCGTCAATGTGCAAACCTGTTGTTGGCTCATCTAAGATATATAAAGTTTTTCCTGTTTGAATTTTTGACAATTCTGTAGCAAGTTTAATTCTCTGTGCTTCACCACCAGATAGTGTTGTAGCAGGTTGTCCTAACTTAATATATCCAAGGCCTACATTGCTTAATGTTTGAATTTTTCTCTTAATATTAGGAACATTTTCAAAGAATTTTAATGCATCTTCTACTGTCATATCTAATATATCAGCAATTGATTTACCTTTGTATTTGATTTCAAGAGTTTCACGATTATATCTTTTTCCATGACAAACATCGCATGGAACATAAACATCAGATAAAAAGTTCATTTCAATCTTAATAATTCCATCACCTGAGCATGATTCACATCTTCCTCCTGGAACATTGAAACTGAATCTTCCTTTTTGGTATCCTCTTATTTTTGCTTCATTTGTTGTAGCAAATAAATCTCTAATAAAATCAAAAACTCCAGTATATGTTGCTGGGTTAGAACGTGGACTTCTTCCGATTGGTGATTGGTCAATATTTATAACTTTATCAATGTTTTCCATTCCTTTGATTTTCTTACATTGTCCAACTTTAATCTTTGAATCATATAGTTCTTTGTAAACGTTAGTAAATAAAATATCATTAACTAATGTTGATTTTCCTGAGCCAGAAACACCTGTAACACAAACAAATTCTCCTAAAGGGAACTTAACGTTCAAATTCTTAAGATTATGTTGTTTTGCTCCTGAAACTTCAAGATAGTTTCCGTTTCCCTTTCTTCTTTCTTTTGGAACTTCTATTTTTTTCTTACCACTTAAATATTGTCCTGTTATAGATGTTTTTACTTTAGCTATTTCTTCGGCTGTTCCTTGTGCTAAAAGTTTTCCACCATGAACTCCTGCACCTGGCCCAATATCAATTATTTGATCTGCTTCTCTCATCGTATCTATATCATGTTCTACAACTATAACTGAATTGTCTTGATCACGAAGCTTTTTCATTGTTTTAATTAATTTATTATTATCTCTTTGATGTAAACCTATACTTGGTTCATCAAGAATATACATAACCCCTGTTAGGCCTGATCCTATTTGGGTTGCAAGTCTAATACGTTGAGATTCTCCTCCAGATAATGTGGCAGCACTTCTTGATAATGTTAAATAATCTAATCCAACATCAATTAAAAATTGAAGTCTTAAATCTAATTCTTGAATTATTTGTTCAGCAATTATTTTTTCTTTTTCGGTAAATTTTAATTTATCTATATACTCTTTTATGTGAATAATTGATAAATCACATAAATCTTTAATATTAAGTTTTCCAACTTTTACATTTAGTACTTCTGGTTTTAATCTAGCACCTTTGCAAATAGGACAATCCATTTCGCTCATGTACATTTCATACCATTCAATCATTGATGGTGACTTTGTTTCTTTATGTCTTCTTTCAAGTGTAGGAATAACTCCTTCAAAAGGTATATTATTAGTTCTAGTACCAAATGCTGATTTATATTCGAAATCAATTACTTCATCACCAGTACCATATAAAATTTTATCCATAAACCAATCTGGTAAATCTTTGATTTTTTTGTTTTGAATATCAATGTTGTAATGTTTTCCAATTGATTCAAAATACATTTTAGCTATTGTGTCATTTTTCTTTAAAGTTGATGCTCCAAATAGTTTTACTCCATCGTATAATGTTTTATCTTTATCTGGAATAATTAAATCTGGATCCATCTTTAATAAATATCCAATACCAGTACATTCTGGGCACGCACCCATAGGATTATTAAATGAGAACATTCTTGGTGTTAATTCTTCGAATGAAAATCCACATTTAGGACATGCATAATTTCCACTATAAAGTTTCTCACTCTCACCTTGTATATCAATTTTAACTAAATTATCAGCTTCTTTTAATGCTATTTCAATTGATTCTGTTAATCTAGCTTTAATAGATTCTTTAATAACTAATCTATCTATCACTATTTCTATAGTATGTTTTTTCTTTCTATCAATTTCGATATCATCTGAAAGTTCAAACATTTCTCCATCAATTCTAACTCTAACAAAACCACTTTTCTCAAAACTATCTAAAAGTTTCTTATATTCTCCCTTTTTTTCACGAACAACAGGAGCTAAAATTTGAATTTTAGTTCCTTCTTCTAGTTTCATTATATCATCAACAATTTGATCTACTGATTGTTTCTCAATTTTTGTTCCATCATTAGGGCAATATGGAACTCCAACTCTTGCATATAAAAGTCTAAGATAATCATAAATTTCTGTAACTGTTCCTACTGTTGATCTTGGATTTTTAGATGTTGTCTTTTGGTCAATTGAAATTGCTGGAGATAATCCTTCTATATAATCAACATTAGGCTTATCCATTAAACCTAAAAATTGGCGTGCATATGAAGATAATGATTCAACATATCTTCTTTGTCCTTCAGCATATAATGTATCAAATGCTAAAGAAGATTTACCTGAGCCAGATAAACCTGTTATAACTACCAACTTATTTTTTGGAATTTTAATATCTAAATTCTTTAAATTGTGCTCGCTAGCACCTTTAATTACTATATTTTCTACTGACATTATTTTGAAGGCTAAGCCTTTCTCCTTTCAGTTTATTTTTTATAAAATATAAGCACTCATATTATAAAACACTTGTTCTTTCAAGTCAAGATTCAAATATGGCAAAAATGCAATAAAATTGCATTATAAATGTCTTTGAAAAAGCCTAAAAATATGTTATAATTTTATTATTGGAGGTATTATTATGGCAGATGATATTATGGGAGTTAACGCTCCTGAAGATAACCAACAAAATAAAGTTGCAAATTTTGAGGATTTAACACCCTCTGCAAAGATTGAACAACTAAATGCAGTAAAGGATAAATTTATAGCTGATAATAAGGAAGATACTCAAAGAGGCTTTATTGAAATTACTAATGTTTCTTTTGTTAGACAAGACAATGGTAAAGAACTTTATATTGTTGAATTAAAAGAAGTTGATAAAGAAAACAATATTGAAAGAGATAGAAAAGAATTTTATACTATTGATTCTCAAACAGCTGATTTATTAAATGTAAAACAATATTCTCAACAAGAAATTGCTCAAGAATCTTCAATTAATCCTGAACTAGGTGCAACAATAGCTAATAAACAAAAACAATTAGATAATGCTGCAAATAGTGAAAACAAAATTTCCTTAACAGATTTAGAAAAAGTTGAAAAAGCTGGTGAAGAATTAGGTATTTCTAAAGAAGAGATTGATGAATCAAATTCTTATGAAATTACAAATAATGGAGTAAAATTCTCTGCTGATCAATTACCTTCTGGCACTGATTCTAAGCCTATTAAAGGTAATCAGCTGTTAGATGATAATACAACTTTAAATGATTTAATTGGTAAAAAATATCAATCATATAAATTTATAAAAGGCATTAGTGGTCAAAAGATGGTAATTGGTATAAATGCTGATGGTTCTTTTGAACAAGTAGATTCAAATACACTTGAAATTCTTAATGTTCCTACAATGAATTTAATTGCTGAAAATGGACAAAAAGTTCAAGATGGTGTTGCTGTAGCATTTGCTTTTAGAGTTAGAAATTATCCAACAAAAGCTTTTGGTGTTTATAATCGTGGTACTGAATATGGTACATTCTATGCTGAAGGTGCTAACCAAAATGGTCATATGTTAGGTGTAAAGATCGATAATGTTGAACCAAATGATATATATCCTAACACTAGAGAAATCTTTCAAAAAGATGATGTTCATTTTGAAGAAATTAAAAACAATGCTGAAAATCCACAAAATGATGATAAAGATGAAATTTTAAATTCAATTAATGGTACTGCTCCTAAAATCATGAGTGCTTCTGAAGTAGCTAAATTAAAAGAAGAAACCAATATATCATCTGACAATTGGAATCAAATAGTTAAAGAACTTGATGCAGATTTTGCAAAAAATCCAAATATAGATTATAAAAAAGAATTATGTAAAAGATCATTAGAATATGCTTATGAAAATGATACTCTATCAGGAAATGATGCTAACGAATTAGCTGAAGAATATGGAATTTCTGATGTTGCTCCAAATGATCATGAACCAGATTTAGATCGTGGTGCAAATCCTTATAATGATCCGAATAACTATTAATTTTAGAAGTTAGTATAGAACTTTATTAAAGAATGATTAACAATAATCATAAAAAACATTTAAAATTTATATAAAATTTATTTAAATTTTATATAAAAAAGAACTCATTAATTTTAAATTAATGAGTTCTTCTTTGTTTATAAGCTTCCAGCTAAGCTGGAATATTTATTTTTTATTCTTTATGACTTATCTAATACTTTTCTTTTTTTCAAAATATATTTAATTAATTTTCTGCTTCATTGTTTAATAATTGAATTTGATCTCTTATTTCTGCAGCCTTCTCAAATTCAAGATTTTGAGCATATTTAATCATTTCATTTGTTAATCTATTAATTGCTTCTTCTACAGTTTCATCATTCTCTATCTTATATTGTATATCACTTTCTGCAACTTGAGCATATGTTGCTTTAATAGATTCTCTAATTTCTTTTTTGATAGTCTTCGGAATAATATTATTATCTTTATTATATTTTTCTTGAATAGCTCTTCTTCTATTTGTTTCGGTAATTGCTTTTTCCATTGATTCTGTAAGTTCATCTGCATACATTATTACTTTACCCTCTGTATTTCTTGCTGCTCTTCCTATTGTTTGAACAAGTGATCTTTCAGAACGTAAGAAACCTTCTTTATCAGCATCTAAAATTGCAACTAGTGAAACTTCTGGAATGTCTAATCCTTCTCTTAATAAGTTTATTCCAACTAAAACATCAAATTTACCTAAACGTAAATCCCTTATTATTTCCATTCTTTCAAGTGCTTTTATATCTGAATGTAAATACTTAACTTTAATATCTAAAGATGTTAAATATTTTGTTAAGTCTTCTGCCATTTTTTTAGTTAGGGTAGTAACTAAAACTCTTTCATTTTTAGAAACAATTTCATGTATTTGAGCTATTAAATCATCAACTTGATTTTCTATTGGTTTTACTTCAATCTTTGGATCAAGTAATCCAGTAGGTCTAATAATTTGTTCTACTATTCTATCCTTAGAATGTTCTTTCTCATAATCAGCTGGTGTAGCACTAAAGAATATGCATTGTTTTATTTTCTTTTCAAATTCTTCAAATTTTAAAGGTCTATTATCAAATGCTGATGGTAATCTAAAGCCATAATTTATCAAAGTTTCTTTTCTTTGATGATCGCCATTGTACATTGCTCTAACCTGTGGCAATGTTGCATGTGATTCATCAATAAGTAGTAAAAAGTCATCAGGAAAATAATCAAATAATGTATATGGAGGTTGTCCAGGTTGTCTGCCATCAATATGTCTTGAATAATTTTCAATACCTTGGCAATAACCTGTTTCCCTCATCATTTCCAAATCAAAATTTGTTCTTTCTTCTATTCTCTGAGCTTCAATTAATTTTCCTTTTTCTTTAAACGCTTTTACTTGTTCTTTTAATTCTGCTTCTATAGATGTAATAGCTCTTTCCATTTTTTCTGAACTAGTCGCATATTGTGTGTTAGGAATAATTATATATTTTTTTATATCAGCAATTTTCTTTCCTGTTAATGGATTAATTGTTTCTATTTTTTCAATCTCATCACCCCAGAAATATACTTTTAAAGCAATCTCACTTTCATCTGATGGAAATATTTCTACAACATCTCCTTTTGCTCTAAAAGTTCCACGCTTAAAATCAATTTCATTTCTTGTATATTGCATTTCAATCAATGTTTTAAGCATTTCATTTCTTTCAATTTCTTCGCCTTGAGTTAGAGATAAAATTTTATTCATCCAATCTTCAGGATTTCCTAATCCATATAAACATGAAACAGATGCTACAATTATTGTATTTGGATATGTTACAAGATTAGCTGTTGATTCCATTCTAAGCTTATCAATCTCGTCATTAATTGATGCATCTTTTTCTATATAAGTATCTGATTGTGGAACATATGCTTCTGGTTGATAGTAATCATAAAAAGATACAAAATATGAAACATGATCATTAGGAAAGAATTCTTTAAACTCACTATATAATTGGCCTGCTAATGTTTTGTTATGAGCCAATACTAATGTAGGCTTATTTACTTTTTGAATAACATTTGCCATAGTAAAAGTTTTACCTGAACCTGTTACTCCAAGTAATGTTTGGAATTTTTCTCCACTTTTAATTCCGTCTACTAAATATTCAATTGCTTTTGGTTGATCTCCAGTTGGTTGAAATTTTGATTGTAAATCAAACATCTCTTCCTCCTTTAAATTTCATATATTAAAATTTATTTGTTTAACATATTATTTAGTGCAATTAGTATTCCAAGTTTTCCATATTCGTAAGTTAATCCACCTTGCATATAAGCAGTATATGGTTCAACTAATGGTGCATCACAACTTAATTCAATTGTACTTCCTGGTGTAAATGAACCACCTCCCATAATTTCTTGATGAGCATATCCTGGCATGTCATCTGGTACTGGTTGAACATATGATTCTATTGGTGATCCCATTTGAATTCCTTGACAGAATTTAATTAATTTTTCTCTATCATTTAATTCAACTGTTTGAATAATGTCTGTTCTTGTTTCATTATATTTTGGATGTACTTCGTATCCATACTTTTCTAAAATTCTACTTGCAAATACCATTGTTTTTAAAGCTGAACATACTGTTCTTGGTGCAAGAAACAATCCCTTGTAATATGATCCTAACTGATTAAAGTTAGCACCTAAATCTTTTCCTACTGTTGGTGCTGTCAATTCTTCAGCAATATCTTTTATGTATTCTTCTTTTCCTAAAATATATCCACCTGAACTTGCAACACCAGCTCCTAAGTTTTTCATTAAAGAACTTATTACAACATCTGCGCCTACTTCGCATGGTTCTTTTCTTTCAGTAAATTCACCATAACAATTATCCACCATAACTATACAGTTAGGATCAGCTTTCTTTATTACAGAAATGACTTTTTCAATCTTGTCCATTACTATTGAACTTCTATGTGAGTATCCAATTGATCTTTGAATTTCAACCATTCTTACATTCATTTGAGAAATTCTATCTCTTATAGCATCATAATCAAAATCATCATCAATTAAATCTATTTCTTCATAATTAATTCCATGTTTAATTAATGAATTTCTGCTATCTCCAGAAATTCCTATGATTGATTGTAGTGTGTCATATGGTTTTCCAGAAATACTTATAAATGTATCTCCATATTTTAATAAACCAAATAAAGCAAGTTTTAAAGCATGTGTTCCACTCATGATTTGTGGTCTTACAATTGCATCTTCTGCTCCAAATAATTGTGCATAAATTTTTTCAAGTTTTGTTCTGCCTGCATCTGTAAAGCCATAACCTGTAACTTCAATAAAATCTTGTGTACTTACAGCATTATCTTGAAATGTTTTAAGTACTTTTTCAGAAAAATATAAACAATTTTCATCAAGTTTATCAAATATTGGTTTTAGTTCTTCTTCAATTTCATTTACACTATTTATAATTTTTTTATCAATATTAAAATTTTCGTACATTATTTGCTCCTTTAAATATTATTACTTAAATATTATTATCGCTTTTTGCTTTTTCAATATAATTAATTAATCTTGCGCCGTCAGTAATGTATGCTTGCATTCCGTTTCTTATTGCTGCTTCAACATTTCTAGGATTGTCATCAAAGAAAATCATATTATTAGGATCATCTCCTATATCTTCAATTACAGCTTGAAAAATTTCATCATTTGGTTTTATCATATGCATTTCATATGATAGGTATGCTTTATCAAACACACTTACATCAAAGTATTTTTTTAATTCTATAAAACTAATTTCAATTAAATTAGATAATAAATAAACTTTGTGTCCTTCTGCTTTTAATTCTTTTAAATAATCTAAAACATGTGAAAACATGATGTTCATTTCTTTTCCAATTTTAAAATATGTTTTTATATATTCTTCAGTAGTAATATCTTTTTTATTAAAATATTTCCTAGCACTCAAAACAAAATCTTCTAATGTAATATTTCCTAGCATAAGCTCTGTCTCTAAATTAAAAACAATATCAGCTCCTTCAGGAATATTTTTATCTATGCCTATATCATAATCTTCAATTTGCTCATTACTTACAGATTTTTTTAAAACTCCACCCATGTCAAAAATAAAATGTTTCATTTGTATCTCCTTATTAAACATGCTTTACATTATACCATAAAATTAGTTTAAAAGCATTAAAAAAGTAGGATATTTTGAAGTAAATAAAATTGGTTTACCTCATATATCCTACTTGATTTTCAACTATTATATAGATTATTGATTGAATGCTTTCTTTCCTAAATATTTAGCAGCACATCCTAATTCATCTTCGATGTTTAATAATCTGTTGTATTTAGCAATTCTATCAGTTCTACATGGAGCACCAGTCTTGATTTGACCAGCATTTGTTGCAACTGCAACATCAGCTAATGTTGTATCTTCTGTTTCTCCTGATCTATGTGAAACAACGCTTGTATATCCGTTTTTCTTTGCTAATTCAATAGCATCTAAAGTTTCAGTAACTGTTCCGATTTGATTTAATTTGATTAAAATAGAATTTGAAACTCCTAAATCTAATCCTTTTTGTAATCTTGAAACGTTTGTTACATATAGGTCATCACCAACTAATTGAACTTTATCTCCAATTCTGTCAGTTAACTTCTTCCAGTTATCCCAGTCTTCTTCAGCTAATCCATCTTCAACACTTACTAATGGATATTTTTCTGTTAAGCTTACAACCCAGTCAATCATTTCATCTGGAGTTTTTAATTCGCCTGTTTTCCAGAAATAATAGTTTCCATCTTTTCCAATTTTCTTAGCTTCTTCATACATTTCTGTTGCAGCTATATCTGTTGCTAAAACAAAATCTTCACCAGGTTTGAATCCAGCTTTTTCAATAGCTTCAACTAATAATTGTAATGCTTCTTCATCATTAGCAAGATTTGGTGCAAATCCACCTTCATCTCCAACTGCTGTAGCTAATCCTTTTGCTTTTAAAATTGATTTTAATGTGTGATAAACTTCAGCACACCATCTTAATGCTTCTCTAAATGTTGGTGCTCCAACAGGCATAATCATAAATTCTTGTGAAGAAATATTTGAATCAGCATGTTTTCCACCATTCATAACGTTCATCATTGGTACAGGTAATGTTTTTGCATTAACTCCACCTAAGTATTGATATAATGGTAAATCAAGTGCTGCAGCTGCAGCTTTAGCTACTGCTATAGATACACCTAATGTAGCATTAGCTCCTAATTTTCCTTTATTTGGTGTTCCGTCTAAATCAATTAAGAATTGATCAATTGCAGGTTGATTTAATGCATCCATTCCTATAATTTCAGGTTTAATAATTTCGTTTACGTTTTCAACTGCTTTTAAAACACCTTTTCCTTTATATCTTGCAGCATCTCCGTCTCTTAATTCTACTGCTTCGAAAGCTCCTGTTGATGCTCCAGATGGTACCATTGCAACACCTGTGAATCCTCCATCAACCATTACTTCAACTTGAATTGTAGGATTTCCTCTTGAATCAAGTACTTCCATTGCTTTAATATCAATAATTTCTAATTCGTTTTTCATTTTTAAGCCTCCTTATTTTCAACGTTTCTATTTTAGCAATAAATATTATTTTTTTCAATCGGTTGCCTTAATATTTTCCTATTTTTTCAGCATTATTTGATGTTTATTTGATATTTTATTTTAAATAATATACTATTAATATGTTTTTAAATATTTTAATTTTTTTAATTTTATTAAATATTAAACATTTTAAATATTTAATACTTCAATGTAATTTGGAGGTAATTATGAGAGCTACTACAAAAAAGATAATTTTAATATTATTTGCATGTCTTTATATTTTATCTTGCATAATTGATATTTCAAAATCAATAATAAATCCAAATAGTAAAATAGATTATAGGGCATTAATATTAATAATATTTCTAAATATTATTTTAATTATTTTATCATTAAAAAATGTAACAAAAAATAGAAATTCAATCGCTGTGTTAGGTGTTTTTTCTGCTTTTATTAAAGATTATAAATTCTCTTCACTAGCATTACTTGTTATTTTTTTAATAACTATAATCCCAACACATGATCAGCAATATCAAAAGCCAATTATGCCAAAGGCAGAACCTGTTAATACCTGTAAAACAATATTTTATATTATATTCTTTTCAATAGTATACATATTTTTCTATTGCGGATTATTTAGTCAATCATTTGTATGGTTAAATCTAACTCAATTTGCAATAGATTATTCAATATTAATAAATGCAGTTATGTTTTTAATTATGCTATTAGTTATATTCTTCACTCTAAAAAAAGAAATTATTAGAGATGTAAAATTGTTTTTCAAAAACTTTTTAAACTATTTTAATACTATGACACCTGTGTTTTTACTATCTTTTATTACACAAATAGCAGTTGGATTACTTGTATCTTTAATAACTAAAGTTGATGCTGCTAATCAAATAAATGTAAATAGTATGCCTGCTTGGTTTTTAATTATCTTTGCAGTAATAATTGGACCTGCAGTTGAAGAAGGATTTTTTAGAGGTTTCATTAGAAAGTTTATTAAGAATGATGCTGTTTTTATAATTGTTTCATCATTGCTATTTAGCTTAATGCATGTACTTCCTTATGCTTTCTTTTCACCTATACAATTTTTATTTATATTTCAATATGCAACTATTGCATTTCCTATTTCATATATATATGTTAAAACAAACAATCTCGCTGCATCATACTTCTTCCATTTATGTTGGAACTTAATTACATTGCTTTTCTCAGCAATGGCATTGTTTGTATAAAATGAAAAAGAACCTAATTTGAAGAATCAATTTTCTTCGATTAGGTTCTTTTAAATTCAATTATTTTATTGTGCAATACCTTTCATTGATAATTTAACTTTTTGTTTTTCAAAATCGATATCAATTACTTTAACTTTTACAATGTCTCCAATTGAAACTATTTCAGATGGATTCTTTACAAATTTATCTGATAATTCAGAAATATGAACTAATCCATCATGCTTAACTCCTACATCAACAAATGCTCCGAAGTCTGTAATGTTTCTAACTGTTCCAGTCAATTCTTGTCCTACTTGTAAGTCTTCAAATTTTAAAACATCTGATCTTAAAATTGGTTTAGGCATATCATCACGAGGATCTCTTCCTGGCTTCTCTAATTCTTCAATAATATCTTTTAATGTTGGCTCACCAATTTCTAATTCTTGAGCTGTTTTTGAAACATTCAATTCATTTAATTTTAATCTAATGTGAGTTAATTTTTCTTTATCTAATAAATCTTCTTTTTTAGCTTCAATTAACTTTAACAATTTTTCAGTTTGCTTATATGACTCAGGGTGAACAGCAGTAATTTCTAGTGGATTCTTTCCGTCAGGAACCCTTATGAAACCTGCGCATTGTTCATACGCAACTTTACCTAATTTAGGAACATTTAATAGTTCTTTTCTTTCAGTAAATTTACCATTTTCATCTCTATATTTAACAATGTTCTTAGCAACTCCCGAATTAATACCAGCTACATATTGAAGTAATGATGGTGTTGCAGTATTAATATCTACACCAACTTCATTAACAGCATCTTCTACTACTTCACTTAAGTTTTCAGATAATTTCTTTTGATCAACATCATGTTGATATTGTCCAATGCCAATAGCTTTAGGATCAATTTTAACGAATTCTGCTAATGGATCTTGTAGACGTCTTGCAATTGAAATAGCTCCTCTTAATGAAACATTAAGATCAGGATATTCTTCTGTTGCAAGTTTTGATGCTGAATAAACAGAAGCTCCAGCTTCACTTACTATTGCATAATAAACATCTTTATTTGTTTTTACTTTATATTCTTTTATTGTATCAGAAACAAATTGTTCAGATTCTCTTGATGCTGTTCCGTTTCCAATTGCGACCATGTTGATTCCATATTTATCAAACATATCAATTAAAGTTTTTCTAGCGCCATCAATATCATTTTGAGGTTCTGTTGGATAAACAACTCCAGTTCCTAAAACTTTTCCTGTTTCATCGATAATTGCTAATTTACATCCTGTTCTATATGCAGGGTCAAATCCTAAAACAGTTAATCCTTTTAATGGTGCACCTAATAATAATTGTTTAGCATTCTTTCCAAAAACCTTAATAGCTTGCTCATCAGCTTTTTCAGTTAAATCTGCTCTAATTTCTCTATCTACTGATGGCTCAGTTAATCTGTACCATCCATCAACAATTGCTTCAACAATTAATTCTTCTCTTGAAACATCGGAAGTAACATTATCTATATTAATTTCAGTTAAGTTATCTTTGAATTTTAAAACAGCATCCCAATTTTTAATTACTTTCTTAACAATTGAATAAAGAATCTTGTCATCTGGTTTTGCTATTTTTACTTTTAAGAACTCTTCCTTTTCACCTCTATTTATAGCTAGAATTCTGTGACTTGGAATTGAACCAACCTTTTCTTCAAACTCATAATACATATTATAATTTGTTTTTTCTTCTGGTTTAGTTCCTTCTGTTTTTATAACAGCTTCTTTATTATATATTTTTTTAATCATTTTTCTGAATTCAGTATCATCAGAAATTTGTTCAGCAATTATATCTTTAGCTCCTGCTAAAGCATCCTCAGGAGTTTCTACTTCATCATTTAAATAATTCTTTGCTTCTTCAAAAATTGATGATGTAGATTCTTGAGCAAATATTTCATTAGCAAGTGGTTCCAAACCTTTAGCTTTTGCAACTGTTGCTCTTGTTTTTTTCTTTTGCTTATAAGGTCTGTAAATATCTTCAACATCAGCTAAAGTCATAGCTAGCGATAAAGCATTTGCTATTTCTTCAGTCATCTTTCCTTGATTTTCAATTGATGTTGTAACTTCTTGTTTTCTTGCTTCTAAGTTTCTTAAATAAGTTAGTCTATCATTTAAATCTCTTAATTGTTCATCTGATAGATTTCCTGTTACTTCCTTTCTATATCTTGCAATAAAAGGAACTGTGTTTCCTTGATCGATTAACTCGATAGTTTTTTGTACTTGAGTGTCCTTTACACCCAACTCTGTAGCTATTACATTAATAATGTCCATAATATACCTCTTTTATAATATTAGGTTATTGATTATGCAAAATAACCTTTTAAGTACTTAATTAAATATAATCTTTTAAATAAAAATATAATCTTAATTAAATTAAAATTTAATCTTAATTTTATTAAAAACTTAATTCATAACTGTTTTAATTTAAATACATAATGTCTATATCTAGACTTCCATCTATTCCTTCAATGTGGCCATAGTCACATCTTTGCCAAATGTAGTATTTTCCTTTGTAAGTAACCTCATTATTGTATTGTGCTATCCATATATTATTAAATTCTTCACCATTCCAAATATTTTTTAAATAGTAAGCACTGCTATACAAACCAGAATTATATCCATATTTTTGAATTTCTTCATCGAAAACATGTGCCATTAAATTCATATCATATATGCTTAATTCTTGTCTATTCATATCTGACCAGTCTTCCCAATCAAAATAAATTGGAAGATCAACTTTATACTTTGATAATCCTTCAGAAATAAATTTTGTTTGTTCTTTTATTTCATCTGGAGTTTTTGCATATGAAAAGAAATATCCTCCAACAGGAATTCCTACTCTATTCGCTTCTCTCATATTTCTTTCAAAACGAGAATCATATCCTAGTTGGCCACCAAATCCTTCTTGATATCCAATCTTGATAAAAGCAAATTCAATTCCTCTTGCTTTTAATATATCCCAATCAATGTCTTTTTGATAGCCAGAAATATCAATACCGATTTTAGTATTTTTATTTTTATGTTCTTTAACTATATCTGTATATTCTAATTTATTATTTGTAGTCTTATTATCGCTTGTTTCTTTAGGTTCAATTACTTTAAATGTAACATTTTTTAAGCTTTCGTTATTATTATCATCTTTTGCTGAAAAAATAACATTATAGTTTCCTACTTTGTTTGTATTATAATCACCTATAATTTTTGTTTTTAGTTTTCCACAAATATTATCTACTGCAAATATCTTTTTAGTTAAATCTTCTGTGCTTCCTTTTGTTATTGTATAGCTGTCATCACTTAGAATCTTTGGAGCTATAGTATCTTTTATATTAATAGTAAATGTTTTTTCATGTTCTATTCCATGTGGACATTTATACTTAAATGTAATAATGTTTTCCCCACATTTTGAAGTATTAATAATAAAATTTTCTTCTTCTGTTCCATTTAAATTACTTATTAAGTCTCTTAATTTAATATATTTTCCTGCTTCTATATTTAAATCATCTATTAATGTTAATGCTGTTTCATACTCATTATTTTCTCTTATATTTATATATAAGAAATATCCACCAATTGATAAAATAACTAATAGAATTGCAATTAAAATACTAATAATTATTTTCTTTGCTTTCGATATCTTTATTATATTTATGCTCATAGAAATTTTCCATCTCTTTATATTTATTACAAAAAAATTGTATATATCTTGTTATAACATTATCTGCTAATTCTAATTTATGTTGTTTATCTACTTCTAATATAGTAGTTGCCAACTTATCTGGATGTATATTAATCATTAATTCTTCTAAATCTTGTTTAGTTAAATCCTTTTCAAATTCTTTTAACATATCGCTAAATTCAAATCCGCCATTACTTGCACTTTTTATAAATGTAATTGGACCTCCAACTCTAGAAAGATGATAAATTCCCATTGCATAATCCATATCAAATGCTGGTGCTAATCTCGCTGATCTGTTAGTTCTATTTTCTGTAAGAACTAAGCCATCATTATAATTATGATTGTCATTTAGTTCTACAAAGGCTCCAAATAATGATTTTAATGCATATTGTTTTCTTATAGCACTTATATCATTTTTTGGTATATTTCTACTAATTAGGAACTTTTCTAATTGTTTCCAAATAACTGTAACATTGTTTTCCATATTATCAGAAATTATATCTCCAAATTTAATTAGTGATTCATCCTTTTTTAAAAATGATGGTGTTAAAATATATTCTTTATTGGGTTGCAGTCTATATTGGATACCATTGCTTGTTATCTTTTCGAAATTTTCTTCTCTAGCTAATTCGCCATCCATACCATCATTAATTATAAATCTTGCATAATCTGCTGCTTCTAATTTAAAATCTTTTGCTATTTCTGAAAGAATATAATTATTAGCTTTTAACATTTGCATATCAGTTTTTGTATGTCCATCACAATCATTTTCATAACCATATAATTTTAAAAGGCATTCTTTTCTAGGAGCTGTTATATCTTGTAATGATGTTGGAGTTGCAATAATCCAACCTTTAGCACTTTTATAAATATCTGTAGAATCTGCTAATATAATATATTGTTTAGGATTTATATAATATATCCCATTGTATTTTTCAAAATAGTTAATAAACTCATTTCCGCTAATATTCATACCCATATTATTTTTTATACTTTTTTTAAAACTACTATTTGTTCTAGCCATTAACTACTCCTCTACAAAATAATTATCACCATTTAACTCTGCTTTTGTTACTTTTAATAATTTCATATCATCATACTCTTCTAAATTGTATTTTTTTAAAATTTCTTTAATATCTTCTCTGTCTTCTGAAATAATTCTATTTTTAAAAAATTTAAACAGTTCATCACTTTCAAAATGAGTTTCACCTAATTTAAATCCAGGTATTCCAATGCAACCATTTCTAATTGCATTTTTAAAATCTTCTTTATCTACTTCAAAAAAATATTTATTTTCTTTCTTAGAAAGTTTTCCTAATACAAAAACTTCTTCATCTTTTTCCCATTTTAAAAATAAATCCATTTTAGCTCCTATTTATCTTTATTTTAGTGTATAAATTATATCATAAAAACATAAAAATAACATATCAAAAACATTACAAATATTGAAAAAACTAATAATTTTAAATGTTTAATATTTAATAAAAATCTAATATTCTAAAGCATTAAGATTTGATGAAAAAACTAATATTTTTAGCATTTAAAATTTGGTAAAAATTAACATAAAAAAGACTAATCATTTCTGATTAGTCTAACCTTTTGTGCTATGCACTATATGGTGGGCAGAGATGGATTCGAACCATCGTACCCTTACGAGAACAGATTTACAGTCTGCCGCCTTTAGCCACTCGGCCATCTGCCCATATAGATATTTAATTTGTGCATTTAAAAAGTGGTGCGCCTTCAAGGATTTGAACCTTGGACCGCCCGGTTATGAGCCGGATGCTCTGACCAACTGAGCTAAAGGCGCATAAGCAAAAGCTCTTCACTAGCACGTGATTTATTATAAGGTATTTTCATTTTGATGTCAAGAGTTTTTTCTTATAATTTTTATATAATAAAAACCTCCCAAGAGATTATCTTGAGAGGCTTTATTTATCTCAATTATCTGCTTTGATCTTCTTGTCCTTCTGGTAATTGTAAAACAACTCTAACTTTAAATAAGTATGAGAATGCTTTAGCAAATTTTGTCTTTTTAAATCTTTGCCATAATGATGGTTTTACTTCTTTTGTAGTTTCTTCAACATGATTTGCATAAATACTAGATTGTGCAACTTCTTTTTGTTGTACTGTTTGAGCAACAACATTTTGTTGTGTTCTTTGTTCTTGTTGAATTGGTTGTCTTACTGCTTGTTGCATAACTTGTTGTCTTCTTTGTTGTGCTTGCATTTGAGCAGCATATTGTCTTTGTTGATTAATAACTTGACCATATCTAGGTACATTTAATTGTTGATTGTATCTAATTTGTGGTTGAACATATTGTGGCATAGGTTGTTGTGCTACTTGTACCGGTCTTTCAACTACAGGTTTCTCAACTACTGTTTGAACTGGTTGTGCTGTTTGTTGCATAGCCTGTTGTCTTCTCTTCATTTCTTCTGCCATAAGTTCTCTTTGAGCTTCAGCAATATCAGCAGCTGTAATTCTTCTAGGTGCAACTGTTTGAACTTCTTGAACTGGTTGCTCTACTTGTACTGGTTTTTCTTCAACTTCTTGTACAGGTTGTTCTATTATTTGTTGAACTGGTTGTTCTTCAATAACAGATTCAGCAATAGCTTCAATAGCAGGTTCTACAACTTCTTCTATTGTTTCTGCTTTAATTTCTGTATTTTCTGTTTGTGCAATTGTTTCAAATGATTCAGAATCACGTGGTGTAGGAATTGTTTTTAATGCATCTGCAATTTCAATTCCAATGTAACTTAATGCTTTAGATTTATCTTCAATTCTTTCTAAATCAATTTCTATATGTAAGTTTGTTTCTAAATTTGAAATTCTAGCATTTATTACTTTAACAGCTTCTTTGTATTTTGCACTCTTCTCTGCTTTTCCATTTTCATATCCAACTGCATTTAATGCATTTATTATCTCAATTGGATATCTATTTTGAACATTTATAATAGCTTTTTGCCATTCAGAATTAGGTGTTTGAATAATAGCTAAAGTTTGTTTTAAAATAGCTCCTAATTTTGTATTTATTTCTCTTTGTTTAATTAAAGATTCTACTTTTTTAGTATTTGAATCAAATTGTTCTGTAGCGTACTCAACTAAACTAAATGCTGCATCATAAACAGATTTAGGAAAATTCTTCTTTTTTGGATATTCAATTAAGTATGTTTTGATAGATTCTATTAAATCTTTAAAGTAAGAATTATCATCTAACTCAATAATTTGTTTTTTGCTATCAGGATTAATAATTCTATGAACTTTCTCGATATTAGATAATATCTTTTCTTCCGTGATTACCATCTTCACGTTTACTATCCCTTTTCTAGGCATTGTAAACATATTTACCTCCTAAATATTGAAAAATACTAGATATACTCTTCCAATATACCTAGTATTTTATACAAGTGCTAATTAAAAGTCAATCAAAAACAATCTATATTGATTTACACTTTTATTACAAATATTACATTTTTATTACAAAGTTCTAAAATATTATTTCCCTAGTCTCTCATGAACTTTTTACATTAAAATATTTCATTTATTACATTGCTAATTATTGGCAATTTCAATATGTTTTTTGCTTTCTATTTGTTGGCTTTTTTTGTGCTTTCCTTAAATCTTTTTATTTTCATTGTAGAAGTCTTTTCAAATTCGCCTTCTTTAATTTCTAATTCTTTAACAGCTTTGTATCCTGTTAATTTTTTATTTACTTCTTTTACTTTATTCCAAATAATTTCTTTAATTTGCTCATCTGTTAAATCTTTTCCATGTATTTTTTCAATCTCAGTTGTGTTCGGAATAACTTTTGCTGTAATAATTAACTCTTTAGAATCTTTTCTCTTTGCCAATTCGCCTTCTGGTTCTTTTCCATAAACCATAGATTCTTTTATTTCTGGAACTTTATTTAATAATAGTTCAATTTCTTCTGGATAAATATTTTTACCATTTTGAGTTACAATAACGTTTTTGCTTCTTCCAGTAATATAGATAAATCCTTCATTATCAATATATCCAATATCTCCTGTATGGAAGAATCCTTCTTCATCTATAACTTTCTTTGTTTCTTCTTCATTTTCATAATAGCCTAACATGATTGTAGGAGTTTTAATACAAATTTCTCCTTCACCTTCATCATTTTTATCTATAACTTTAGCTTCTGCTTGCCAAATCAATTTTCCAGCTGAGCCAATATTAGGATCAAAATCTGGTGTAATTGCTGAAATTGGACAAGTTTCTGTTAAACCATATCCTTGTAAGAATATAACTCCAATATCTTCTAGCCATTTTCCTGCTTTTTTATCAATAGGTGCTGCTGCAGAAACAATAATTCTTAGTCTTCCTCCTAATTGATCATAAATATCTTTAAATACTCTTTTCTTTATATCTAATCCTGCTTTTTTTAGTAAGTTTGTTGTAGCAATCATTGATGTAACTACTGTTGATTTATGACTCTTCTTAATTCCTTCATTAATTTTCTTATAAATTGTTTCAATTAGTAATGGAACTGCTAAGATTGAAGTTGGCTTTGATTCTTGAATATTTGGAAGAATGTATCTTAATCCTTCGCAAACAGCAACTGATGCTCCCATTGCCATTGGGTATAAGAAACCGATTGTTGATTCATATGTATGATGTAATGGTAAAACTGAAAATAATCTATCGGTTGGGTATAATGTTACATATGCAGTAATAGCATTAATGTTTTCAGCTAAACTTCTATTGCAAATCATTACGCCTTTTGAATTTGATGTTGTTCCAGATGTAAATATTAAAACTTTAAATTCATCAGGATCTATTTCAATTTTACTGAAACTATCATCTCCAGATTCAACAACATTTCTTCCTAATTCTAATAATGTTTTTAATCCAATATCTTGTCCATCTAAAGCGCTGTCTGAATTCATTTCAATAAAATATTCAACTGATGGAATATTTTTTCTTATTTTCTTTATTGAATCAGCTTTTCTAGATGAATATATAACTATATTAGCTTTTGATCTATTAATTACATTTTCAAGTTCATTATCAGGTAATTCTCTATCAACAGGAATTGCTAATCCTGCGCCGCAAAGAGCTGTCATATAAGATAAATACCATCCGTATTGTGTTTCACCTGTAATTAAAATTCTAGCATTAGGTTTGTTTAATACCTTTGTTATGGCTGTTCCAAATGCTTGAACATCTTTGTATAATTGTTTGTATGTAACTTCTTGATAAGGTGTTTTATGATCAGGTTTTTCAAGAATAGCTGGTCTGTCAGCATTTTCTTTGCATGATTTATAAAAACATTCTTTGATTGTTGTGTAACTTGTGTGTGGATAATTTTCTTTTCTTTTCTTTACAGGTTTTTGAGCTAGTTTTTCTAAATCAACATCTGTTAGGTCCACATCTTCTGCCCCTTTCATTGTAAACTTAGAAAAATTCATCTTTAACTTTTTTAATTTACTTGGATTATTAATTTCGTTCATTTTTTCTTCCTTTTCATTTTGTATGATTAAACTTATTCATTTTATATAATTAAAATTATTAATTTTTGTATAATTAAATTTATTGAACAAAGCTCTTATTTAACAAAGCTTTTCCTGTGCCTTTTGCAACACAGAATTCAGAATCATTTGCGATATAAATATTGATTCCTGTATATTGTTTTATTAATTTATCAATTCCAAATATTTTGCTTCCACCGCCAGTTAAGTATATTCCATTGTTTGATATTTCTTCCATCATCTCTGGTGGTGTTTTTTCAATTATTTCTTTTATAGCATTAACTATTTTCATGGCTTCCGCTTCTAATAGTTTTTCTATTTCAACATTATTTATTAAAATTTCAATAGGCATTCCTGTTTTAGTATGTCTACCTCTGCATTTTGTTTCTACCATATGTTCTCTACTAATTACTGAGCCTATTTCAAATTTAATTTTTTCTGCTGTCAAACTTCCTATAGCTATTTCATATCTGTCTAACATATATTTTTTTATTATATCTGTAAAAGTATTTCCTGCAGATAATATTGAATTGCTTAATATTGTTGAGCCTTTAGCTATAACTGCGATGTCCGTTGTTCCTCCGCCAATATCAACAATAAAATTTGCTTTATCTTTAAATATGTCTAATCCTGCGCCGATTGCTGCTGCAACTGGTTCTTCAATTAGCCAAACATTTTTAACTCCGCATCTGATAATGGCATCTGCTACAGCTTGTTTTTCAACACTATTTATATTGGATGGTACACATATCATTGCCTTTTGAAGCAATGTCTTGTTAGAGCCAATTTTTTTCAAATAATGTTTTAGCATCTTAACAGTAAGAGAAAAGCTAGATATAACTCCATCTTTTAGCGGCTCTACAGTAGTAATTCCCTTTGGTGTTCTGCCTACCATTTCTTTGGCTTTTTTTCCATATTCAATTGGTTCTTTTGTAAGTATATCTACTGCAACGATTGTTGGCTCATTTAATATTATTCCCTTATTATGAGAATAAATTATTGTTGAATCAGTTCCTAAATCGATGCCTATTCCTTCACTCATATACCTTCCTTCCAACGATGTTGTAATTATAATATAAATTGCTCTTTTTTTCAACAATAAGGCATTCTATGGATCTACAAAAACAGTTTTATTGTTTGAATAAATTACATATCCCGGTGCTGAACCTTTTGGCTTCTTAACAAATTTTACAAAACAGTAATCCACAGGAACATGTGAAGAGTATTTTGCCTTACTATGATATGCTGCTAACTTTGCAGCTTTTTCAATTGTTGATATTTTAGGCATTTCGCCATTTGTTCGTAATATAACATGACTTCCATGAATATCTTTTGCATGAAGCCAGATATCATTATCTCTTGCTACTTTAAGGGTTAAATTATCATTCTGCCTGTTGTTTTTTCCTATATATGTATCATATTCATCAACTTTTGTTCTTATATAATTTTCTAATGAAGTCTTATCCTTTATTGCTTGTTTCTTGTTCTTGCCTTTAAGTTTTATATCTGTAAATAATATGTTTTCATTAATTTCGTTATACACTTCATCTATATCTTGAACAGTTTGGCATCTATCTAATTCTTCGATTAGAGAACCTAAATAATCAAGTTCTTTTTCAGTTTCTTCTTTCTGAACTTTGGTGATTTTTAAAGTATTTTTCATTTTATTATATTTTTTAAAATACTTTTCTGCATTTTGTGATGCACTAATGTTTGAATCTATTTTTATTTTGATAATCTCATTATCATTGTAAAAGTTTTCTACCTCAATAAAATCAGTATAATTATCGTTAAATCTGTAAATGTTTGATAATATTAATTCACCATATTCTTTATATTTTTCCATGTCTTTGCATGAATCAATTTTTCCATCAATGTTGTCCATTTTTTTAGAAACTTTATCTAAAGTTCCATTTAGTACTTTTAAAAGAGTATTTCTATAATTTATAAAATATTCTTCTTCATCTTTTTTGTAATAGAAATCATCTAAAAAGAAATTTGTTTGATAAGTTTCTTTTTCTTCCTGTTTTAGCACAATGCTATAATTGTTTTTAAAACTAATACAATTAAAGTTATTGGTATTTAATATATCAGAAATATAGTTATAAATTGTTTTTAATGTTTTTTCTCCAACTGTATTTGAAAAATTCAATTCATTAATAGTACTTTGTATAAACATTTTGCTTATTCCAGTGTAATTGTTTGGAATTGCTGTTTCTAAAGTTTTATTTTCATCGCTGATAATTTTTGCTATGAAATCTTTTTCTGTTGTATTTGTAAATTCAGCTTTATTTTCGTTTGGCTCAATGTACTGTCTTGTTGGCATTATTGAACGTGATTCGCCTTCGCTATCGAATTTTTTCAAAGCATCAATAATAGTAAAATTATCATTAACTAAAATAATATTGCTATACTTGCCCATTAATTCAATTATTAAACTTCTATTAACTCGGTCATTCATTTCATTAATGCATTCGCACTCAATATAGGCAATTCTTTCAAGCCCTTTATTATATATTTTCTTAATTCTTCCACCAATTAAGTATTTTCTTAGCAACATACAAAATTGTGGTGCAACTTGAGGATTTTTCTTTTGATGTGTTGTTAAATTCATTCTATAATTGCTAGCTGAAACATCTAAATTCAATGCCAAATTAGAACCATTATATACAGATATAATGATTTCGTTAGGTGTTGGTTGAAAGATACTATTTATTCTTGCACCAACGATACTATTAAGTTCCTTAATTACCGAATTTAAAGTAATTCCGTCAAAAGCCATATTGTTCCTCCACTTGGTAATTTTAATATATTTTTATTGACATTACAATACTTAAACAATATAATAATTAAGCATTCCATGCATTTGGAGACGTTTTAAGGAGCTTTAGATGGTGAATATTTCTGATGAAGAATTAATTAATCAAATACGTGATAATAATCCACAAGCATTAAATGAAATTATTGAAAGATATAAATCATTAATTGAGCTTTGTGTTTCAAATTATTTTATTAATGGTGCTGAAAAAGATGATTTAATGCAAGAAGGCAGAATTGGCTTATTTAAAGCTATTATGAACTATGATTCTTCTAGAGATAGTTCTTTCAAAACATTTGCTAATCTTTGTATAAAAAGACAATTAATAAATACTGTTAAAAATTCAAATAGGCAAAAACATATGCCTTTGAATAATTACGTTTCTTTAAACGGAACTAATGATGAAAATTCTAATGATGATACTTTTTCAAACATTGAAACAGTTTTAAATAAATCAGTTGAAGATCCTCTAGATACAATTACTAAAAAAGAATATATGAATGAAATAAATGATACATTGGATAAAAATTTAAGTAATTTTGAAAAAGATGTATTAGACCTTTTATTACAAGGTTATAAATATGATGAAATAGCTAAAAAGCTTGATTCTAATTCAAAAGCAATTGATAATGCTATTCAAAGAATCAGAAAAAAGACAATTAAAAATCTTGATAATTTATAATAAATTACGTACAATCTTATTATGTTGTTTTTAACTCAGCATAATTGCCTATATAGCTCAGTTGGTAGAGTGCAGCCTTGGTAAGGCTGAGGTCACCGGTTCAATCCCGGTTGTAGGCTCCATATAAAAAAGCCTGAAAACTAAGTTGTAGACTAATCATAGTCCCTACTTTGTTTCAGGCTTTTATTTATTTTAATTTATTTTACATTTCATCAGCTGGATTTATCATTGCTTTTATCTCTGGATCTTGCTTTACTTCATCTTCTAAATACATCGCATATCCTAAACTTTGGCTTAGTGCTGTTATTGCAACATCTTTATCATTTCTTAATCTTTTAGAAACATATTTTATTATCAATCCCTTATTCTTTATTGCTTCTAAAACAATTTCTTTATTATCTCTTAAATCTGGAGAAGCATAGTATAATAATTGTCCATCTATTTTTACTGCTTCTTTTATAAATTCTCTATCAGATAAAATTCTATCTGAAGCATAAGCTACAACCCAGGTAGCATCACTATTTAGTGCTTCTCTCATAAATTCAATATTATCTGAATTTTCTTCAGCATCTTCTATTCTGTATTTTTCTTTTTGTTCTTCCTCTTCTGCTTTCTTTCTTTCTGCTTTTTCTTCATCATCTATAATAGCAAAAGTTTCTTCCATTCTATGTACTCCTATTAATTTTTTAAATCATCTTGATATTCAATATCAGTCATAAAAGGAAACATTTCCTTAATGGCTTTAAATGTAATCATACTTTTAGCTGCAACTGGATTTTTTGATTTTTGTTCAACTAGTTCTTGCATATAGCAATTTTCATTTACTTTATATAAAACATATCTGTTTCTTACATAATCAAATTTAATTTTATATCCATTATCTAAGTTTTCGCTAAATTTTTCGAATGTCATATTATTATTCATATAAAACCTTTCGTATGATAATTAGTTATAACTCTCCTCGTCCTTATCATATCTTACTTCTAAGAATATTGGAAATCTTAAACTTTTTTCATTATTCTTTTTATTAGTAGTTTCTTCAAAATATTTTATAGTGATAATTTTTCCAAGAATTAAACTTTTATCTTCCCAGAATTTTTCTCTTTGCTCTTTTGTTAAACCACTTCCTACTTTTAGAGGACTGCCTTTATAATTAACTAATAAAGCTCCTACTTTTCCTTTATTTGCTCCACTTCCTTCTAATACGTCAACAACTCTTAAATCTACTGGATACATTTGCTTTACTTTAAGCATGTTTTTGCTTCTTTCAAATTCATATGGAGAACCATATACATTTATCATCATGCCTTCTTGATTTAATCCTACAACTTGTTTAAGCATGTTTTGAATTAAAACATTATTAAAATCTCCTGTATATAAGAATTTAACTTCTTTTAAATGTGGACATTTATTATGAACTTTAGCTATTTTCTCGCTTAGAATCCTTTTTCTTTCTTCTACTGGAACTTCATAATCTTCCATTTTGTCAAAGTTTTCTAATGGAGTCATATCATAAAGCCATATGTTTACATTTAATTTGTTTGGTTCATCAGAATTAACTAATGAAGCTGTTTTCTTAAATAATTCTTTTGATGGCATTGGAGCATAAACAATATCTAAAATATTTTTATCAAACTCAATATCTGATTTTTCAATAAATTTAGGAACATTATTTTCATCTCTTTCATCTTTACAATTAACAAGAAGTTCGCCATCGTACATTCCATCATCAAGTTCAGCTAATTCACTTTCAAGTTCTTTTAAACCTTCATAAAATTTTCCATTTCTTGAATATAACGTAACCTTATGATTTTCAACTCTTGCAGAGCACCTTTGTCCATCATATTTTTGAGTTACAATAATTTGTTTTCCACTCTCAATTAATTTTTCAATGTTGTTTTCTAAACGTTCACCTTGTTGAACTTCGTAGTCTGGAATAAAATTGTCCCAAACTTTGTTTATACTTTTAGCATTAATACCTAAGGTTAAACTTTTAGTTACAATATCTGTTAAAACATTTTTATATTTTTCATCTTGCTTGTTAATAAAGTTTTGAACTACTGCTATATCCATATCTGAACCAGTATGATGTTCTTTTAAATATTCTAAAAGTTCTAACAAATCATCTGTTTCAAAAGGTAGAATCATATTTAATTCTTTTTCAATTTTCTTTGAAGAAATACCAAATACATAAAGTGGATTGAAAGTATAAAACAAAATTTGTTTAAGTCTATCATTATCTTCATTTTGTTTTATAGTTTCAATTTTTTCGTTTGTTCCACTTTTGCTCATTATATCTAGTATAATATCAAGTTCTTTATCTACCACTTTTATCTCCTGTCGATTTTATTTAACATCTTTAAATAAAATTTCTTTTGATCCTTTTAAATATGTATATCCTGAAAATATAGTTGCAACAGTTGCAGCAATCATTAATATTGTTGTAAGTAAATTCCAAATAAATGGTAATACATCTAATTGTGTATTAAATATTGCGCCAAATTTATTAACATCTAAGAAGCACATAATTACAGCAATCATTTGAATTGTAGTTTTTATTTTGCCCCAAATATTTGCAGCAATTACTTCTCCTTCGCTTTTAACAACAACTAATCTATATCCTGAAACTACAAATTCTCTTAGTATAACTATTATTGCAATCCATGCTGGTAATTTTCCTTCTTCTATTAATAATAGAAATGCTGAAACAACTAAAATTTTATCAGCTATTGGATCTAAGAATTTTCCAAATGTAGTTATCTGATTATTTTTTCTTGCTAAATGTCCATCCCAGTGATCTGTTAATGAACCAATGATAAATAACAAATCTAAAATAATCCATTGTGTTTTAATTCCCCATAAATCTCCTGGAAATTGTATAAAAGAAACAATTATCATTATAGGTACTAATAGGATTCTAAATATAGTTAGTTTATTAGGTGTGTTTAATTTTATTTTTGTTTTCTCACTCATTTTAAAACCTCTTATTTTAAGCTTTTATTTTACAATTACTATTTTGAAGATTTTTCAGCTTTTGATTCACTTGATGCTGAATCGCTACTTGATACATCACTTTCTGTGTTGTTTTTATTTTCTTTTTCTCTAGCTGACATTGCAGTTTCAAGATTGTTAATTAATGATGTTAATTCTTGCATATCTTCACCATATAATTTCCAATTTCCACTTTGGCTAGAATTCTTTACATTTTGATTTGCTTTAATAATTGCATTTATTAATTGTTCAACATCTTCTGAATCAGTTACCATTACTTCAATAGCTTGTTTTGATAATAAGTTTTTGATTGCCATGTCTATATTATTTCCGATTGCAATTTTATTTCCTGAAGCTACAACAACTTTCTTTAATGTAGGTCTTTGTGTTGATTCATTTATCATTTGTTGATAAATAGTTTGAACATATAAAACAGAATTATCGATTGGAATTACAATTGTATTCTTTGAAATTCTTGTTCCTGTTGTATTTAAAGCTGCTATTTCACTTGCAATTTTTTCATCTTGATTTATTAATGTTTCAAATTGTAATGCTCCCATTGCATTATTTGTAGAAGGAATTGTACATATGTTTAATGTTGGTATTGTACCATTCATTGTTCCAATTAATAATGCATTTAAATTTGATTTTCCATAAGTTGAATATGGAAGAATTAAACCTAATTCATTTTTATCATTTACATTTACCATAGAATAGTATGGTTTCATTTCTTTTGTAGATCCTGATGTATTTGTTTCTGAAATTTCCCAAGCATCTTTTCCTCTATATAAATTTTCTGTTTTTGTTGAATGATATTCTTGAATAATCTCTGCTTGTAAATCAAATAATAATTTTGGATATACAAAATGTTTGCTTATATCTTCTGGAATTGTATCTTCAGCACTTGCAAATAATCCTGGGAAAACATTGTTATAAGCCATAACTATAGGATCGTTTCTATCTGTTATATAGAATTTCATTTCTCCGTTATATGCATTAATAATAACTTTAACTGAATTTCTAATATAGTTGATTTGTTGATTGTTTTTCAAAATAGTTTTTTGTGAGAATGGATATTCATTAGAAGTTGTGTAACCATCTATAACCCAATATAACTCACCTTTATCATCTATTACTAAATATGGATTTTCATCATAATAAATATATGGTAAAACAAGTTTTGCTCTATTAATGATATTTCTATTTAAAATAATTTTACTATCATTGTTTTGTAATCCTGAGAATGCTAATTGTAAGTTTCCTTCTTTAATACCAATAATAAATTTATCAATGAAGTTTAAATTTAATCCTGCATGTCCTTCATATTTATATGTTGCATCAATGTTTTTACTTTCAATTGGATAATCAAATTCATCTACATCAGAATTAATTACAGCTGCATTATTATTTTCTAATCCATAATAAATTCTTGGTTGTGTTACTTTAATATCTGATTTTTCTAGATTTTCAAATTCATCTTCAATTATATTGAAGTTTCCTGCATCATCTGTATTTGCTGTGTCAGTAATAACAGCTCCATATCCATGTGTATATTGATATGTTTTATTTGAATATGTATTTTTATTATTTAATATTTCACGTGGTGAAACATAAACAACTTTTTCAACTCCATCGATATTGTATTGTTCAATTTGAGTTTGTCTAAATGTGTAGTAACCTTTTGATGTCTCCATTGCTTGGCAATCTTGAATAACATTTTCGTTTGAACCTAAGTTGATATTATTTATAACGCTTGCATTGCTTGCAAAGTTATATTCATTTAATTCTGGTGTAAAAACATTCCTAGATTCTTCTGCATAAATTCCATAGGCTTGTCTTGTATTTTTAATATTTTCTTTAATTGATGGTTCATTAGCTTCTAAGTTATTAGCTCCAATGAATATTCCTTGATAAACAGCTAAAACTAAAGCTAAAGCTATTAAGTATACAGGAACAATTAATACATATCTAATTGTTTTTCCAGCATCTTTTTCTTTTATTGATTTGTACATCTTTAATAAGCAGAATAATACAAGTACTGAAAGTATTGAGTATCCAGCAATTTTAATTGTTATATCTGAAGCTCCTGCTCCATATATTTTGTAAATATCTCCTGATAATTCAACATTCATAAATATTTCGTTACCAATGTTTCCAACCATGAATAATAAAACAAATATTGCAGCTAAAATTGCAAATATTTTTGCTCTTACGTGAAGTGTTTCAATAATTCTAGCTTTTGAAAATGTTTCTCTATTAACTCCATCAAAGCTCATATTTAAAATTATAATTGAATACATTATTCCATAAGCTAATGTTGCAATGATTAAAACAATTCCGTATATATCTAGGAATAGTAAAAATGGTTTCCAGAAAATATTGAATGAAATATCAAATTTAAAGATCATGTTTGATATTCCAAACCAAGAGTTTCCACATACCAATAATAATTCAGGTAATAATAATTTAGAAACAACAATTCCACCAACTAAAGCAATAATAAAACTAATTGATTTATTTGGAAAACTTGGCATTTCTTTCTTCTCTTCATCAAAGAATATTTTTAATGTTTTTCTAATCTTTTTATTTGTAAAATAAAATGCAAAATAAATAATTAAGAAGTTAACTACAAATAAAATTAAAGAATAAACTGTATTTCTCCAAAATACAGATGTATAATTTCCTCCTAATTCTTCCATTTCTAAGAAATTACCTCTATATGAAATAAATAATGCAATTGCAGCAATTATAGAAATGATAGCAACAACTCTTACTCTTATCTTGTAATTTCTCTTTTGTCTTTGCTCTTCAGTTAATTTTTCCTTATCAACTTTTTTCATAACCCTCTCCTTATTAAGAAATAATAGCATCTATGAATTCTTCACTATTGAATTCTTCCATGTCATCAATTTTTTCTCCAACTCCAATAAATTTAATTGGAATTTTATTTTCTTTTACTAGTCTTATTATTACGCCACCTTTTGCTGTTCCATCTAGTTTAGTAACAATTAGTCCTGTAATTCCAGTACATTCGCTGAATGAACTTACTTGTGAAATAGCATTTTGTCCTGTTGATCCATCTAATACTAAAATTGTTTCTTTTGATGAATCTGGTAATTCTCTATCAATTACTCTCTTCATCTTTTCTAATTCATCCATTAAATATTTCTTATTTTGCAATCTTCCTGCTGTATCACAAATTAAAACATCATAATTTTCATTTTTTGCTTTTTCACATGCTGCAAATATTACTGATGAAGGATCTTCATTTTCATTTCCTTTTATAATATCTGAACCTGATCTCTCAGCCCAAACTTCTAATTGTTCAACTGCTGCAGCTCTAAAAGTATCTCCAGCTGCTATTAATACTTTTTTACCACTTCTAGTTAACTTGCTTGCAATTTTTCCAATTGATGTAGTTTTTCCTGCTCCATTTACTCCAACCATTAATATTACTGCTGGACTATTTTCCAAATGAAGTTTTGAATCATTTTCTTTAAAAACTTCTTTTAAAATTTCTTTTATTTCTACTTTTACTGCTTCTGGATCTTCTATTCCTTTACTTTTAATTGAAGATCTAAGACTTTTAACTATTTCTTCTGATGTTTCTAATCCGGCATCTGCCATTATTAATTGTTCTTCAAGTTCTTCTAATAAATTATCATCTACTTTAGTAAAACCAAAAGCAATTTTTGTTTTGTGAAGTCCTTGTTTTAGTTTGTCAAAAAAGCTCATATCTGTCCTTTCAATTTATTATTTATTATTCAACATTTAATATTTAATATTTTGTATTTGTATTTATATTTATATTCGTTTTTATTTTTAGAAAATTCCAATAATATTGTCGTTTTCATCAATGTCTATTTTTTCTGCTGCAGGTGTTTTAGAAAGTCCTGGCATTGTCATTAGTTTTCCTGTAATACCTACTATAAATTCAGCACCTGTACGTAATCTTACTTCACGTATATTGATACTAAATGGTTCTTTCACTAATAAATTCTTATCATCGTCTGATAATGAATATTGTGTTTTTGCTATACATACAGGGAATTTTGAATATCCCATGTTTTCAATTTTCTTAATTTCTGCTAGAGCTTCATCTGAAATAGTTACTCCTTCAGCTCCATATACATTCTTTGCAACATTTTCAAATTTAGTAATAATATCTTCGTTAATATCATATGAGTATTTTTTCTCTTTGTTATCTTCTTCTGAATTATTGCAAATTTCAACTATTTTATTTGCTAAATCAATTGCACCTTCTGATCCTTTTGCAAATGATTCATCTAAACTCATTTCTACATCTTCTGCATCAAGTAATGATTTTAATGTAGTTATTTCATTTTCTGTATCAAAACCAAATTTGTTTATTGCAACTATTGGTTTTAAATTATAAACATTTTTTATAACATCAATATGGTGTTTTAAATTATTAAATCCTTTTCTTAGTGCTTCAATGTTTTCTTGTTTTACTTCATCTTTAGATAGGCCGCCATGATATTTTAAAGCTTTAATTGTAGCAACAATAACAACGCAATCTACATTCTTTTCTAATTTTCTACGTTTAATATCTAAAAATTTTTCTGCCCCTAAATCAGCTCCAAATCCTGCTTCTGTAACAACATAATCTCCAAGTTTTAAAGCCATATTTGTAGCTAAAATAGAGTTACAACCATGCGCAATATTTGCGAATGGTCCACCATGTATAATAGCAGGTGTATGTTCAAGTGTTTGAACAATATTAGGATTTAATGCATCTTTTAAAACAACTGTCATTGCACCTTGTGCATTAATATCTTTGCAATATACAGGATTTCCATTAATGTTGTATCCTATTAAGATGTTTCCTAATCTTTCTTTTAAATTTTTTATACTTGTAGCTAAACATAAAATTGCCATTATTTCTGATGCAGCAGTAATATCAAATCCATCTTCTCTTGGTATCATATTTTTTTCACCAGATTGACCAATTGTAACTGCTCTTAAACTTCTATCATTTAAATCTAAACATCTTTTCCAAGTTACTCTTTCAATTTGCAAAGCATTACCTTGGAAAATATGATTATCTATCATTGAACTTAATAAATTGTTTGCACATGTAATTGCATGTAAATCACCAGTAAAATGAAGATTAATATCTTCCATTGGTGCAACTTGTGAATATCCTCCACCTGTAGCACCACCTTTAATTCCAAAAACAGGACCTAATGAAGGTTCTCTCAATGCTAAAATTGATTTCTTGCCAATAGCTCTTAATGCATCGGCAATTCCAATAGCCATTGTTGTTTTTCCTTCACCTAAAGGTGTTGGATTAATAGAGGTTGTTAAAATTAGCTTTCCACTTTTATTATTTGAAATTTCTTTTAAATATTCTAAATTAATTTTAGCTTTGTAATGTCCATATGGTTCAACATATTTATTTGGAATATTTAATTTGTCTGTAATTGTTGAAATCTCCTCTAATTCAGTATTTCTTGCAATTTCAATATCTTCCATATTATATCATCCTCCATTCTACTAGAATAATTACTACATTATAATTCCAACTATAAATCCTATTAAAGCTCCAATTAAAACTTGAAATGGTGAATGTCCAACTAATTCTTGTAGTTTTTGTTCTCCAGATTTATCTTTTGCTAATAATGTTTCATTAATTATTTTAGCTTGTTTTCCAACAGCTCTTCTAACTCCAGCAGCATCAAACATTACGATTCCTGCTAAAATTGCAGATATAGCAAATGTTGGTGTATCAAGTCCTACATGTTTTCCAATTAAAGTTGCTAAGCACATTACTAAAGCTGAATGTGAACTTGGCATTCCACCAGAACCTAAAAGTCTGTCTATATGCCACTTTCCTGTTTCAACTCTATCGTATATAAATTTAAAAAGTTGAATTCCAATCCATGTTAAAACTGGAACTAACCAATAAAAATGATAATTAAAAAATTCTCTCATATTTTTCCTTCTTTTTTACTTATGTTTTGATTTTATTCTTCTGAATCTATTTCAAAATCTTTTTCAGTATTATCAATTAAAACTGTAATCTTCTTTTCAGCTTCATCTAATACTTTTTTACATTCTTGAGATATCTTCATACCTTCTTCAAATTTCTTAACTGAATCGTTTAAAGATAAATCATCTCTTTCAAGATCTTTAGCTATCTCTTCTAATTTTTCCATTGATTTTTCAAAATCTATTTCATTCTCTTCTTTACTCATAAAACATCTCCTACAAAACTTTTGTTATTATTTGTCCATCAGATAATCTAATAGATAACTCATCATCTTTGTTTACATCACTAATTTTTTTAACTAGCTTTCCATCTTTTTCTACAATTGAATATCCTCTAGCCATTGTTTTCATTGGACTTAAAGAATCAATCTTAGTAGCTACTTCAATAAATTCTTTTTTACAATCACTTATTTTAAGTTTTGTAGAATTAGTTAGTGACTTAACTAATTGATCTAATATAATTGCTCTTTCATTTATTTTTTGTAAAGGTTCTTTGAATACTCTTTGTGTCATGCATTTTTCGTAACGTAATTTCATCAATTGTACTTTTTTCTTTAAAGCTGTTTTATATCTACTTTGATATAAATCAATTGTATATATAACATCTTCCATATTGCATACTGCTAATTCAGCAGCTGCAGATGGTGTTGGTGCTCTTAAATCAGCTACAAAATCTGAAATACTATAATCTGTTTCATGTCCTACTGCAGAAATAATTGGTATTTCTGAATCATAAATTGCTCTTGCAACAATTTTTTCATTGAAAGGCCATAAATCTTCAAGTGATCCTCCGCCTCTACCTAATATAATTACATCTGCAATTTTTTCATCGTTCATTCTTCTAATTCCAGCTACAATCTGTTCAGCAGCTGTAGGTCCTTGGACAGGAACAGGCAATAACCTTATGTGTACATTTGGATTTCTTCTTGTTGAAACATTTATTATATCTCTTATAACAGCTCCAGTTGATGCTGTAAGAACTCCAATTGTTTTAGGAAATGATGGAATCGGTTTTTTATGTGATTCATCAAATAATCCTTCTTTTTCAAGTTTTGCTTTTAGTTCTTCATATGCTTCATATAAAGAGCCCATTCCATCTTCTTTCATTGCTTTAGCATATATTTGATAAACTCCGTCTCTTTCAAAAACAGAAACCGAACCAAATATTATAACTTTCATTCCATCCTTAGGCATAAAAGAAAGATGAGGTGTATAACTTTTAAACATTATACATTTAACTAATGAATTCTCATCTTTTAAAGTAAAATACATATGTCCTGTGTAATGATGTTTAAAATTAGAGATTTCGCCTTTAACATAAACATTATTAAGAAATTCATCAGTATCTACTTTCTCTTTTATATATCTATTAAGTTGTTCGACTGTAATAGGTTCTATATCCATTATTGTTAATCCTCATCTACGATATTATTCTTTTTAACTATACTCGCCAAAACACCATTAACAAAACTCTTTGAATTATCATCTCCATATTTTTTTGATAATTCTACCACTTCGTTAATTACCACTTTGTATGGTAATTTAGAATAAAGCATTTCAAATATACCTAACTCTAATAGAGTTAAATCTATCTTTGATATTCTTGAAATTGACCAATCTTCTTTGATGTTTTCAGCAATTTGTTTTTCAATGTTCTCTTGATTTTTTTGTACACCATCTAATGTTTCTGTGATGTATTTTATTGTATCATCATCTTCGATTTCATCAGTTTCAATAAATAGCTTTATTTGTTCATTTGCATCAGAATCATTTATAAACTTCATGCTATATAAAAGTTTAAATGCTTCTTCTCTTGATTGTGATCTGCTCATTTATTTTCCCTTCATTCTATAATTTATCAATAAATTTCTTTAAATTATTTTTAATATTATTTCTGTGATATTGGAAATAATATCCTGCCCAACAAAATGCAATTATAATAACAATTCCAATTACAATTCTATATGCTGATGAGCAAGCTAATATTAAGCCTATAATAGCACCTATAATTCCTCCCCAACAACTTGCAAAGAAATTTTTCAAATCGTCGTAACCGTTATTATTACTGTTGTTATTTGAATTATTAGCCATATCTTCTCCTTACTATATTTAAAATCTTAAAGAACTATTATTTTTTTGTTGTTTTCTTTGTTGTAGTCTTTTTATCTGTTGTTTTTTTAGTAGTTGTCTTTTTAGTAGTTGCAGGTTTCTTTGCTGTAGTTGCTTTCTTAGCTGTTGTAGTTTTCTTTGTTGTGCTTCTCTTAGTAGTTGTTTTCTTTTTAGCCTTTGCTGTTTCACTAGCAATTATTGCATCAACTTCTGCTGCTTCTCTTTCTGCTTCTGCTTTGATTTCTTCTATTGTTGGAACATCAGGATCATCAGCAGGAACCATTGTGTTTTCATATGTTGGTTCTACTGGAACTTGTGATTCAACAACTGGTGTTGAATTTTCAACTACTGGCATTGATTCAGCAACATAATTATTTTCCATTACAGTGCTTTCACTAACATCATTAGCTATTGGTACTACTGTTGGTTGAACATATTCATTTGTAACAGGTGCTGATGGTTGAACATATTGTCCATTATTTACATTCATATTGCTTATTGCAACATCTACTGTTGTTACTTCTAAGTCTGTAGCACTCTTAACTGCATTCTTTATATCAGATTGTAATTTTGAAGAAACATCTTTTATAACTGCTCCTTCAACAACTGTAGCTTGAATCTTAACGCTTACATTGTTTGAATGATCTATAATAACAGATGGCTTTGCATCATAGATTGTTGTTGTATGTTCTACAACTCCACTAACAATGTTTTCAATTGTTTGTTTTGTAATTAATAATTGTCCATCTGAATTAGCTAATAAAATTCCTTTTTCTTGTTCTTGTTTCTTTGATTTGTTTGATTTACCAAATAAACAAAGTAAAGATAAAACAACTAAAACTCCGCAAACACTATATGTAATTATTGATGCTTGTTGTGTTCCAAAACAATATGGAATCAATGAAGCAACTGCTTCAAGTTTTATTACTTCTAATCCGATTAAAATCATAACTATTGATAAAGTAAAAATAATAAGTGAAAATATAAATAATCCTAAACCTTTAAAAAATCTCATTCTATTAATCCCCCTAGTTTATTTCTTTGCTTTTGAATTTATTTTTTTGTTTTTTTATCATCATTTTCTGAATTAGCTGCTTCTATTTTAGCTTCGCTTTCTTCTCTTTTTTGCATTGTAACAACACCTTGAACGTGTACGTTTACTTCGTTAGCATTTAATCCAGTCATTGCTTCAACATTTTGTTTTACGTTTTTTTGTATTTCAAATGCTACATCTGGAATACGTGCGCCATATTCTACAAGAATATGAACATCTATTTTTACTTGATTTCCATTAATGTCTACTTTAATTCCCTTAGCCATATTCTTTTTTCCGCTTAAAGCTTCTGAAACACCACTAGCAAATCCTCCAGCCATATCAGCAACTCCAGCAACATTTGATGCAGCCATACCAGCTATAACAGCTACAACATCATTTGAAATGTTGATTCCGTTATCTTCTTGAACCCCAGTAGGGTTAACTACATTATTCATATTATTTTCTTCACTCATTTTTTGCCTCCAAATCCGTAAAATCATATGCATATATTGTATCAATTTTAGGTTATTTTTGCAATAGAAAACAATCATTTATTAAATGCTTAAAACATTACTATTTCCTACTATTTGCGAAAATTCATTAAGAATTTCTTCGTTAATAAAAATTCCACCACAAGCTGAAATTTTTTCGCCTTGTTTTACATACAATGCAATATTGTTTTTTTCTCCAGAAAAGAATCTAATTGCTCCTCTTAATCTAGCTTTGTGTTCTTCATCTAAATTTGTAATATCTAACGTTAATTTCTTGTTTCTAATAATCTTTGTAATCATTGTTTCTTCTTCATTTGAAACATTTAATACATTTTCTTTTTTATCTTGATTTTGCTCAAATTTAGTAACACTATTTGCAATTATTGTAACATCTTGTTGTTGCTCCCTGATGCTTAATCTGCCTTCGATTAATACAATATTATCTTCAATTATTTCTTGTGCACATTTATTGTAGCATGTTTCAAATGAAATAATTTCAACTGTTCCATATAAATCTTCTATTGTGATAAATGCCATTAATTTGTTGCTCTTAGTGTATTTTTTCTTTACATCAGTAATTATTCCAATTAATTTAACATTTGAATTATCTTTTAATGTGCACTCTCCATCTGCTTCTAATTGTTCATTTGCCTCAGAAATTATAATTGAATTAATATTTGTTTTTCTTTCTAGTATATTTCTGTACTTTTCTAAAGGATGACCTGAAATATAAATTCCTAACATATCTTTTTCCATTGATAGCATTTCTTTTTCTTGAAACTCTGGAAGTTCATTGAAACTATATTTCATATCCTGTATGTTTTCTGTTTCTGCTGTAGAAATTTCAAACATAGAAATTTGATTAACTAATCCTTTATTTTTTTCATCAGCAATTGTATCTATTATTTGTTCAAATGATGCAAGTAATGTAGCTCTTGTTTTTCCAAACTCATCAAATGCACCTGCTTTTATTAAACATTCAATAGCTTTCTTGTTAACTTGTTCTCCATATATTCTTTCACAGAAATCTGTAAAATCTATAAATGGTCCATCTTCGTTTCTTGCTTTAACAATGTTGTCTATAACATTTAGTCCAACGTTTTTTACAGAACCCATACCAAATCTGATTTTTTCGCCTTCAACAGTAAATTTTGTATAACTTCTATTTATATCTGGTTTTAATATCTCAATATTTAATTTTCTACATTCATTTATGTATAAAGGAACTTTGTTTAAGTTTCCAATAAAACTATTTAACATAGCTGCCATAAATTCTGCTGGGTAATATGTTTTTAAATAAGCTGTTTGATAAGCTACTACTGCGTAACAAGCTGCATGTGATTTATTAAATGCATATTTTGCAAATTCAGACATTTCATCAAAAATTTTATTTGCAGAATTTTCATCAATTCCATTTCGTATACATCCTGGTATTTCTATATTCCCATCATCATCAAGTTTTCCATGAACAAAGTTTTCACGCTCTTTTGCCATAACCTCAAGCTTTTTCTTACCCATTGCACGTCTAACTAAATCAGCACGTCCTAATGAATATCCAGCAAGTTGTCTAACAATTTGCATAATTTGTTCTTGATAAACCATGCAACCATATGTATCTTTTAAAATTGGTTTTAATGAATCATGTGTGTATGTTGCATGTTCTGGATCCTTTTTATTGGCAATGTATCTAGGAATTTGATCCATTGGTCCTGGACGATATAAAGAAACTCCTGCAATTATATCTTCAAGATTATCTGGTTTTAATTCCTTCATGAAGTTTGTCATTCCTTGTGATTCAAATTGGAATATTCCAATTGAATTTCCATCTTGCCATTGTTTAAAAACTTTAGGATCATTCATGTCTTTGTCAAATTCAACATCAATTCCACGGTTTTGTTTAACAAGTTCACATGCTTCTCTGATAACTGTCAATGTACGAAGTCCTAAAAAGTCCATTTTTAGAAGTCCTAATTCTTCTAGTGTTGTCATTATGTACTGTGTTTCTAAAACACCATCTCTAGCATATAGTGGAACATAATTTACAACTGGTTCTTTTGCAATAATAATACCGCATGCGTGTGTTGAAGCTTGTCGTGGCATTCCTTCTAACGCCATGGATATATCTAATAATTTTTTAATATCGCCATTAGTTTCATATAAATCTTTTAATTCTTTATTTTTATCTATTGCAGTTTTGATTGTAATTTTTAATTCATTTGGAATCATTTTTGCAATTCTATCGCCTTCGCTATAAGGCATATCTAAAACTCTTGCAACATCACGAATTACCATCTTTGCTGCCATTGTTCCAAATGTAATAATTTGAGTAACATGATCATATCCATATTTTTTAGAAACATAATCAATAACTTCTTGTCTTTTTTCAAAATCAAAATCAATATCAAAATCGGGCATACTTATTCTTTCAGGATTTAAAAATCTTTCAAAAAGTAAGCCATATTTAATAGGATCAACATCTGTAATTCCAATAGAATAAGCTACAATTGAGCCAGCACCTGATCCTCTACCTGGTCCAACGGGTACGCCATGTGTTTTAGCCCAATGTACATAATCCCAAACAATAAGGAAATAATCTACATATCCCATTTTTTCAATTACGCCTAATTCATAAGCTTCTCTATCTAAAATTTCTTGAGTTATATTATCTCCATATCTTTCTTTTAGACCTTTATCTGCAAGTTCTTTAAAATAATCATAATGAGTTTTGTATTCGCTTGGAACTTCATAGTTTGGCAATATTGTGTGGCCAAATTCAAATTCCAAATTACATTTTTCTGCAATCTTTACTGAGTTTTCAATTGCTTCAGGAACTGCTTTAAAAAATTCACTCATTTCTTCTGGTGATTTAATATATAGTTCATCTGTATCAAACTTCATTCTATCATCATCAGTAATTCTTTTACCTGTTTGAATACAAAGTAAAATTTCATGATTATATGCATCCTCTTTTTTCAAATAATGAGAATCATTTGTTGCAACTAAAGGAATATCTAATTTCTTTGAAAGTTGTACAAGTTTTTGATTTACAGGGATTTGTTCTTTGATACCATTGTTTTGAATTTCTAAATAATAATCTTCTCCAAAAACTCCTTTAAACCATTTAGCCGCTTCTTCAGCGCCTTCCATATTATTCATTAAAATATTTGTAGGTACTTCGCCTGCCAAACAAGCACTAGAACATATTAATCCTTCATGATATTTTTCTAGCGCTTCTTTATCTATTCTTGGTTTATAATAATAGCCATCTGTAAAACCTAAAGTAACAAGTTTAGCTAAATTCTTATATCCAGTCATATTTTTGCACAACAAAATTAGATGATAGTAATTCCTACCATCTATTGTTTTTGTTTCCTGGTCGTGCATGTCGCCTGGTGCAACATATACTTCGCAACCAATGATTGGCTTAACATCATTTGCTTTGCATTCCTTATAGAAATCAATAGCACCAAACATTACTCCATGATCAGTAATTGCTATAGCATCCATTCCAAGCTCTTTTGCTCTAGCAGGTAAATCTTTTATTCTATTTGATCCATCTAGTAAACTAAATTCACTATGAACATGTAAATGAACAAACTTGCTGTTTAGCATCTTTACTCCTTTAATTACTTATACATGTCATCTTTTGTGGATTATGTTGTTTGTTTTTCCCAAACTAATTTATATATTGTTTGAGGATCTTTAAACCATTTCATATCTGTTTCTTCAACATCAATATCTATTCCATATATTTGATTTAACTTATCTGCTAAGCTTCTCAAATCATTTTGATTTAAAATATTATCTTTAACAAAATCGATGTCACTTGTATAATTAATTCCTGGTTTTACTTCATTTAAAATTTTAATTATTTCTTCCATTTTAAATCCTTTCTCTTCTGTGTTTAAAGTACCCCTATTTTATAACAAAGTACCTATTAAATCAACAAAATATTACAACTCTCCGCCTCTTTTAATAGTGCTTGTACCAAATTTATCTTTAAGATTATCTATTACTAAATCTAGCTTTTCTAATTCTTCATCTTTTCCCGTGTCAAAAATAGAAATTTGTCCTTTTTTTGTATCTTTTAAATTCTCAACTCTTATTCCTATAAGTCTTATATATTCATTGTGATACATTTCTTTTAATAACTCTTTAGCCTTCTCAAAGATTAACTTTGTACTAGAAGTTTGGGTTTGAAGAGTTCCTTGGTGAGATGTTGAGACAAAGTCTTTTGTTTTTAATGTTACACTTACTGTGTTTGCTAATAATCCTTCTTTTCTTAATCTATATGTTGTTTCTTCACATAAACTTAGTAGTATTCTCTTAAGTTTTTCAATATCATTGCTATCCTTTGGCAAAGTTGTTGAATTTCCTATACCTTTTGGTTTTTCTTCTTCATAAGAAAGTTCTTCATCATCTATTCCATTAGCATACTCATATAGCATTTGTCCCATTTTTCCTAATCTTTTGATTAAAACTTTTTCATCATATCTAGCTAAATCACCAATAGTATTAATTCCTAACATTTTTAGCTTTTCTGATGTTTTCTTTCCGCACATAAATAATTCAGATACTGGTAATGGCCACATTTTACTTTGAATCTCGTTTGGATATAGTGTATGAATTTTATTAGGTTTTTCCATATCAGAAGCCATTTTAGCTAGTAGCCTATTAGGAGCAATTCCTATATTTACGGTAAATCCCCATGTTTCATATATATGTGAAGACATTGTTTTAGCAAGTGTTTCTGGTGTTTCTCCTACCATAATACATCCTGTCATATCTAAGCAACATTCATCAATTGAATAAGCCAAAACTTTATCTGTATATGTCTTATAGTATTCATATAATAATTTAGAATATTTTTCATAAATTTCCCTATGAATCTCATATATTTTCAATGAAGGACACTTCTTTTTAGCTTGAAAAATAGGTTCAGCAGTTTTAATTCCTAAAGATTTAGCTACTGGGCTTTTAGCTAAAACAATACCATGCCTTGTTTCTTCGTCTCCTGCAATAATAGATGGTATAGTTCTTATATCTGTTTTATAACCAGATTTGAGTAATTCTACTGCAGTCCAAGAAAGGAATGCATTATTAACATCAATATAAAAAAATATTTTATTAGGTTTACTAGTTGTCATAACATTCTCCTTCCTTGTATCTATTGATTTTATTACATTTTGCTTAATAATCTTATTTGTTATAATAACAAATCTTTGTTCTATTATTACATGTTTAATTTAAGTAATTCAAGGTTTTAAATGATATTTTTTTATTAAAAATCAAACATTTTTTAAAAATAATAAGTTTACATATTTCTATTTTTTTGTAACATTTCTCAGTTTACATATTTATATGGTAATTATTGGTATTTATATGTCGTAAAAGCCTTATTTTTAGGTTATCCACATATTTATCCACAGTTTACACTAAAAATAACATAATTTTTTTATGTAAATTATCACATTTTTGCTGTTCTATTTTGATTTTGTAAACTTATTATAATATTTTTGTAATATTAATTTATATAAAAAACCTATCCTTTAATATAAAAAGACTTATTGCGTAATCTAAAAATTATAAATTAATATAAAAACTATAACTTAATATAAAAATATAACTTAATATAAAAAGACTTGGATTATACTCTAAGAGTATATCCAAGTCTTGTTTTTAATTTTTTAATACTTGTGTTAGTACAATCAAAATAACTATTACTTCTACAATCAGTGTTTTTGTTAGCCATTTTTCCAAACAGCCTGAAGTTGTTTTATATCCAAACATTTCTCTTCCTAGATAAACGCCGATAAATCCTCCAATTAAAGACATTATAAATAAAATTGTATTTAGGACTTTTTCATTTATTCCATCAATAAATTTAGTATTTAATCTAAACCAAATTAATAGAATAGTAATTAAATTTAATGCAAAAAACGCTCCAACAATTATTGAAATAGTAGTTCCATCCATAAACTTATTCCTCCCTTATCATTTGTTTTATCCAAATAAACTAATTTGATTGCTTTGACTCATTCCTTTTAAGCAACCAGCATTTCTTAGTTGTTCAATACCACTTGAACCAACTTTTGCTCTTATTTTTAAGTCATCTATAGACATAAACTCTCCATCTTTTCTGGCTTCAACAATACCATTAGCGGCAACTGTACCAAAACCAGGAATTGAGTTTAATGGTGGTCTTACTCCTCCGTCTTCCATTAAGAACTTTTGTGAATCTGATTTATATAAATCTATAGGTAAGAAATTAATTCCTCTACAATACATTTCATTTACAATTTCTAATGTTTCATACATATCTTGTTCAGTCTTTGTAGCCATATTACCTGCAAGTTCAATTTCTTTCATTTTATTTTTAACTTTTTCTTGACCATGGCACATAATATCACTATCAAATGCATCTGCTCTAATTGAAAAATATGCGCAATAATATGCTTTAGGAATATGTACTTTAAACCATGCTATTCTAAATGCATTTGTAACATAAGCTGCAGCATGGGCTTTTGGGAATAGATACTTAATTTTATTACAAGAATCAATATACCATTTAGGTACTTCTTTTTCTTCCATTGCTGCTTTATATTCAGCCCACTTTTCTGGTTGTTTGCTAACTTTACCTTTTCTAACTAGCTCCATTGCTTTAAATGCTACGCCAGGCTCTAATCCACATTTTATTAAGTAGTTCATAATATCATCACGAGTACAAATAACTTCTTTTAATGTTGCTGTACCATTGTTAACTAAATCTTGTGCATTTCCTAACCAAACGTCAGTACCATGTGATAAACCAGAAATTCTTAATAATTCATCAAATGTTGTTGGCTTTGTGTCTGTTAACATTCCTCTAACAAATTTTGTACCTGATTCAGGAATTCCAAATGTTCCTACATCTGATTTTATTTGTTCAGGTGTAACTCCTAATGCTTTAGTTGATGAATAAATTGACATTGTTTCTTTATCATCTAGAGGTACTTTAGTAGGATCTAATCCTGTTAAAGTATAAAGCATTCTAATTACTGTAGGATCATCATGACCTAGAATATCGAGTTTTAATAAGTTTTGATCTATTGAGTGATAATCAAAGTGTGTTGTTATAATATCTGATTCTGGATCATCTGCTGGATGTTGTACTGGAGTGAACTCATATATTTCTCTTCCTTTTGGTACAACTATAATACCTCCTGGATGTTGTCCTGTTGTTCTTTTAATTCCTGTACATCCTTTTGAAACTCTATTTATCTCAGCACTTGAAATAGGTACTCCCTTTTCTTCATAGTAATGTTTTACATATCCATATGCTGTTTTATCAGCAACAGTACCAACTGTTCCTGCTTTAAATGTAGTTCCTTTTCCAAAGATTACTTCTGTATATTTGTGTGCTTTTGCTTGATATTCTCCAGAGAAGTTTAAGTCAATATCAGGTTCCTTATCTCCTTTAAATCCAAGGAATGTTTCAAAAGGAATATCCATTCCGTCTTTAACCATTAATGTTCCACATTTAGGACATTCTTTATCTGGTAAGTCATATCCGTTTGTTGCGCCATAATTTGTAAAATCACTATATTTACATTTAGGGCATCTATAATGTGGTGGCAATGAATTAACTTCAGTAATACCTGTCATAAAAGCAACTAATGATGAACCAACTGAACCTCTTGATCCAACTATGTATCCATCTTCATTTGACTTCCAAACAAGTTTCTGTGCAATGATATACATAACTGAGTATCCGTTATTAATGATAGAATTTAACTCTTTTTGAAGTCTTGCTTCAACTATTTCAGGTAATTGCTCCCCATATAATTTGTGTGCCTTATCATAAGTAATTCTCTTGATTGTTTCTTCACATCCGGGAATGTGTGGTGGACATTTTTCTGGTGAGATAGGGCTTATTCTATCGCACATATCAGAAATTTTATTTGTATTTGTTATAACAACTTCTTTTGCTTTTTCTTCACCTAAATATGCAAATTCTTTTAGCATTTCCTCTGTTGTTCTTAAATATAGTGGTGCTTGCATATCAGCATCATCATATCCTTGGCCATATTGAAGTATTCTTCTATATACTTCATCTTGTGGATCCATGAAATGAACATCACATGTAGCGCAAACTGGCTTATCAAGCTTTTCTCCAAGTTCCACGATTTTTCTATTTATGTTTCGTAAATCTTCATCTGATTGAACTGTTCCATCTCTAACTAAAAATTCGTTGTTTCCAATAGGTTGAATTTCAAGATAGTCATATTCTCTTGCAATTGTTTCTATTTCTTCTTCATCTTTTCCAGCTAAAATTGCTTGGAACAATTCTCCTTGATTACATGCGCTTCCTACAATTAATCCCTCTGAATATTTTTTCAATATTGATTTCATAATTAAAGGATGTTTATAAAAATAGTCAAGATTAGATATAGAAATTAATTTGTATAAATTTTTAAGACCTACATAATCTTTTGCAAGAATTATAACATGATAACTCTTTAACTTTTTATAATTTGCTTGTCCCTCAAAAACTTTATCTATATCTTCTAATTTTTTTACTTTCTTCTCTTTTAAAACTTCAAACATTTTTGCTAAAACTTTTACTGTTGTTTCAACATCGTCTAAAGCTCTATGAGCAACCTCAACTTTAATTCCTAACTTTTCAGCTATTATTCCTAACTTATATTTTGTAAAATCAGGATATAATTCTTTAGCAAGTTGTAAAGTATCTAAATAAGTATTTTCAAAAGGAATATTTTGAAGCTGACAATTATATCTAATAAAACCTGTATCAAAATCAGCATTATGTGCAACTAAAACACTATCTCCAAAAAACTCCATTACTTTTGGAAGTATTTGTTCAATAGTAGGTGCATCTTTAACCATTTCATCAGTAATATTAGTTATTTCTTGAACTTTCATTGGAATTGGTCTTTCAGGATTTACAAAACTTTCAAACGTATCAATAATTTCACCATCTTTATATTTTATAATTCCAATTTCAGTTATTTTATCTGTTCTATAAGAAACACCTGTTGTTTCTAAATCGAATACACAATAGGTTGTTCCTTCTAATGATTGACCTTTATATTTTGTTACAACAGAGTTTTTATCTGGAACTAAATATCCTTCAACTCCATAAATAACTTTAAAGTCCGTTTCACCATAGCCAATACCATCAATTAAATGATGAGCATCTGGAAATGATTGAACAACACCATGATCAGTTATTGCAATAGATTTCATTCCCCACTTCATAGCTCTTTTAATCAAATCAGATGCAGCTGTAACACCATCCATTTGACTCATTTGAGTATGCATATGAAGTTCAACTCTTTTCTCTTTGCTATTATCCATTCTAGAAGTGCTAGGCATTGGATCACATTCAACTACTGTATTTGCAATTACTGTAATTTCTTTTGCAAAGTTATCATATCCAGCTCTTCCTTTAACAATAACTCCTGTGCCAGGTTTTAATCTCTTTCCTAATTTTCCTTTTTGCTCAGGTAAGCTAAATATTTTACATGTAATTGTACTTGTTCCATCATAAACATCAAATGAAAATAAAAATTTTCCAGTTTTCTTTAATTCAGTTGGATCTGGTGAATTAACTATGTCACCTTTAATTTGAAGAACTGATGTATCCATCCCGATATCAGCAATTTGCATAGATGTTTCATCAACTTTAGAATTTCTTCCGTATATTAATGTTGGATCTTCTGGTTTCTCTTCTTGTTTAGGTATTTCACCATCATCAATTGGTGGTGGGTTTCCACCATTTGAATTTGATAAATTATTTGAATTACTTTTATTAAAATTTGATTTATCTTTTGCACTTGGTGTTTTATTTTCTGCAGTTGGTTTTGTGTTATCACTTGAAGCTACATTTTTTGCTTTGCTCTCTGTTTGCTTAGCAAATTCTTTTATTATATTAATGTTTTCTTCTTTTAATCTGCTCTTTGCATCAGAATCTACATTATCTTTGAAGAAAACTTTATAACATTGTCCATATGTATCTTTTAAAAAGTCTGAAATGTAATTATCAACTTTTTGTTTTGTAAGTATATCTTTGCCTTTAACATTTAATTCAACTTCTATATTATCTTCGGTAAAAGTTGTTTTACTATCTTTCATGAAAGCTTTAACTGAAGGAACTTTTGCAGACAAAAATTTTATTGAATCATTCCATTCATTCTTTACAAAATTATTAGTGGTCAATAAATCAGTATGCGGTGTAGAAATTTTTAACTTACATTCACGCAAATTAAATCTCTTAATCGCATACCTTTCAAACTTTTGAATCTCAGTAACAGAAATATGTTCTTTGGCATCAAGATATATTTCCATTACATTTGTCTTTTTATATAAATTAACTTTTGAAACAAGTGCATCAGCTAATGCGAAGCTATCAGCACTGTAGTCATTAAATACTATTTTTACTTCTTTTTGCTGTTCCAAAAATCTTGCCCCCATATATATTGTATTTTAAAATTTAATCTTTTGTATTTATAAAAATATATTTAATTATTAATAATTATGTTTTTTATTAGTTAAAATTATTTTTTATTATTTAAAAAACTCTAAATTATTTTTTGTTAATTTAAAATTAGTTAAAATTGTTTTTTTAATTAATTTTTAAATTAATAAGCTTAATAAAATATATGCAAATGGAATTACAAAGATTACGCTATCAACTCTATCTAGCATTCCACCGTGACCTGGAATTAAATCACTAAAATCTTTGATTCCGCAATATCTCTTTATTGCTGATGCAAATACATCTCCAACTTGTCCTATAATTGCTAATAAAGAAACAACTACTATAACTAATCCAATATTAATTGATTGGTTAAATGCGTTATTTATAATTATTGTATAGATAACACCTAATGCTGCTCCTCCAACAATTCCTGCTATACATCCCTCAACAGATTTCTTTGGAGAAATTTTTGTAAATTTATGTTTTCCAATTCTGCATCCAACTATAAATGCAAATACATCACTACCCCATGAAGCAATAAATATATACCAAACTAAAAAGTATCCTAAACTATCTCCCATTCTATGTCTAATAATACTAAAGAATGAAATCAATATTGGAATATAAAGTATGCCTATAAATGTAACAAAAATATCCATTACATTTTTCTTTTCATCATTAAATAACATTTCAACCATTAAAATAAATAATGAAATTGGAATAACTGCAAGTAATATATTCTTATAAATTTCAATATCTATTAAATTTACAAACGCTACTCCTAAACATGCTATATATCCTAACCATGAACTAGGATTTGCTTTTTTTGTTCTTTTAAAACAATTTGAATATTCAAAGAAACAAAAAGCAGATAATACCGCTAAAAATATATCCATAACTATATCGTTTGAAAAAATTAACAAACAACACATTGTTGGTAGTATTATTGCACTAGAAATTGTTCTTTTCCAAAAGTTTGGATCTTTAGCTTTTTTTGTTTTAACTTCTTGATGTTTTTCTTTTTCCATTTTTACTTTCCTTTTCTTCTATTTCTATTATTGTATTCAGCAATGCAGTTATCCACATCTTCACATGAAAAATCTGGCCAATATTTATCTAAAAATATAAATTCAGAATAAGTTATTTGCCAAGGTAAGAAATTACTTGTACGCATTTCTCCACTTGTTCTAATAACAAGATCTGGATCTGGTTCACCTTTTGTATACAAATGATTTGCAAATAATTCTTCATTAACATCATTTATATCTATATTTCCAGTTTTAACTTCTTCAATAATCTCTTTTGTAGCTTTTAATATTTCTTTCTTTCCACCGTAATTAAAAGCAACATTGAGTTCAAGACCTGTGTTATCTTTTGTTTGTTCCATAAGTTTACGCATTTTCTTAGCTAAAGATTTAGGAACTGTTTCATCTTCTAAATCTCCTATTATACGTAGTTTCATATTTTCAGTTGCAGCAACTAAATATTTCTCAACAAACTTGTCAAATAAAAACATTAGTGCTCCAACTTCTTCTCTAGTACGTTGCCAATTTTCTGTTGAAAATGCATATACTGTTAAATATTTAACTCCTATTTTATTGCAATATTTTGTAATGGTCTCTAATGTTTCTGCACCTTTTTTATGTCCTTGTGGAGTGGTTAATCCTTGTGCTTTTGCCCATCTTCTATTTCCATCCATTATTATCGCAATATGTTCAGGTATTTTATTTTCTTCCATAGCAGTCCTTTCAAATTATTAACAATAATAATCTTATCAAATTATTAATAATAACAATTTTTCGAATCATTAATAATAACAATCTTTCGAATCATTAATAATAATAATCTTTCGAATCATTAACAATTAAACTGTCATAATTTCTTTTACTTTTTTATCTGTAATTTGATCAATTGTCTCAATGAATTTATCAGTAGCTTTTTGAATATTATCTTCTAATAATTTTTCTTCATCTTCAGATATTTCTTTATCTTTTAATTTATTTTTAGCTTCTTTCATTTCATCGCCTCTTATTGCTCTAATAGCAATCTTAGCTTCTTCAGCCATCTTCTTGATATCTTTAGATAATTCATTTCTTCTTTCTTCAGTTAATTCTGGGAAAATTAAACGAATAACATTTCCATCATTCATTGGATTAATTCCAATATTAGCTGCTTCAATTGCTTGGTATACTTTATTTAAAATACTTTTATCCCAAGGTGAAACAACAATTTGTCTTGCTTCAGGTACTGCAACACTAGCGATTTGATTAACTGGTGTTGGTGTTCCATAGTAATCAACTGTAACCTTATTTAATATTGCTGGATTAGCTCTACCAGCTCTAACTTCTGAATAATTAACTTCAAGTCTATCAATAACTTCTTGCATTTCATTTTCAATATTTTCTGCGCTCATAAAATCCTCCTTTAAACGCTTTTAAAATAATTTATTATTAAACATTTTCTTTCGTACTTTTAATTAAGAAACTGTAGTTCCTACATTTTCTTCATTTATTGCTTTTGCAAAATTTTCTGGTTTGTTCATTCCAAAAACAACAACTGGAATGTTATTGTCTCTACATAATGTTATAGCTGTTATATCCATAACTTTTAAATCTTGATCAATATATTCTTTAAATGAAATGTGATCATATTTTTTAGCGTTAGGATCTACATTTGGATCAGCTGAATAAATTCCATCTATTGTTTTTGCTACTAAAATTGCATTTGCTTTAATTTGTGATGCTCTTAATGCAGCGCATGTATCTGTTGAAAAGAAAGGATTTCCTGTTCCGCATGCAAAAATGACAATTTTATTTTTCTTTAAATGGTCCATTGCTTTTCTTTGTATAAATGGTTCTGCAATTTCTTTCATTTCAATTGCAGTTTGAACTCTAACTTCAAGTCCTGTTTTTTCAAGAGCTTCTTGTAGTGCAACTGCATTAATTGCTGTTGCTAACATTCCCATATAATCAGCAGAAGTTCTTTCCATGTATGTTCCATATTTTCCTCTCCAGAAATTTCCTCCACCAACTACAATTGCAATCTCAACTCCCATATCATGAATCTTTTTTATTTCTAAACAAGTATCATTTAATACTTTCTCATCTAATCCTACTTTTGATTCACCGGCAAGTGCTTCGCCACTTAGTTTTAATAATATTCTTTTATACAAAATACACCTCCATTATTTTTTTGTATTCTATCATAATGAAATAAGTTTTTGTATAGTAAAATCAATATTTTTAAAGATTTTTTCATTGTATTTTTGCATAAAAAAGAAGAGCTTTCGCTCTTCTTTAAGAATTCTTTTAAATATTACTTTTTTCACTAGTTACTTAAATATAATATTAAATCTATAATTAGTCTAGTTTTCTAGATTTAATAAATGCAACTGAACCAACAGCGATAACTGCGATAGCTACACCAGAAATTATATAAGTATCAAATTCACCAGTTTTGCTGATCTCATTTTTTGTTAAATTATCGTTGATGTTATTATCTTTTGTTGTGTTAATTGCGTTTGGATCAACAGTTGGAGTAGTATTTGTAGTGTTATTTGTTTCATTAGCTGGTGTTGCTGGTGTACCTGTTGTGTTTCCTACTGTATTATTTGTTGGATTTAAATTAAGTCCTCCAACATATGGTGATGAAGCTTTTACACTATTTGCACTAATAAATAGTACTGCAACAACTGCTGCTAATGATAAAACAACTAAACTTCCTAATTTCTTCATAATTTTCTCCTTTTTTTCTCTCAAATGTTCTTTTGTTTAGAAAACTTTATTATTTCTTCACTAAAAAAATTCTACACTTATAGTTTTTTATAGTCAACTCTTTTTCTATTAAAATGGTTTACACTTTTGTAACCAATATTACAACTTTGTAACATTGGTTTTGCTTGCGTTTGCCACTGCTAGTTTTCTAAACTATACATTAAACTTGAACTCTACAATATCTCCGTCTTGCATTACATATTCTTTGCCTTCTTGTCTAACTAGTCCTTTTTCTTTTGCTGCTAAATAAGTTTGGCAATCTACTAAATCTTTATATGAAACTATCTCTGCTTTAATAAATCCTCTTTCAAAATCAGTATGGATTTTTCCAGCAGCTTGTGGAGCTTTTGTTCCCTTCTTTATAGTCCATGCACGAGTTTCTTTTTTACCTGCAGTTAAGAAAGACATTAACCCTAATAAATCATAACTTGCAGTAATAACTCTATCAAGTCCTGATGATTCTAATCCAAATGTATCAAGCATTTCTTTTTTGTCATCACCTTCAAGTACTGATAATTCTTCTTCAATCTTTGCGCATAAAGATATGCATCCACTATTATGTTCTTTAGCATATTCTTTAACTCTTGTAACATATTCGTTGTCTTGTTTTCCCATATCTGCTTCAGAAATATTTGCTACATATAAAACAGGTTTCATTGTTAGTAAGAAAGCATCTTTGATTAATTCTTGTTCTTCATCTGTTAACTCTGCTTCGTGAGCTAATTTTCCTTCTTCTAAAACTTTTCTAACTTTTTTGAATGCATCTTCTTCAGCTAAATATTTTTTATCTCCTTTAGCTAATTTAGAAGCTCTATCAATTCTTTTATTAACTGTATCTAAATCTGCAAGTTCAAGTTCAATATTAATAGTTTCAATATCTCTAATTGGATCAACATTTCCATCAACATGTACAATGTTTTGATCTTCGAAACATCTAACTACTTCAAGTATTGCATCTGTTTCTCTAATATGAGATAAAAACTTATTTCCTAATCCTTCTCCTTTGCTGGCACCTTTAACAAGTCCTGCAATATCAACAAATTCGATTATAGCATGAACTATTTTTTCAGTATCGTACATTTTGCCTAATACATCTAATCTTTCATCTGGAACAGGCACTACACCTACGTTTGGTTCAATAGTACAGAATGGATAATTTGCACATTCTGCTCCAGCTTGAGTAATACTATTAAACAAAGTACTTTTTCCAACATTTGGTAATCCTACAATGCCAATTTTCATATATTTTGTTCTCCTTTTCAAAAATAAAACATGATATTATAAACTACATATCATGTTTTATTTATAATATTATTGATCAGCCCAGTTTGAATAAACATTCATAACATCATCATTATCTTCTAAGTTATCAATTAATCTTTGCATTTTTTCAGCAGCTGCTTCATCAAGTTCTACAGTATTTTGTGGAATCATTTGGACATCTGCTTCTAAGAATTCTAATCCATTGCTTTCTAATGTTTCTCTTACCTTAGAAAATTCGCTTGGTGCTGTAGTAATTTCATATACTTCATCTTCAGCTTTAACATCATCTGCTCCAGCATCTAATGCAAGCATCATGATATCATCTTCTGTTAATGTAGTTGTTGATCTATCAATTACGATAACACCTTTTTTATCGAACATATATGAAACACATCCTGATGTACCTAAGTTTCCACCACTCTTGTCGAAAACATGTCTTACATCAGCTGCAGTTCTGTTTTTATTATCTGTACTAGCTTCAATGTAAACAGCAACTCCGTTTGGTCCATATCCTTCATATACCATTTCTTCGTAAACTTTATCACTGCCTTCTCCAGAAGCTTTCTTAATTGAATTGTTAATTGTATCATTAGGCATATTATTTGCCTTACATTTAGCTATAACATCTTTTAATTTAGAGTTAGAAACGGGATCAGGTCCACCTGCTTTAACTGCTATTAAAATTTCTCTTCCTAATTTTGTGAATATCTTTCCTCTTGCTGCATCAGCTTTTCCTTTTTTGGCTTGAATGTTGTGCCATTTTGAATGACCTGACATAATTTATTCCTCCTTATTTTTTTATTCATAAAGCCCTTAAATTGTACCACTTACAACGATTATTGTCAAACACAAATTTAATGTTTTATATAAAAAAACTGGTAATTAATGAAATGTACCATTAAGGGTATCCATCATAACTTACCAGCCTTTTATTATAATTATTTTCTAAAGATTAAACTCGTTTTTAGCAAAGTTCCATGAATCTCTACACATGTCTTCAATTGTTTTTTCTGTTTTCCAGTTTAATTCTTCAAGAGCTTTTGTTGCATCGGCATATAATTCAGCTAAATCTCCTTCTCTTCTTTCACCATATTCATAATTTAATTTAAGATTATTAACTCTTTCAAATGTATCAATTAGCTCTTGAACACTTAGTCCTTTATTTGAACCTAAATTATAAATATATGTTCCATTGTCTACATTAAGCATCTTCTTAAGTGCTGCTGTATGTGCTTTTGCAAGATCAACAACATGGATAAAATCTCTAATGCATGTTCCATCAGGTGTATCGTAATCTTTACCAAATATTGTTAATTTTGGTAATTTTCCTGCTGCAACTCTTAAAACATATGGCATTAAATTGTTTGGAATACCATTTGGATTATCTCCAATTAATCCACTTTCATGTGCTCCTACTGGATTGAAATAACGTAGTAAAAATACTGACCATTCATTATCAGCAACATATAAATCTTTTAATATTTCTTCAATCATAGCCTTTGTTTTACCATATGGATTAGATGGTGTTTGTTTTTTCATTGTTTCAATACATTTAGGTGTTTCTTGTAATCCATAAACTGTAGCACTACTTGAGAAAATAATATTTTTGCATTTATGCTCATTCATAACTTCAATAAGAGTTAATGTTGAATCTATATTGTTTCTATAATATTCTATTGGTTTTGAAACAGATTCTCCAACTGCTTTTAATCCAGCAAAGTGAATTACTGCATCAATTTGGTTTTCATCAAATACTTTACTTAAAAATTCTTTATTGCAAACATCTCCTTGATAAAATTGTGCTTCTTTTCCTGTAATAGTTTTTATGTGATCTATTACCTCAATTTTGCTATTAGATAAATTATCTACAATTACTACATCAAACCCTTCATTTAATAATTCAACGGCTGTATGTGATCCAATGTATCCTGTTCCTCCAGTTAATAATATTTTCATAAATATACCTCCTATTAAAACATCTAATATTAATTAAATTTATGCAATAAATTTTGATTTTATAAATTTATAAATTGATTCTGCATCTAATTTAAAATATTTTAATAAATCTTTTTCTGTTCCAGATTTGCCAAATATATCATTAATTCCAATTCTATGCAACTTTTTAGGGCATTCATCACATAAAACCTCAGCAACAGCGCTTCCAAGCCCGCCTATTGTACTATGATCTTCAACTGAGAATAATATACCTGTTTCTTTTGCACATTTAACAATTAATTCTCTGTCAATTGGTTTTATTGTATACATATCAACAACTCTTATATCAATTTCATCTTTTTTTAATAGTTCTTGTGCTCTTAAAACTTCTGACAAAATATCTCCTGTTGCAAAAATTGTTCCATCAATGCCTTCGCCAATTTCAATACCTTTTCCAACCTTGAATTCAGTATCATCTGTATATATTTGTGGAGTTTTCATTCTGCTTAATCTTAAATATACTGGTCCATCTAATTTTGCTATTTCTTTTACTAATTTTTTAGTTGAAACATCATCACATGGAGAAACAACTGTCATATTAGGCAAACCTCTCATCAAATTAATATCTTCTAACATTTGATGAGTAGCACCATCTTCTCCGACTGTAATTCCACTATGTGTTCCTACAATTTTTACATTTAAATTAGGATAAGCAACGCTACTTCTAATTTGATCATATACTCTTCCTGTTGCAAATGCTGCAAATGTAGCTGCAAAAGGAATCTTTCCGCAAGTTGAAAGACCTGCTGCTGTACCAATCATATCAGCTTCTGCTATTCCATTTTCAATAAATCTATTAGGATATTTTTCTCCAAATAAATTTGTTTTAGTTGATGTAGAAAGGTCTGCATCTAAAACAACAATATTTTCATCTTTTAATTCTGCAAGAGCTTTACCAAAACTTTCTCTTGTAGCTATTAATTTTTCATCGCTCATTTAATTAGCCTCCTAACTATTTATTATTAAGATTTTCTTTTATTTTATTTTGAAATTCAATTTCTGCATCTGAATCTGGTGCTAATTCTGAAATTGCTTTACCATATTCTTCATCATTAACAGGTTTTCCATGCCATTCAACATTATTTTCCATAAAAGAAACACCTTTTCCTTTAATAGTTTTAGCTATAATGCAAGTTGGCTTTCCTTTTGTTTCTTCTGCTATAGAAAATGCTTTCATTATACTTTCAACATTATGACCATCAATAATCATTGTATTAAATCCAAATGTAATAAACTTTTGTTCAATATCTTCTGCATTTAATCCTTTAACTTCGTTAGTTGATGATGTTAATTGTAATTTATTACAATCAACAATTACACATAAATTATCAAGTTCATATTTACTTGATGTCATTGCTGCTTCCCAAACTTGTCCTTCTTCAAGTTCTCCATCACCTAATAAACAATAAACTCTATTTCCTAATTGATCAATTTTTGAAGCAATAGCCATTCCATTAGCAACTGATAATCCTTGTCCTAATGATCCTGTAGTCATATCAATTCCTGGAACTTTATTCATATCTGGATGTCCTTGAAGTTTGCTATCAATATTTCTAAAAGTTAATAATTCATCCTTTGTTATAAAACCTTTCTCTGCAAGTGTTGCATATATTGCTGCAGAAGCATGTCCTTTTGACAAAACAAATCTGTCTCTATTTAATGCATATGGTTCATTTGGATTAATATTCATTTCATTGAAATATAAAACAGAAAGTATATCAGCGCAAGAAAGAGCGCCACCTAAATGACCGCTCTTTCCATAATATACTTCTTGAACTATATCCATTCTTATTCTACTAGCTATTCTCTCTAAAGCTGCTGCTTGAGTAATTTTCATAAACTGTCTCCTTTCAATAATTCAAAAATTTAAAATTAAATTAATTATAATCCAGTATACATTCCTGATTTATGACGAATGTATCCTAGTTCTTCCCAATAGTTATAAGCTAAGTTTAATCTATATAGTAATACTGGTTTTGGACCAGCACGATTTTTATCAATAACACAAACATAGTATCTAACATTAGGATCACTAAAATGTTTTAAACTTTCCACATTTTCAAATAAATCAGATTTTGAAAATTCATAATCATCTAAATCTTCTCTGTGAATTTGTTTGAACATCATTAAGTTATCCAAAACTTCTTTTACAGTTCTACTTACAGCTAAATCATTAACTGTTAAATTAACTGGATCAGTAGGTGTTTCTTGCATTTGCATTGTTGAGCAAATATACATATTATAATTTTGTGCTAAGTTTGATAAAATTGTTGCTGTCTTTTTTAGTTCTTCACCATTTCCAATGTTATCGATATCTGTCTTCATTGTATCATAGAATACATAATGAACTTGTTCTTTAAAATAGTAATTCATTATAACTTTTCTTAGTTCATCATTTGTATGATCAGTGATATCTATAAAGTGAATTGAATTATAAAGCTTTGCATTAAACCATTCTGTAACTTCGCAAACATCTTTATATTCTTTAGAATGTGCTTCAAGTCTTTTAATATAATCTTCTCTTGTTTCTCCTTTTGCTTGAAACATAAATCCATCTGAATTTACTTCTTCATTTGTACCTTCATCAGGTCTAAATCTAAAATCTAATAATTGGTTTTCAGAAACATGTAACTTATGTCCATGAAGTCTTTGCATAATTGGATTATTAACAATTGTTGTGATTAAACAAAGTTTCATTTTTTCAAGCGACATTTCGTTTGAAATAACCAAAACTTTTTTCTTATGAACAACTGCTATAAATGCTGCTAAGTTTAACATAAATCTTGATTTACCATAGTTAGATGGCATACAATATGCACTTGTTTCACCTATTCTTATTCCCTTTAATGCTTTTGTTAATATTGGGAATGGAACTACTAAACCATTAGTTAAAGTATTATCACCTTCATTTAAAAATTCTGTTAAATCTTTATTTAAAACTGCTCGCTTGAATTTTTGTGTTGTTGTTACTTGATTTACAGCAGTTTCAACATCTTCTGGAGTCATTTTTGCATATAACTCATAATTTAAAATATCAACAATTTTAGCTTGAAGAGCTTTTACTGGAATTTCTAAAAAGTTCTTTCTTAAAATAAATACTTTACTAAGTTCTCTATATACATCTTCAATTGAATCAGTGCAATCTTCAAATTCTTCTTTTAAGCCATTTTTTAATAAATATAGTTCTCTTGTTTCTCTTGAAAAATTAAATTTTTCCTTAATTCTAACTGGTGTATATCTTTCACCATCTGTAAATATAATTTTCTTATAAACATCTAACAAATTTTCATCAGCAAAACGGCAATGTTCAAAATCGAAATTATAAACACTAATTGCTTTAATTTCGTTTAAAATTAATCCTAAATATTTTCTTTCAAGAGTTGTATCTGCTAATTGTTCAGGATATTCAATTGTATCTTTAAGCATAGAAGTATCAACTTCTTCAAATTCAGATAAATCATATTGATTATCTTCATCAACACCTAATTCTTGTGAAACTAGATCATCAATTTTTTGATTTGGATTTTCTTCCTTTTCAGAATTAATTCCTTCTAATACATTGTCTATATCATCACTCATATAAACCCTCTTTCGTAAAAAAACTTATACACAATAATAATAACATAACAAATTATTAAATGCTATCTATAAATAAAAAAACATCAGTCAATTATATAACTGATGTTTTTATTTATAAACTTTTGGCTATGCCGGTGATATTTATTTTTTTAAATTTTTCTATCCATTGCATTCTTTGGTCCGAAAATGCATGGTGCTGTACAAGTGAATCCTGGGAATGTACATCTTGCTCCCTTACTATATGGTAATAAATAGTTATATAAAGTTTCATCATCTTTAACTGCTTCCATATATCTTTTCATTGTATCTTTTGTTTGTTCCATTATTTCAATTTGAGCTGCACCACAAAGTCTTTCTTGGCATTTAAGAACAAAGTTTTCAATTGTTCCTCTTTCATTTACATTTATCAACATTCCTTGTGGAAAGTTATCTTCTAATGAAGTAATGTCTTTTAACCATTCTTCTTCATACTCAGTATTTTTTATTATTTCAGGAACATAAAATTCATTTTTGTCTAAAAGACTCATTTCATAAATTAAAGTTCTGTGTCTTTGAGCTTGTCCAAATCCAGGGAAAGTAGCTTTATAATTTATACAATAATTTTCACCAAATTCTTCTTTTCTTTCTCTAGTTGCAAACATTGAAAATTTTCTATTTTTAAATCTTGCATTTAATCCTTCAACTTCTAGATCAGGCATTGCTTCAATAAACTCTTTTAACACTGCCTTTAACTTTATTGAAAACTTATTATCAGGTTCAAATTCAATATAATCTTTTGCAAAATTGATAATATAATTTAATTGGCAAAAATTTGTTGAATACTCCATTACAGTAGCAGGAGTGAAAACTGATATTAAATATCTTGCATTTTCTTGTGCTAATTTTCTTACTTTCTTTTCATCAAAACTAGGATACTCTTCAGAAATTCTTTTCATAAAAATTTCAATCCATTTCTCATAAAGAACTTGTTCTTCATCTGTAGTCTCCATTACTGTATATCTTCCTGACTTTTCAGATGTATTATAAACTTTTTCATTATTTAAAATCATTGCTAATATCTTTGGAATGCCTTCAAAGCTTAAGTTATAAACTGCATGTGCAAAAACACTATGATGTCCTGATTTAATATTCATATTAGCTCTTTTTTCAGTCTTTTCAATTGGTTCATTAAATAAAGTTTCTAATGTATCTGGTAAATAACAAATTCCAGCTGATTTTCCTGAAAAATCAACAGCTTCTTTTTTAGGTAATTCATATCCTACTTTTGTAGAAGCAATTACTTTTATTTTCATAAGTCCTCCTATTAAAAATACATTTTATTTATATAATGGAAATTCTTTTGTAAGTTTATCCACCTCTTCAATTATTGCATCTTTATTGCTCTCGAATTCTTCTTCAGAATCAGCACAAAGTTTTATTAAATCTGCAATTTTAGTCATTTGTTCTTCTTTCATTCCTCTAGTTGTTAAAGCTGGTGTTCCAAGTCTTAAACCAGAAGTTGTCTTTTTGTTTTCTGTATCAAAAGGAACTGCATTTTTATTTGTTGTAATTCTTACACTATCTAATCTTGTTTCTAAATCTTTTCCTGTTATTCCTTTATTTCTTAAATCTAATAATACTAAATGGTTATCTGTTCCACCTGTTAAAACATTAAATCCATTTTCAACTAATCTTTCAGCTAAAGCTTTAGCATTAGCTACAACTTGCTCTTGATATTTTTTAAATTCTGGAGATAATGCTTCTTTAAATGCTACAGCTTTTGCTGCAATAACATGTTCTAATGGTCCACCTTGTGTTCTTGGGAAAACAGCTAAATCAATTTGATGAGCCCATTCTTCTTTACAAAGAATAATTCCACCACGAGGTCCTCTTAAAGTTTTATGTGTTGTACTTGTTACAAAATCTGCATATGGAACTGGATTTGGATGTACTCCTGCTGCTACTAATCCAGCAATATGAGCCATATCAACCATTAATAATGCTCCACATTTATCTGCAATTTCTCTAAAGCGTTTAAAATCAATAGCTCTAGGATATGCACTTGCACCAGTAATAATTAACTTAGGTTTGTTTTCTAAAGCAAGTCTTTCAACTTCATCATAATCAATTAAATATGTTTCTGGATTTACATCATAATAAATTGCCTCATAAAATCTTGATTGAGCTGTTGCTTTAGACATATGAGAAATATGTCCTCCTGAATTTAATGTTAGTGTTAAAACTTTATCTCCTGGTTGTAAACATGCTGTATAAACAGCTTCATTTGCTTGGGCTCCACTATGTGGTTGAACATTTGCATGCTCTGCTCCAAAAAGTTTTTTAAGTCTTTCAATTGCTATTGATTCAGATATATCTACGTTTTGACATCCTGCATAATATCTGTTTCCAGGATAACCTTCAGCGTATTTGTTTGTCATGTATGAACCCATAGCTTCCATAACTGCTTCACTTGTAAAGTTTTCACTTGCAATCATTTCAAGATTGTCTTGTTGTCTTTTCTTTTCTTTTGTAATTGCCTCATAAATTTCAGGATCAACATTTTTTAAATTATTAAATTCTAACATCATATTCCTCCATTCCTAAAATCGTGCTTATAATATCATAGTAAAATATGAAATACTATATAAAATTTAAATTTATATTTTATAATATAAATTGCATTTTTATGTAAACTATGATATGATTTTTCCATAATTATTCGTGTGTGCAGCGAACTATAAAAAGTGTACAAAATACTGAACTGATAATTTAGTTTAGTATGAAAGGAAAGCCATATGCAACATGTAACATCAGAAAACATGGCTTCATTAGTAAGTCAAACCTTTCGGGAATGTATTTTCAATGATTATGTTGATACAGATACTAATAATAAAATATTAGTATCTGGGAGCACTTTCACCTATTCCTTAAACAAAAGGAGACTTGAAGAGCATCGTAATCTTATAAAGGATATTCTCGATAAGTTGCCCGATAGTTTAAAGGATGGTGATTCATTTTCGCAATTTTTTTATACAAAAAATTATGAAAAGTGGACCAATCTTCCCAAAGAGGCTGATGACCTACTTGTTCTATCCATTGGGTTAGGTCTAGCAGAAATTACTTCTACTGATCTGTCGTGGACAAAAACAGCAAAAGGAAATCCATGTGTTAAAATTTTATAGCTCTCCTGACCCCTAAGGGAAAAAAAGCAAAACTGATGTAGTTTTACAACTTACATCAGTTTTGTTTTTTTATTATATAAATTTGGTGGAGATGGTGGGAGTTGAACCCACGTCCAATAATCTTTCCATAACTACTTCTCCGAGTGCAGCTTATTAAAAAAATTCCTTTAGAAACAATTAACAAGCAAATAAATTTCTAAAGTATCTACTTAAAATACCCTCTATTCTAATAGATCAGAACAGATTTGTTTCCAACTTTAATTTGATGCTCTTAATAACTCAGTTGGCTAGAAACTAAGAACAATGCTGCAATTAGGCAGCAAATGCTAATTCTTTACGATCAGCTTTTATATTTAATTCTGCTTTTTTAAAGTGGCCAAAGCAGCCATCCACTACTCGCTATAATTACTTCTGGGTTACTGTCGAAGCCAATACATCCCCTTAAATAACATTTAAATTATATCATTTTTGGAATATTTTGGCAATATGTTATTTTGTTTCTTTATTATTTTTAAAAACAAATAATTTACTTAATATATAGTTAAATATTATTACAAACATATTTGAAATAATAGCCATTATTATATCTGGGAAATGAAGTAATGTTACAAATACTAGCATAAAGCCTGCATCAAATAACCATGTAGCTATTCTGCCCGCAAAAAACTTAAAGAATTCTTGTAATTTATTTTTATTTTTGCTTTCAAACACAAATTTTCTATTAGTAATATATGCAAAAATTACCGCTACAAACCAAGCAATAAATACTGCAACTTGTAGTTGAAATGGATTATTTGAATCTAAAACAGTTCTTAATAAAACAATTTTTACGCCAAGATTAATTAATGTAGATAAAACTCCAAAAACTAAATAAAGCATTATCTCTTTTGTAAAAACTTTTTTTATTATTTTTTTAATTTTAGAATCATTTTTTGAATTTGATTCTATACATTTTTCTTCATTTTCTTTTCCCATGAATAACTCCTTTAAGTAACGCATTCATAGTATCATAGGCAATTATTTTTTTCAATCTACTTGCTTAAATTGATATAGTATGCTATTATAATAATTGTCGTAACTACATAGGGGTATGATGTTAATGGTAGCATTCCGGTCTCCAAAACCGTGCGTGTGGGTTCGAATCCTACTACCCCTGCCATATTAAAAGAGTTGTTCATTTAAGAACAACTCTTTATTCTTTATTCTATTTTTTCATTCTATATTTTTATTTTTTATAAATTATTTTTATTTGCTATTTTTCTATTTTATTATTTTACTATTATTATGTTTTATATTATATTTGTTCATTTATATCTACATCTAAAGTAACATTTATTGTATAGTTTTTATATTTCTTTTGAATATCATTTTGTATATGTTTGCAAATCTCTTCTCTATCTTTTTGTTCAAAATCAAAAATTATATCTAGACTAATTGTTTTTTCAACCTTATCAATATAAAAACCATGCATTTGTAAAATTCCTTCATGATCAAAAACAATATCATTAATATCATGCTGTATATTCATTATTTCTTTATCTTTAGTATTTATTGAGTAAACACCAATTGTATGAAGTAGTACTCCATACTTTTCAAGAATTATTTTTGAAACTTTTCTAGAAATTTTATCCACTTCTTCTACTGATAAAGCATTATCTAATCCAATATGTACTGAGCCTAAATATTTATCTGGTCCATAGTCTGTTAATATTAAATCAAATACTCCATTTACTTCTGGCAATTTATTAATTTCTTCTTTAATGTTCTTTGTTAAAGAACTTTCAACTCTTGTTCCTACCATGCTGTCAACTGATTCTTTAATTAATTTAAAACCTGTTCTAATAATAAATAGGGATAGTAAAATACTAATATAAACTTCAATACTATATCCAAATACCATATAAATTATTGTTGAAATTAAAACAGCAATTGAAAGAAGTGCATCATTAAAAGCATCTGATCCGCTAGCTACTAATGAATCAGAATTTATTTTTTTACCCTTTTGTTTAACATATATTCCTAATACAAATTTTACAATAATACTTGTCACTAATACAATTAATGTTAAAACATTATATTCAACTGGTTCTGGATTTATAAGTTTTTTAATTGATTCTATAAGTGCTGTAATACCTGCATATAAAACAATTGCTGAAACAATAAATGCTGTTGTATATTCAATTCTTCCATGTCCATAAGGATGTTCTTTATCAGGTGCTTTTCCTGCTAATTTTGTTCCTATTATTGTTATTATGCTTGATAAAACATCGCTTAAATTATTAATTGCATCAGAAATAATTGCTATAGAGTTTGAAATTATTCCTATAAAAGTTTTAAATCCAACTAAAAGTAAATTAGATAATATACTTATAATGCTTGTTTTTACTACTTCTTTTTCTCTGTTATTTTTCATATTTTTATGCCTCTTCTTTATGAGCATTAAACTGCTAGAATACATCTAGCAGTTTAATAATTTAATTTAAAATTTATATTATTTTGTTTTATTATTTTATTGCTGTTTATTTTTTATTTTTGCTATTTTTCATCTACTTATGATTAATTTTGTATATGTTATTTTGTGTATTCTTGATGTAGACAAGTTTTTTCTGTTAATACCCAATTCTTTGGTTCTACAAATAATTGTGATCTACAGAATGGACAAATATTTGATGTGTTATTTGTAATTACATTTCCACAACTTGGACATTTATCTATATTATTCATATGATCTAATGATATTCTGAATTTCATTAAATAATCATATCTTATTCTTTCTCTATTGTTTCCTCTTACTAATCTCTTAGTATTGAAATCAGCAATATAGTCATATGTTTTAATTACATAATATACTGAAACAGTTAGGTTGCCATTTTGTAGTGTAGCATCTGTTAAGTATGCTGACTCTAATTCAAATGTTCCCATTATGTTTTGTTCGCCTTTTAATTTTAATGTTTCTAATTGTGCACTCCACATTGTATATAATTCATCAGTAATTAATTCCTTCATATCTGGCATGTTGAAGTTCATCCAATCAACTTGCATTCTGCAGTAATTGTTGTATTGATCATTTAAGAATTGTAATTTATTAAAGTTTGGTAAGTATTGTCTAATAAATCTTTCAGCATTTGCATCTTTTTGTCTTACTTCCTCTATATTCTTTATTCTATGAGGACTATTTTTCTTTTTATTTCCAACATATATTAATACTCCATACATTGTTAGTATTAATATTACTATGACTGCATCAGCTACTGGGATTTCCTGTTCCTCCTCCAGAACCACCATGTGAACTACTATGTGAGCTATGTGAACCACCACTACTATGTCCACCACTAAAACCTGTATCTGCGAATGTAGGTTTATCATCTGATGTGACGATAAACATACATCCTATAACTAGTAAACATGTAAACAAAATAGCTATAAATTTAAATATTCTTTTTAATATCTTTTTCATTTTATTTTCCTTACTTAATACTTATTACTATATTTTTTATTTTTGTTTGCTTGTTTTATTTTTACATTTTAATATACACCTCAATTATATGTTTATATTATACACCTTATTTTTGTCCAAGGCATGTTTTTTCTGTTAATACCCAATCTTTATGTTCAACAAATAATTGTGATCTACAGAACGGACAAATATTTGATGTATTGTTTGTAATTACGTTGCCGCAACTTGGACACTTATCAATTGTATTAATATGGTCAACCGAAATTCTAAATTTCATTTCATAATGAATTTCCATTAATGATTTAGAACCTCTAATAAGTTTGTTTGTTCCTTTTCTAACAATATAATCACGAGCTTTTATTTTGTAATCTGTAGTTACTGTTAAATTACCATTTTCAATTGATGCATCTGTTAAATTACCATATACATATTTGAATGATTTCATAATATTTTGTTCATTCTTTAATTCAAGTGTATCAAGTTGTGAACACCACATTGTATATAATTCATCAGATATTAATTCTTTAACATCTTCCATTTTAAAGTTCATCCATGCAGTTTGCATTTTACAGTAATTATCAAATTGTAATTGTAAAAATTGTTTTTTATCAAAATCTAGAATGTATTGTTTTATTAATTTTTCTGCGCTTTCGCTCATTCTCTTGTTTTTAATTTTAGTTCTTGTATTTCTAATTATATTAGAAATTATTGTGCTTATAATAGGACCTATCCAGATAGCTGCCATTGCTATACAGATTATAATTCCTTCTTCTTTTGTTAGTTTTCTACTAGAACTAGATTTGCTTAATGAGCTAGAAGAACTTGAGCTGCTTGAACTATAACTGCTTGAATCACTTGAACTTGATGAATCTCCTCCACCACTATGTGATGTACTAAATCCTGTATCTGCAACTGTAGGTTTATCATCGCTTATAGCAAAGAAACAAAATATTGCAACTATGAATGTCATTATTATTGTCCATATTTTAACAAATTTTAATGCCTTTTCAAATTTTTATTCATTTATTATCTCCTTACAAATTCAAAACTATTTGAATCAAACCTACTTATAAATCAAAATTAATTTAAACAAAAATTAATTTAAATTTAAATTAGTTAAGTTCAAATTATTTAAATAATTTTTATAAATCTAAATAAATTATTACCCAATCATATGCATATAGATTAAATGTAGTATTGCAATATGGGCATAATCCAGAATAGTTAGTATCCATAGTATTTCCACATGAAGGACATTTTCTTTGAATACCAAACTCTTTTGCATTCTTATATTTTTTAAAAATTACTCTACGTACTGTTTCTTTTCTATAATCTTTAACTCCAGAAATAAATTTAAAATCACTCTTTCTAGCAAAATAATCATATGCTTTAAATAATAAAGTTGTTTCAATAATAAAATCTTCCTCTTCTTCTATAATTCTATTTATACATATATTACTAACATTAGGTTCTTCATAAAAATGAATTACATTATTTGCTTCATTTGATTTAACTATCATTTCTAATTGATTATATGTTTCTTCATTTACAAAATGTTTAACTCTTTCAATCTTTCCAGTTGTAATAGCAAGAAATATTTGCATAAATTGATTTTCTACTTTTGATTTAAATTCTGAATCAGAAAAAGTTTTGTCTTTCTGAATTAATTGATTAATATTAATATCCATTTTTATTTCCTTTCACTATGTTAAAAAAATAATTAACATTTTTTTCTTTCACTATGCTAAAAAAAACAATTAACATTTCTGTTAACCGTTTTTTAATTTGCATTAACTATTTGTTTTTCTTGCACAGAAATTGTCTTTTGATAATATTCGTTTAACAATTTAGTGTTTTCGTTTACTTCTTTTTCTCTTTCTTTGATTTCTTCTTCAAGTTCTTTTATTTGTTCATTATATAATTGAGTCATTTTTAGAACTTCAACTTCTGATAAATCTTTTTCTGTAATTTCACCTTTTTCAAATCTTCTTTGTGTAGTAAAAATTGAATTTGTTTTATCGCTTGAAAGTCTCATCTTTGCGCTTTGGGCAGCATTGTATTGAGGCTCTGAATCTGTTTCAATATTAAATAACTTTTTAAATGCTTTTTTTAGTTTAGTAAACATATCTTCATGATATATCGTTAAACTTTCTTTTTCTTTATCTTTATTCACTTTAAACTCCAAATTTTATTCTAAAATAAGTTCGCCATTTTCATCTAATATCTTGTTATCTTTATCTACTAATTTTTTTACTTCTACTAATTTATTACCAACACTTCTAGCTTGTTGATTAATTTTTTTTAATTTTTGAATTAATTGTTTTTTTGTTTCAAACAAAGCTTGTAAACTTTGTTGTTCTTCTTTTTGAGTTTGTTTGGTTTCTTTTGCATCAGAAATGACAGCTTGTTCTGCAACTTTTTTTACATCGAGACGTATTGATTGTTCATTCAAGTATTCAATATTTTCATTATTAATCTCTACTTTACTAGTATAATATGATCGATTAGCTTTTTTAGCTTTTCTAATTGCACTTCTATCTTTCTTAACTCTATTTGCCATACTAACTCTCCAAACTCAAAACATAATTGAATTTTAACACACCGCCATATTTAAATCAACGATTTTTAATGTGAATTTTTGTAATTTTAGTAAGATTTTTTTACTATAAAAAAATTTATTAAACTTGTAATTTGCTTATTGTTACTTTATGTTGACTTTTTTCTTTTAATTTCAATTACTTTTTGTGTTTATTTTTCCATTATTTGGTATATTTATTTTTAAAAGGAGCTATATGTATCGATTTTTATATTCTTATTTTTCAACAATTATTGTACTTGTCTTTCTAATTATTTTTATTTTGTTTCCTACATCTACTTTTTCCAGTTTATCAAATGATGGAACAAAATTAAAATCTACTTCTGGTTTTGAATGGCCTATACCTGGATATACTAGTATTTCTTCTTATTTTGGTAATAGATTAAGTCCAACAGCTGGTGCTTCAACTTATCATTCTGGACTTGATATTCCTGCTCCTGAAGGAACTCCAGTTATTGCAATAGATAATGGAATGGTTTACTTTGCTGCATGGGGTGCTGGAGGCGGCTATACAATATCTATTCAATTAGTTAATGCTATGTATAAAATTTCTTATTGCCACCTTTCTCCTATTATGTTTGTCTCTGCCAATCAAAAGGTTATTAAAGGGCAGGTTATTGGAACAGTAGGTCCAAAAAATGTTTATGGAATTCAAAATAATCCTTATAAAGATTCAAATGGTAATCCTACTAATGGTGCTACAACAGGTTGTCATTTGCATTTTACGATTAAGGTTAATGATGTTGCAGTTAATCCTTTAAATTATTTTATAGAAAGTTCTAGTTAAAATTTATAAAAAATAAGAAGGTCAAATAAAGCTATCAAGTAGTTTCATTTTAACCTTCTTTATTTTAATACTATTTAATTTCTAATTGTAGAATTAAACTCTTTCCATGTATTTTCCAGTTCTTGTATCAATTCTTACAACGTCTCCAATATTTACAAATAAAGGAACTTGAACTTCGTAACCATTTTCTAATGTTGCTGGTTTTCCAGAAGTTGTTGTTGTATTTCCTGCAAATCCTGGTTCAGTGTATTTAACTTCTAAATCAACTGAAATAGGTAATTCAACTGAGAATACATTTCCTTTGAAAGAACATAACTTAACATTCATGTTTTCTTTTAAGAAGTTTAATGCATCTCCTAATTGATCTTTGTTTAATGGTGTTTGTTCATATGTTTCGTTGTCCATGAAGTAATAAATTCCTGTGTCTTCATATAAATATTGCATTTCTTTCTTTTCAATTTCAGCAGCTGTGAATTTTTCTGTAGGGTTAAAAGTTTTTTCTAAAACAGCTCCAGAAATAACATTCTTTATTTTTGTTCTAACAAAAGCTGAACCTTTTCCAGGTTTAACGTGTTGGAATTCAACTACTCTAAATACATTTCCATCCATTTCAAATGTTGTTCCATTTCTGAAATCACCTGCCATATATACATTTGCCATTTGAAAATCCTCCTCTTTGATTTTTTAATATACTTGTTTATTTTACAACAAAAATAGCCATAAATCAAGTGTTAGGCTATTTTTGAATATATTACTTTACTCTTTTGGTTTATTTATATAAGCTTCTAGTATATATACAGCAGCAACTGTATCTACTATGCTTCTCTTTTTCTTTTTATTAACATCTAAATCATTCATAGTTTTGTGTGCTTCTACTGTCGTTAATCTTTCATCTTGTTTTTCAATTTCAATAGTATTAAATCTTGATTTTAATTTATGAATAAATTCCTCTGTTTTTTCTGATCTTTGACTGGCACTTCCATCCATATTAATTGGATATCCAATTACAAATTTGTTTATTTCGTATTCTTCTACAATCTCAGCTAATCTTCTTAAAATAACTTTATCGCTTCCTTGATTGTTAATTGTTTCTAATCCTTGTGCTGTATAGCCTAGAGGATCTGTAATTGCTAAGCCAGTTCTTGCTTCTCCATAATCTATAGCTAAAATTCTACTCATCTATATCTAAATATTCCTTAACCATTTTTTCTAGTAATTCATCTCTTTCGATTTTTCTAATTAAGTTTCGAGCTCCGTTGTGATTAGTAATATATGTTGGATCTCCAGAAAGAATATATCCAACAATTTGATTTGTAGGATTGTATCCTTTTTCTTTCAATGCCTTATACACATCTTTCATTATTTCTTTTGTTTTAAAATCATTATTACTATAATCTTCTCCGTCAAAACTACTCATATATATCTCCTTTGTTATACTGAAGTAATGTCTGGTGTGTTAGATGAATCTATGAATTCTTCCATTTTCTTTAATGCTCCATCTAGAGATGTTCCTTTGTAATATTTTGATATTACAGCTCTAATCATCGGTGAAACAGTTTGTGTTTCTTCTGGTTTTGGTTGATCTTTATAAAAATCATCAGCATAAGGAACTTTTAATTGTTCAAGTTCTAGTTTCTTAGAATTCATAAAGTTTATAACGCCTTCTATGTCTATTCCTGAGAAAACAATTGTAAATTTAGGTCCCATATATCTTACAAAAACATAATCAGGTGCTAAATTTGCCTTGATATAATTTGAAATAGCTGTGATTACATGATCACCAGTTTTTCTACTAACGGATTCATTGATCTCTGGTAAGTTTACTATTTTAAATAAACATACAGCAGATTCTGCGTATTGATCAATTTTCTTTTTACCTTCAGCATATAAATATTCTGCAGATTTTAATCCTGAGTACATATCATCTCTAACAATATTCTCAATTGTTTGTTGATTTTGTACTACTTTTAATATTGTAACTATATTTGTTCTTACAACATCTAAGATTGTTGTATCAATCTTATCAAATTCATGAGGAATGCTTCCTTCAATAATCCAATATCCTATGTATACATTATCTATATATAATGGGAAGAATATTGCACATTTTGCTCTTCCAAATTCCATTTTTTGATATGGAAGTTTTTCATTGTCGTTATCAACTGTAATGTATTTTGGTGTAGCTGTTTTTATACTATCAGAAAATACTGGGTCTATAGCTAGATTTTTCAATGTATCCCAATGTTTTTGATCAACATTTGAAGCTCTGATTTTGTATTGAGCACCATCATATACAACTATAGTTGAATATTTAATTGAATACTTTTGAATTAAAACATCGTTGATTTTTCCAAGTTTCTCATCAACAGTTGCATCATCTCCAATTGTATCCATGAACTCTTGTAATACTTGAAGTCCTGTTACTCTTTGGTTTAAATTAGTATAAGTATCAATCTTATTATGTACTCTGTAATTTACAACCATTAAAGCTATTACAATTATTACTAATATACAAATTAAAATTAATTCAGCTATAGCCACTGTCTTTTCCTCTTTTCTACAATTCTATTACTCTTTATGACTAATTACTTTTCTGTTTTTTGTAACTAATTATTGTTTATCTTTTATTGTTTATTTTTTATAACTAGTTACTTGATGTATTTGTGTTTTTTGTTCCTTGAAGCACTTCCTTGTCGTAATTTGTCTTATTATCATTTTTGGTCTTTTTATTGAAGCGACCTTTCTTCTCTTTTTCTTTGTTTTCTTCTTCGCTAACTATCATATTCTTTAATTTTTCTAATGCATTTAGGAAATTATCTGAATAATTATTTAATTTAAAATCACACATAGCAACTTCTTGCAGATATGCTTCGTATGTTTCATCATCAAATGGTATCAATATATAAGGAATATTATTTGGATTAAATAAATCTCTTTGTAATGTCATTGCTGGTTCGTTATATTTTGATAAACCACCTATAATCATTCTATATGAAAGTTTCTTCATTTTAATATATTTATTGATTACAATTCTTAACTTATTTTCATCAAGTAAACCTTTTAATTTTAGTTCACTTAAAAATCTTGTTAAAGGTTGAATTGTAAAGGCATCCATTGTTTGTACTAAATAGTACTCTTTTGCTTTTGCAAAGTATTTATCATCTGTGCTGAAATCGCAATCTAATAATACAACATCAAAATTCATTGATAATGTATCTATAATTGTGTCAACATCTAGATAAAGTTCATCAACGTCTCCAGGTAATCCTGTGAAAACAGTTAATGATGGATTTAAGCTAAGTCCTGCTACTTCTCCTTTTGCTAATTTTTTCATACTTGATGCAGCAATATTTCCTAATTTAGCATTACTATTTGTAAACATATAATATGAATTTTTATTTTTAGTTGTATCTACTATTGCAGTTTTAATTCCTGCTTGTGATAGCATCATTCCAACGCTGTCTGCTAAAAATGATGTTCCATTTTTTGATGTACCTATAAATGCTACAACCTTTCCATTTCCTGCAACATCACGAGAAACATTACTTATTGTTGATAAATCTTGCTCTTGAGATTGCATTGATGAACTCATAGAACTAATTGTGTAATCATCACTATAATCTATTGGTTGTATTTCACCTTGAAATTGTTCGAAACCATTTATATGTGGTCCGTTAACTTCATTAGGTTGATAATCATTCATATTGAAGTTTTGAAAACTTTGCATGTCCATTGGATCTATCATTGGATATCCCATTGGCATATTCATTGAATTTATCATTGGCATGTTCATTTGATTCATCATTGGATCTACCATTGACATGTCCATCTGATTCATCATTGGATCTACCATTGGCATATTCATTGAATTCATCATTGGATCTATCATTGGCATATTCATTTGATTCATCATTGGATCTACCATTGGCATGTTCATTGGATCCATCATTGAATCTATCATTGCTATATCCATTTGATTAACATTTGAATTTATGTTTTCATTTATGTTTTCATTTTTGTTATTTACATTTTGGTTGTTTGCATTTTTATCTGTTTCAATAGACTTTTTATCAGAAATCATTTCTTCGCTATTATCAAAGAAATCAAATGTTGTTTCATTTATTAATTCTTCAGCATTTATTTCTGGTTCTTCTTCAACTACTTCTTTAACAGCTTCTGGTCTCTCTTCAACTATTTCTTCAATAGTTTCTGGCTCTTCTTCGACTATCTCTTCAACAGTTTCTGGCTCTTCTTCGACTATTTCTTCAACAGCTTCTGGTTCCTCTTCGACTATCTCTTCAACAGCTTCTGGTTTCTCTTCGACTATCTCTTCAACAGCTTCTGGTTCCCCTTCGACTATCTCTTTAACAGTTTCTACCTCTTCAGATTCTTTTTTAACTTCTTTAGGTTCTTCTACTTTATTTTCAACATTAGCATCGAAAAATCTATCTAATGTTTCTTCTATTTCATTCTTTTCATCAATTTCTTCATCATTACTTTTAGTAACAATCGAATCTTCATTTATATCAATGTTTTCTAATTGATTGTCTATTTCATCAACAGGTTCCTCTATTTGACTAATTGTCTCAATATTAGGTACTTCTGTTTTTTCAATTTTAGTATCTTCAGTAATATCTGATACTTCTATACTAGAAAAATCAATATTTAAATCTTTTTCTTCTTCTGATGAATTTTCAACACTTTTTTGTTCCATAGATTGATCAGCAGAACCTAAATCAAATGGATTTACTGTTTCTATAGTTGTTTGTTCATCTGATCCTAAATCAAAAGGGTTTTGTGTATCTTCCTTTGCTTGATTAAAAAAAGGATTATTAATTTGTTCTGTGCTACCCATATCAAATGGATTTTGCATTGGTGCTGGGCCACCCATATCAAATGGATTTTGCATTGGTTGTTGTGGTCTAACTGGTTGTCTATTTTGTGTTGGTTGTGGTCTTTGTGCTTGTTGTGATCCATTTGCTCTATATTGATTACCCATTTGATTTCCATAAGGATTTTGTCCATTTGGGTTTGGTCTCATTGGGTGATTGTTTTGTCCTGGTTGCATTGGTCTTACTGGTTGTCCATTTTGTCCTGGTTGCATTGGTCTTATTGGTTGTCCATTTTGTGCTGGTCGACTATTTTGCATTGGTTGTTGTGGTCTTTGTGCTCCAAGATTTTGACTTGTTTGTTGATTAATTGGTGTAATTGGTCTTCTTTGTCCCATAGTTGTTTGAGTATTTGGTCTAATTGGTTGTCTATGAACAGCTTGGAAGTTCATTGCTTCAGGTATAACAACAGGATTTGAAAGTTTTTGTGATTTTAAATCTTGTTGATATATGCTTCCTAAATCGCTTTCTTGTTTTTTTGGATATGCTGAATAAGAACCATCTGATAAAACAGTTCCCTTATTTACTAATTGTTGATATTTTGCATTGTTTTTCTCTAAAACAATTTTTACATTCTCTGGTAAGAATTTTATAATTAGTCTTAATTGAGAATCATCATATTGTTGTGCAATGTGATCAAATGTTTCAGAATATTTATCTACAGCTCCACCTAATTGGCTATAATAATTCAATATATTATTAATTTGGTCTTCACTAACTAAGGCGTTACTTCCACCATTATATGTTGTATCTTCACCATCTAATAAATAATATTTTTTAGCTTCTTTCTTAACACGTGGTCTATCTAGTAATCTACATACTTCAGGAATATTTCTATCTTTTTCAACTAAAGCATTATATATTCCCATACTAAATAAATTTCTTAGAAGCTCATCATTTCTTGTTCTTCTATCTGAGCAAATGAAAATGATTGGAATATCTTCACCATTTAATTTAGATGCTTCATCGCTTATATCATCTAATTTTTCTAATATAAATTTATCAATTTGATCGTAATTATTATTAGCTACTGGTTCTAAGTCCTCACTAATAACAATTGCATCATATGTTTTATCTTTCGCCAATTCTTTAATGATTGCATTGAAAAAATACTTGTTTGTACTTGTAATTATTTCCTTGTAATCTTCTTGATATTGTTTAATTATATTTTGCGAAATAGTTTCATCACTAACTGCAAAAAGAACCTTCATTAGTTTAACTCCTCTAAATTATATTTATAATTTAAAAATCTTATATTATCCTTTAAATTTAATAATAATAGTATATACTAATGGTAATATTTGACAAATTACAAATAATGTAACTACTACTATCATTGAATTTAAACCTTTATCTCTGTTTTCCAAATGTTTGATACCAATAACATATTGATATATAGCACTAATAGCTATTGCTACAAATCCTAAAGGAATACTCCATAATCTAATTTTATTTAAAACATAGGCTACAACGCCGAAAACATCGCTTCCATAAGCTTGTTTATAGTCTTCCATAGATTGTAATTCACTATCTCTTAAATCTACTAATTGACTTTTTGTTTCATTGGTAATTATTTCACCATTATTAGTTGAAGTTGCTTGAACAAAGTTTCCTAAAAATAGCAAACTTACAGCAATTAAAACTATTGATAAAATTATTATAGACTTTTTCATTTCTAGTCCTCCCACTATTAATTTATATTACACTAACTTTTTTAAAATAGCAAGATAATAAATTATAATCTATTGTACAAAGAAATTATATATTTATATATTGCATTGCCCCAATTTTTATCGCTTGCATATGATACATTTACAGCTGATATTGTTGAGCCATGGTAGTAAGTTGCTTCAGCTTCCTCGCCCCCATAAATTAGTGTACCTTTAGGGTTTAAATAGTATTTTGCTAAAACTCTCGCTACTAAATCTATACCTTCAGCATATGTTGCAAATGTTGATGCGCTTCCTCCTGGATCTCTATCATATGCTCGATATCCAAATAAATTTTTCTTCTTTAAAGATATATCTGAAGTTCCGTATGCACTTTCGTGAATTGCTATTGATGCAAGGAACAATCCGTTCACATTGTATTGTGTTTCTGCATAATAGAAATATTCGGCGTTTTCTTCTATTACTTTGTTTTTATCTCCAGATAAACCTGTTAATACTTTTTTGAATTGTGTTAAGGTTAGGCCACTAGGTTTATTCATCAACATACTAAATCCTAAACCTTGTGTTAATTGTTCTTTTGAATAGATAATTAAATTTTCATCTCCATCGCCTTTATTAGGATTGTAGTAAATTGCACTTGTTTTTTCTATCCAGCCAACCATTTCATTGATTTGTACTTGATACCAATTATCTTGAGCTAATACTAATTTAACAATATCTCCAATTGAAACTGTTGTTAAAACTTGTGCATCAATTTTTTTATCTGTTTTAATTTCTGTATTAGCACTAACTATTTCTAACTCATCTCCAACGATTGGAACATAAGTATTGCTATTTTCAGCTGTACCTATTTCAACAATTTTATCTGTTGAAGGTTTTATAATTTCAGAAGTTACGATTTCTTGTCCGATTAATTGGTTGTTTTGATATGTGTTTTTTATTATAGAATGTTGTGTTCCATCTTGGCCCTCTTGCAAAATTTGAATTTTTCCTTTTGCTAGTGAGTCATTTTTTCTATATTGCGTCTTAAACTCAATATCTATATTGTTTTCAACCATTTCTTCATATTTAGTTAGTTTTTCATTATCAGCAATAATTTTTTCTATGCTATCAAGTTTTATTGTATTTTGTCTAACAGGTTTATGGTCACTGTATTGATTGTCTATCTCGTTGTTTTCTTGTTCTTTGCTTCCTGCTGCTTTAATAAAAACAATCATACAAATTACTATTAATAAAACTATAATTGCTAAAATTATTACTTTTTTGGTTAAAACTTTTTTCATTGTTCTCCTCAAGTAAAATTTAATCTTATGTGTTTTTCTAATTAACTGTTTTGTATAATTAACTATTTTTGTATTACATTTTTATGCTTTTAATCGTTGCAAATTAGATAAGGATTGAATTCTAAATAATCAGCACTTATTAATTTGTATTCTATTCCATCCTTTGCTCCTTCAAATGCATTTTTATGTGATTCCCCATGTAGATGTGCATAATAACATTTTTTTATATTATATTTTTGCATAGTATCTATAAAAGCATTTGAAATATCATTTTTAATATAGTTGTCATTGAATGGTGGATAATGGAACATTGCTATAATTTCATCATCCTCTGTTTTATTTTTTAGAGCATCCTTTATTGATAGTTCAAATCTAATGTTCTCACGTGCCATCATTTTTTCACCATCAATATCATCATTTAAACTCCATCCTCTTGTTCCTACAATAATTTTATTCTTATATTTAAATGAGTTGTTCATTAAAAAATGAATTGTATTAAAGTTATGTTCCTCTAAAAATTTGTTCATCTTATTAAGAGTAGACCACCAATAATCATGATTTCCTTTAATAATTAATTTTGTTCCTGGTAAATTATCAATATATTTAAAATCATATAACATATCTTTTAAATATGTTGCCCATGAAATATCTCCTGGTATAATAACCAAGTCATCATTTGTAACTTTTGTTCTCCAATTTTCCTGAAGAACATTTTCATAGTTTTCCCAGTTTTTTCCAAAAACATTCATTGGCTTATCAATATTAGGATTTAATGATAAATGTAAATCCGCTATAGTAAATATCGCCATTATGTACCTTCTTTCTAATTAAGATACCATTTCTACTACCTATTCTTCTTTTTTAAAAGAGTTTAGTTTTAAATCTGGTAGTGCATTTAAATCTAATTCATCTCTTTTTCCTGCCATATAGTTGTAATAACCTGCAGCAGCAATCATAGCTGCATTATCTGTACATAGCTTTTTATCTGGCATATAAACTCTAATTCCTTTTGGTTGAATATTTAAAAATTCATTTCTTATATATGAATTAGCACTAACGCCACCAGCTAATACTACTGTTTTTACTCCAGTTTGTTCTACTGCTTTTAAAACATTATCTACTAATATTTCTGAAACTGTCTTTTCAAAACTTTTACATAAATCTGCTTTATTTATTTGTGGATTTTTATGATGTAAATTTATAACTGCAGTTTTAATTCCACTAAAACTAAAATCTAAATTATCAAAATGAGTTTTTGGAATTTCTATTGTTGGTTGTCCTTCTTGAGCTAGTTGATCAATCTTTGGTCCTCCTGGATAACCAAGTCCTATAACTCTTGCTGTTTTGTCAAAAGCCTCTCCAATTGCATCATCAACAGTTCTTCCTAACACTTCAAATTCAGTATAATCTTTAACTAATACAATTTGTGTGTTTCCACCTGACATCATCATGCAAATGAATGGTGGCTTTAATTCTTCATATGTTATGTAGTTTGCAGCAATATGTCCTTCAAGATGATTTACTCCAACTAGTGGTTTATCTAATGAATAACTAACTGCTTTTGCATAAGATAATCCAACTAAAAGAGCTCCAACTAATCCTGGACCATATGTTGGTGCAATTACATCTATATCTTCAAACTTTATTCCAGCTAATTTTATTGCTTCGTGTGCAACAGTTGAAATATTTTCTATGTGATTACGAGAAGCTATTTCAGGAACAACCCCTCCATATAAAGTGTGGATAGGAATTTGTGTATTAATAACATTTGATAAAACTTCTCTACCATTTTTTACAATAGCAACTGATGTTTCATCACAACTAGATTCTATTCCCATTGTTATAATATCTTTTTTCATATGCCACTCCTTTCAATAAAATTTTGCTTATTTTTTATATGTGCCCAATAGCTATAAAACTAATTAAATTAAATAATTGATCTGATATCCAATTAATAGCCGGTGAAATAATATAACTTGCTATTGGTGTAACCCAAACAATTAAGAAAATGATTGATAATAATTTTTCACGGCTTATATACCAATTTCTTGCTTTGTTTGGAAGTATTGCTACTAAAATTTTTGATCCATCTAATGGTGGTAATGGAATTAAATTAAAAACTCCAAGTCCAACATTAATTGATATTAATGCTTGTAATATTTTTACTATAGTTACGCCTGTTCCTGTTAATAAAAATTCGTATGGGCAAAATCTAATAATTAATCCAAATATAATTGAAAAAACTAATGCTAAAATAAAATTCATTATTGGTCCTGCAATTGATACAAGTGCAGTTCCTTTTTTCATAGAAATACTTCTTTTAAAATTATAAGGATTTATTTCAACAGGTTTTCCCCAACCAAAACGGCAAAATATTAATAATACCAATCCAATTGGATCTATATGTGCTAATGGATTAAGTGTTAATCTTTTCTTATTTCTAGGTGTTTCATCTCCAAGTTTATCTGCAACAAACGCATGAGCAAACTCATGGAATGTTATAGAAACTAATACAGCGAAAACCATAATTAGTAATTCTTGTATTGTTCCTCCACTTCTAATATATCTACTTGTTTGTTCTACACCTAACAATATCAACAATCCTAAAGTTAAAGGATTGGATGTTAAACTACTAAAATACATTTATACTCCTTATAAATCTTCAGGCTTCATTGTTGGGAACAAAATAACATCTCTAATTGAAGCTGCATCTGTTAATAACATAATGAATCTATCAATTCCAATTCCGCAACCACCTGTTGGAGGTAATCCAATCTCTAAAGCTCTAATGAAATCATCATCCATCATACCAGCTTCATCATCTCCATTTTCACGGTTTTTGATTTCGTTTAAGAATCTTTCTCTTTGATCAATTGGATCATTTAATTCTGAGAAAGCATTTCCATATTCTCTACCATCAATAAATAACTCAAATCTTTGAGTAAACATTGGGTTTCCTGGCACTTTCTTTGCAAGAGGTGAATTTTCTATTGGATATTCATACATAAATGTAGGTTGAATTAATGTTTCTTCAACTTTTTCATCTGCAATTTGAGCAATAATATCTCCTCTTGTTTTCTTAATAGGATTTACTTCAAGTCCAATTTTCTTTAATGCTTCTTGAGCTTCTTCATCAGTTTTAATTTCATTGAAATCTATTCCTGTAGCTTCTTTGATAGCATCAATCATTTTAACTCTTCTAAATGGTTTGCTTAAATCTATTTCTGTTCCTTGATATGTAATTACTTCTTTACCAGTTACTTTTTTGCAAATTGTTCTAAACATTTCTTCTGTAATATTCATCATGTCTTCAATGTTTTCGTAACTTGCATAAAATTCAAGTGATGTAAATTCAGGATTATGGCGAATGTCCATTCCTTCATTTCTGAATACTCTTCCTAATTCATAAACTTTATCAAATCCACCAACTATTAATCTCTTTAAATTTAATTCAGTTGCAATTCTTAAATACATATCTATATCTAATGAATTGTGATGTGTAATGAAAGGTCTTGCTGAAGCTCCACCAGAGATTGTATTTAAAATTGGTGTTTCAACTTCTTTATATCCTCTTTCATCTAAGAAATTTCTAATTTCTTTAGTGATTTGAATTCTCTTTAAGAATGTTTCTTTAACTTCTGGATTCATAATTAAATCAACATATCTTTGTCTATATCTTAAATCTGTATCCTTTAATCCATGGAATTTTTCTGGAAGTGGTCTTAATGATTTGCTTAATAAAGTTACTTCTTTTGCATGAACTGAAATTTCTTCAGTTTTTGTTTTAAAAACAAATCCAGTAACTCCAATAAAATCACCAATATCATATTCCTTAAAGTGTTTATAAGAATCTTCTCCTAATTCATTGATAGAAACATATAATTGGATTTTGCCATCACCATCTTGAATATGGCAGAATGATGCTTTACCCATAACTCTCTTGCTCATAATTCTTCCAGCAATTGTAACATCTTTATTTTCAAGATTATCAAAGTCTGCCTTAATTTCAGATGTTAAATGTGTTCTATTAAATTTAGTAATTTCAAAAGGATCTTTTCCTTCAGCTCTTAATGCCTCAAGTTTATCCAATCTAACTTTCATTAATTTGTTATAATCTTCTTGTGTTAATTCTACTTCTTCCTCAACACTATTTTGGTTGTCTTTTTCCATAGTTTTAAGTCTCCTTTTTCGAATGGTTTTTGAGCATAAAATATGCACATACATTATATTTCAAAACCATTATTTTGTAAAGGTTTTAAGCACAAAAAAGGTACTTTAAAATGCCCTGTTTTAAAAATTCTTTTATTATCAACTTATTCATAAAAAAAAGGATGAAAATTTTGAACATTTTGTTCTTTTTTCATCCTTTTTAGTTTTATAACAAATGCTCCTTAAACTGCATTTCTAAGTTCTTTTGCATGAGCTAAAGAAATGTCTGAGATTGTTCCAGAAGCTATTCTTGCTATCTCATTTAATACTTCTAATTCTTTCAAGTGCTTAATAAGAGTATGTGTTCTATCATCTTTTGTTTCTTTGCTAATATAATAGTTTTGGTCTCCTTTGGCAGCAATGCTTGGTTGATGTGTAATGCAAATTACTTGATGATTCTTTCCAATTAATTTTAGTTTAGAGCCCACTGAATTAGCTGCTTTTCCACTAATTCCAGTATCTATTTCATCAAAAATCATAATTGGAGTATTATCTGTATTAGCAAAAACTGTTTTTATTGCTAGCATAATTCTTGACATTTCGCCACCTGATGCTGTTTTTACTAATTCTTTTTTATCTTCACCAATGTTAGTTGATATATAGAATTCGATATTGTCTTTTCCACGCTTATTGAATGATTTATTATCTGTAATTTCTATATAAAATTTAGCATTTGGCATTTCTAATTCTTGTAGTTCTTTGTTTATTTTTTCACATAATTCTTGGCTGATTCTAATTCTATCTTCATGTAATCTATTGCCATATTCTTCCATTTTAATTTCAATTTCTTTTAATTCTTTTCTAAGTTTATTATTGGTTTCATCTAAATTATTTATTTTTTCAATATCCGCTTCAATCTTTTCTTTATATTCAATTATTTCTTCTATACTATTTCCATATTTTCTTTTAAGAGAAGTAATTAAATCTAATCTTTCTTCTATTTCATTTCTTTCATCTTCATCAAAATAAACATCCTCATTTAAGCTTGCAATATCTCTTGAAAATTCATCTATTTCATAATAAATGCTTTTTAATTCTGATAATTTTTCATCATACTTTTTGTCTATACTGCTAATTTTATCTAATGCTTTAATTGCATTGTTTACTATATCAATTGCATTATCACTTTGTTCTACTACTTCATTTAAATTGCTAACTATTTTTTCTGAATTTTGAAATAATGTACTCTTTTCTTTTAATGTTTCTTCTTCATCATTTTTTAATTTTGCCTTATCAATTTCATCAAATTGATATTGTAGTAAATCAAGTTCACGCTGTCTTTCTTTGTCATCTCCAAGGTTGTCTTTTAATGCTGTTTTTATTTCAACATATTTTTTATATAGTTCTTTATAATTTTCTAGATTTGTTTTAATTGTTTCTACACCATAATTATCTAAATACTTAATGTGATATTTAGGATTAAGGATTTTCTGATTATCGTTTTGTCCATGAATATCTATTATGCTATTCATGAATTCTTTTAATTCTGTAACAGTTACCATTCTTCCATTTATTTTGCATTGATTTTTACCATTTAAATTTATTTCTCTGCTTACTATAATATTATTTTCTATAGCTAGCTCATTATTAGGTAGATATAAATTCAATTCAACAAATGAAAAGTCTGCACCTTTTCTGATCATTTCTTTTGAAAATCTGCCTCCAGAAATAATGTTTATTGCATCAATAATTAATGTTTTACCTGCTCCAGTTTCACCTGTAAAAACATTAAACCCATTTTCTAGTTCTACATTTAAATCATCTATAATTCCTATATTTTGAATGTGTAAAGTTGTTATCATACTAAGCCTTCTTTCTATTTTTATATAAAACTTTTGTTCGCTTATATATTCGCACAAGTGTTTGTTTTTGTCAACATTTTTTTAAGATTTTTTTATTTGTTTTTTTGTAATATTTGTAACAGAAACTATTTATATTTTTTATTGCAAATAAATATTCTTTAGGCTTGTATATTGTAACTATCAAATAAAATAACCCCTCGTTTTATTCGAGGGGTTTTATTTTACATTATTAATTCTTCTTTTGAAGTAAATTTTTCATATATTAAAGTTTTTAACTTTTCATTTTTTTCTAATTCAAGTTTTGGATCTTCTTGAATTATTTTTATTGCTAAAGATTGTACTTCTTTTAATTCTTCAACATCTTCAAATAAATTTGCAATTTTAAATTCCGGCAAACCATGTTGTGCTGTTCCAAAGAAATCTCCGCTTCCACGTAGTTCTAAATCTTTTTCTGCAATCTTCATTCCATCATCAGTATTAACCATTGTGTTCATTCTCTCTTTTACATTTTCGCCGTGAGAAGTGTATTTTAAAATGCAATATGATTTATATTCGCCTCTTCCTACTCTTCCTCTTAATTGATGAAGTTGTGCTAGTCCAAATCTTTCTGCATTTTCTATCATCATTATAGAAGCATTAGGCACATCAACTCCAACTTCAATAACTGTTGTAGAAACTAAAATATCAATTTCTCCATTTTTAAATTGATTCATAATTTCATCTTTTTCTTTTGGTTTCATCTTGCCATGTAAGCAAGCAACTCTATATTTAGAAAAAGGTCCTTCTTTATATTCTTTAGCAAGTTCAGTTGCAGATTTTAAATTAACATTATCTATATTATCTGTTTCTTCTACTAATGGGCATACAACATATACTTGTCTACCTTCATCAATTTGTTCACGTATAAAACTATTAGCTCTATCTTCCATTCCTTTTCCAATAGCAATAGTTTGAACTTTTTTTCTATTTGGTGGAAGTTCATCTATAATTGAAACATCTAGATCTCCATATAAAATTAACGCTAATGTTCTTGGAATAGGTGTTGCTGACATAACAAGAACATCAGGATTTTCTCCTTTAGTAATAATTGCACTTCTTTGTTTTACACCAAAACGATGTTGCTCATCAGTTACTACTAAACCTAATTTATTAAATATTACATCCTCTTCTATTAAAGCATGTGTTCCAATAATAATTTGTGCTTCTCCAGATTTGATTTTTTCCAAAGTTTCACGTTTGTTTTTTGCAGTCATACCTCCAACCAAACTTACTATATTAATATTGTACTTTGAAAGCATGTTAGTAAAGTTTTTAAAATGTTGATTAGCTAGTATCATAGTTGGTGCAAGAATAACTGCTTGATATCCACTCATTACAGCCTTATAAGCAGCAATCATTGCTACAACTGTTTTTCCAGAGCCAACATCTCCTTGAAGTAAACGATTCATCGGCTTGCTTGATTCCATATCATCATCTATTTCTTCTAATACATTTAATTGCGCTCTCGTTAATTTAAAAGGTAAATCATTTATAACATCTGACATGTGAACATCTTTGCTATATTTTATTCCTTTTATTTCTTCGCTTACTTCTCCCTTAAGTTTTAATAAGCCTAACTGCATTGCAATTAATTCATCAAAAACTAATCTATATCTTGCATGTTTAAATTTTTCAAAATCAGATGGAAAATGAATTTCGTGCATTGCTTCATTCAAATCTACTAAGTTGTAATTTTTAACAATATACTCTGGTTCATTTTCTTCAAATGTTCCAACTAAATTTAATCCATTACTCATTGCAGTACGAATTGTATTTGCACTAATATTATAATTTAATGGATAAACAGGAATGATTTTTCCGGTATTTTTTTCTTTATCTATCTGATCAAAAACAGGAGAATTCATTTCTAAACTATTTCCTTTTTTAGAAACTTTTCCGTAAAATATATATTTTTCTCCTTGTTTAATTTGTTTTGATAAATATGGTTGATTGAACCAAGTAATTGTCATGTTGTCTGTTTCATCTGTAACAATTAGTTTTTCTATACTTCTTCCACGACCAATTATTCTTACAGTACAATTAGTTAGTGCTCTAACTTCTATGCAAACTTTTTCTTCATCATTTATTTCATTTAGTTTTTTTATAATACTTCTATCTTCATATCCTCTTGGATAATAAGTAACTAAATCTTTTAATGTTGATATACCTAAAGTTTTAAAAGCTTTTGCTTTTGCTGGTCCAACACCTTTTACATATTGAATTTCTTTACTTAAATCATTCATATTTTTTAACTCCTGAAAGTCTTGATAATTCACATCTTGCAAAATTCATATTTATAATATCATAAATGTTTTTTTTGTTAAATATTTTTTAAAATAAAATGTTTCATTTTGTTGTATTATTAAATTTTTAAATATATAATTGATGTGATTATTTTTACGAAAGGAGTCTAACATGAATAGACTAGAAATGACTAATGATGATAATCAAGGCTTCAACAGCCCTGATAATAATGGATTTGATCCTAACGCTAGTTTCGATCCTAACATGAATTTTGATCCTAATGCAAGTTTTGATCCTAATATGAACTTCGATCCTAATGCAAGTTTTGATCCTAATATGAACTTCGATCCAAATGCAAGCTTCGATCCTAACGCTTCTTTTGATCCAAATGCAAGCTTTGATCCTAACGCTTCTTTTGATCCAAATGCAAGCTTTGATCCTAATGCTTCTTTTGATCCAAATGCAAACTTCGATCCTAATGCTTCTTTTGATCCAAATGCAAGCTTCGATCCTAATGCTTCTTTTGATCCAAATGCAAACTTTGATCAAAGTAATTCATTTGATCCAGTTAATGGTTTTAATGATTTAAATCAAAACTTTGATATAAATTCACAACAAGACTTTAATAATGATTTTAATCAAGAACCTTTAACTTATGTTCAACCAAACAACGTTGGATGGCCTCAAACTGATTTCAATCAACCAGTCGGCAATAACAATTGGCCAGATGCTCAATTTAATAATGGTGTTCAACAAGTTGCTCCTGGTGAAGAATATCAACAACCAGAAGTTACAGAAACAAATACTTCTGCTGAAACAGAAGCAAAATCAAAGGATCAATCAAAAACAAAGAAATCTTCAAAGAAATCTATAATTATTTTAGCATGTATGTTCGTTATAATTATTGCTTTAGTTGTTGTTGCTCTTGTTTTAATGAATGGACAAAAGAATAATAATATTGTAATTAATACAACTAATAATACAGTTGCTAATACAGTTGTTAATCAAGTAGTTGAAGAAGATTATGACTTCTATACTGGCTATTCATTAAAATATGATACATCATTATTTAGTGTTGATGAAACAACAAACATATTAAATTATGGTGATATTTCAATTCAATATAGTACAGTATTTTCAGCTGAATCTATGAATGCTGATTTAAAAAATGAAGAACATAGAAAATCATTAGTTGGTTTATTATATTCTCAACTTGAACCACAAATTACTGCTACTGGAGCTGTTGCTTCTCAACCTGTAACATCATTTACTCAATCAGTTACATCATTAAGTAATCAAGATTACTACTATGCAATTGATATGACAACACCAAGCAGCATTACAAGATATTATTTCATCATTTCTGATGATTATAAGAATATGTTCCAATTCATGGTTTCTTCTACATCTAGTTCTTTATTTACTAGAGAAGAAGAAGAAGATATAACAAATACTTTAGTTGGTATACATGCTAAAACTTCTACTGTTCCTACTTTAACAAATACAATAGTAGATACAAATAATGTTGTTGATCCTAATTCTATTATTGATGGAAATAACACATTAACAAATTCTGTAGACAATAACACTGTTGATAATTCTTTATTAAACACAACAACAAATAATATTGATGGTAACGATGCAAACTCACTTATGAATGTATTTAATACAACTACAACAAATAGTACTACTACACCAAATAATACAGTTACACAAAATCAAGTTAATTCAACAAATACTTCAACAAATAGTGTACCGCCATTACCACTTGAATAAAATTAAATTAGATAAAATAAAAAGACGAGATTTAAAAAATCTCGTCTTTTAATATTTAAATAAAATTTAATAAATTAATTAACTAATCAATCAACTAGTTTAAAATTAAATTATTTCTTTAATTACATCCCCTATTATCTTATTTACATCATATATCAATTTATTAAATGCAATTTCTAAATCAAAATAATTTTTGATATCCTCATGTTCAATTAAAACATTGTACAATTTTGCAAGTTTAAGTTTTTTATCTTCCTCATCAACTTCTTCTTGTGCTTGTTGTTTCATTTCCATAATTTGAACTTCTTGTTTAAGTTGTTCGAATTCTTCAATTATTTTTTTCTTTTCTTCATCTGCAAATAATTTTTCTTTTGCTTCTTTTAATGCAATAAATTGTTCAGAATTTCTTATTTCTTCTGATAATTTATTTGCTGTATCATAAACGTCCATTTATTCTCCTATATATATGCATTTCTTTTTCTTGATGAAACAAGTCTTGAAATTTCATTTTGTGTATTTTTTAATCTACTTGTCTTTCCTGCTTTTTCTTGAGTAAGCTTAGCTTCAAGTTCTTTAGATTTTGATTTTGAAATAGCTTTTTCATATGTCTTAAATGTTGCTTGAGCAATCAAATTCCAATTATATTTTTCTTTTACTACTTTTATAGCATTGCTTGAAACTCTATCACATAATTCTTTATCATATAACAATGCTAATATTGAATCTGCAATTGAATTACTATTTCCTGCATAACTCTTCATTCCTGTTACGCCATGTTCAACGATTTCATTTAATCCACCAACATCTGAAACAACTGCAGGTGTTCCTGAAAGCATTCCTTCTAGTGCAACAATACCAAATGGTTCATAAGTACTTGGAAAAGCTGCTATATCTGCATTTATATACATCTTTTGAACTTTTGCTGCATCGCAATATCCAACAAAATATACTTTTTCATCTATTCCTAAATTGTGAGCTTGTTGTTTAAGCTCATCCATCATTCCACCACGACCACAAATAACTAATTTAGAGTCATGATAATTTTCAAGAATTTTAGGCATTGCAGCAATTAAATTTTGAACACCTTTTTCATAAACTAATCTACCAACATATAAGATAATTTTTTCATTATCCATTGCATATTGTCTTCTTAGTTCGTAGTCTCTTTCTATTCCATCAAATTTATCTAGTTGAATTCCATTAGGAATAACATTTATTTTATCATATGGTAATCCAAATATTCTTTGAATTTCATTTTTCATATAATTACTGTTTACTATGACTTCACTTGCTTCGTATGTTAATTGCCATTCTGAATCATTAATATATCTTTGTGTTTCATCATGAATTCCACTGTTTCTTCCATTTTCAGTTGCATGAATTGTAGCAACCATAGGAACATCATATGCTTCTTTTAATGATTTTGCTGCATAACTAACTAACCAATCATGTGCATGGATAACATCAAATTTTCCGAACTTATTCATAAGTTCAGATGCCTTTGCAACCATATTAAAATTCAATTGCATAATCCAATCAATAAAATTGTTTGGTTGAATCATATAATTATCAACACGATAAACATTAATACCTTCATCGTCTTCATAATAGCTAGTATCACCATCTCTATATGTGATAACTGTTACTTGATGTCCATCTTTAATCAGTCTATGAGATAAATCGTAAACTACTTTAGATATACCTCCTACAACTCTTGGTGGATATTCCCATGTTAACATCAAAATTTTCATTCAATGCCTCCCACAATAATTATCATTAGTAAACACAGAAATTATAGCACTAAAGTCTAATAAAGTAAATCAGATTTTTTCATATTACATATTTGTAATTTGTATTATTCTATTGTAAATAATAATTCGTTGTTATAAAATATTTAGTGTATTTATGATTATTTTTACAAAGGAGGAATTGAGTTGCCAAGGTCTAAGATTATAGATTTATTAGATAGTGCTAAAACTGTTGATAAACCTGCAAAAACCAAGTCAAAAACAACAACTAAATCTAAAACTAAGTCAACCACTAAGTCAGTTAAACCAGTTGCAAAAACTGCAACTAAATCGGTTAAACCAGTTGCAAAAACTGCAGCTAAATCAGTTAAACCAGTTGTAAAGACTGCATCTAAGTCAGCTAAACCAGGTGCAAAATCTGCAAGTAAGACAATTGCTAAGTCTACAACTAAATCACCTAAAACAACTGCAAAAAAGACTACTGTCAAAAAAGTTTCAAAAGTTTCTAAAGTTGAAAAAGATTTAACTCAAGTTCCTTTTAAAGATGTTCCTGAATACTATGATTTACCTTATAGATATAATCATACTATAATAAAACTATTAGCTCAGAATCCTACTACTCTATTTGTTTATTGGGATTTGAACGATTATGATAGAAATCAATTACTTCAAACATATGGTGATAATTTCTTTAATGACACTTATCCTGTATTAGTTATCCACAATTTAACCGATAATTACACATTTGAAGAAACAATTGATGATTTTGCAAACAATTGGTATATTCACGTTAATGATTCAAAATGTACTTATACTGTTGAATTAGGACGTAGACCTAAGGAACACCAATCTATTACAAATAAATTTAATGATTTAAATACTGACTATGTTAATTTATCTTGGTCTAACCCAATTGAAAACCCTAATGATCATGTTTTATTCTATAAAAATCATGATAAATTATACTTTAAAAACATTTCTAATAACAATGTTAGAGTTCACGAAATAAATTTAAAAGATGATGCAACAATAGTTAAAGACATTTATAAAAATTGTAACCTTTCTGATCAAGATGATAGATTTGACCTAAATAACCCTTCATCTGGAAATCCAACATCTACCTTAAAGGCATTTTAGTAAGGTTTTCTATGGAAATAGAAAGCCTTTTTATTTTAAAAAGTATGGAGTTATAAAATGAATAAAAAAAACAAAGGTTATATTAGTTTTGTACTACATGCTCATTTACCTTTTGTTCATCATCCAGAATCAGAAGATTACTTAGAAGAACAATGGCTATTTGAGGCTATATCAGAAACTTATATACCTTTACTTAAAACTTATCAAAAATTAGTTAATGAAGGCGTAAAATTTAGATTTACTATGTCTCTTACTCCGCCTCTATTAAATATGCTTGATAATAAACTTTTGCAAGATAGATATATTAAGTATTTAAAACAACATATTGAACTTGCTGAAAAAGAGATTGAAAGAACAAAATATGATGAAAGAATTAATAAACTTTCTCATTACTATTTTGATAGATATAGTGAAGATTTACGTTTCTTTACTGAAGAATGTAATTGTAATTTAATCAATAAATTTAAAGAATTTAATAATATGGGAGTACTTGAAATTATTGGTTGTGGTGCCACTCATGGCTACTTCCCTATTTTATATGTAAATGAAAAAACAGTCCGAGCTCAAATTGCTCTTGGTGTACAAACTTATAATAAATATTTTGATAAACCAATAAAAGGTTTTTGGTTACCTGAATGTGGATATGTTCCTGAAGCAGATAAATATCTAAAAGAGTTCGGTGTACAATATGTTTTAGTTGAAACACATGGTATTCTATATGCTGACCCTACTCCTCTATATGGAACTTATGCTCCAATTGTTTCTCCAAACGGTTTAGTTGCATTTGGTAGAGATTTAGAATCATCAAGACAAGTTTGGTCATCAATTAATGGTTATCCTGGAGATGTAAATTATAGAGAGTTTTATCGTGACATTGGTTATGATGCTCCTTATGACTACATTAAGCCATATATTTGTAATAATGGTGTTAGAGTTAATACAGGTATCAAGTATCACAGAATCACAGGTAAAAATCAGGAAAAAGATATTTATGATTTACAATGGGCTCAGGACACAATTAATATGCAAGCTGGTCATTTCTTCGATTGTAGGCAAAAACAAATTAAAGAACTTGCTAGCAAAACTAACAATCCTCCAATTATTGTTTGCCCTTATGATGCAGAACTTTACGGACATTGGTGGTATGAAGGTCCTGATTGGTTATATACTTTAGCTAAGAAAATTTATTATGATAAATGTAATTTTGAATTAATTACACCTGGCGAATATATTGAAAAATATCCAGAAATCCAAGTTTCTACTCCTTGTAGAAGTTCTTGGGGCGCTAAAGGTTATAGTGAAGTTTGGTTAAATCCAACTAATGATTACATTCATCGCCATTTACATGTTGCTGGTGATAAAATGTGTGAAATGGCTAGTATGTTTCCTAACGAAACTAATGATAGTATCAAACGAAGAATTATGAATCAAGCAGCTCGTGAATTAGTTCTTGCCCAAAGCTCTGATTGGTTATTTATTATTACAAATGGAACAATGGTTGATTATGCTAAAAAACGTGTAAAAGAACATATTGGAAGATTCACAAAGTTGTATTTATGGATTAAAGAAGATACGGAACTTAGAAACAACAATACTTTATCTGATGAAAAACTTGATTTATTAAAATGTATTGAAGAAAAGGATTGCATATTCCCTGAAATGGATTATATGTTATATTATTAAAATATAATTTTTATCATTATATTTTTAATTTTTATCAATTATATTTTATTAATTTCTAATTTTTATTAATTATATTAAAAAGAAAAACCTAGTATTTATAAAATGTACCTTTTGGGTAACACTAAATAAATACTAGGTTTTATTTATAATATTCAATAAGCCCTCTTATCGATCTATTATCTTGATTTTTGGTTTTGTCTTTTCATTAACTGTCTCTTTAGTTATTGTACATTTAGCAATTTTAGGATTTGATGGAATTTCATACATTACATCTCTCATGGTATCTTCCATAATTGCACGTAATCCTCTAGCTCCTGTCTTTCTTTCAATTGCTTTATCTACTATTGCTTCTAATGCATCTTTATCAAACTCTAGTTTAACATTATCTATATCAAATAGTTTCTTATATTGTTTTACTAAAGCATTCTTTGGTTTAGTCATAATTTCAATTAATGCATTTCTATCTAATTCTTTCAATGTTGCTATAATTGGAAGTCTTCCTACAAGTTCTGGAATAATTCCAAATTTTATTAAGTCTTCAGGTAATAATTGTTCAAAAACATCATATTTATCGAATTTAGAAGAATCATATATTTCACTACCAAATCCAATTTGTTTTTTACCTGTTCTCTCATTAATTGTTTTTTCTAATCCTTCAAAAGCTCCTCCACAAATAAATAAAATATTTGATGTATCTATTTGTATAAATTCTTGCTGAGGATGTTTTCTTCCTCCTTGTGGTGGAACATTAGCTACTGTTCCTTCAACAATTTTTAATAAAGCTTGTTGAACTCCTTCTCCGCTAACATCTCTTGTGATTGAAGGATTTTCAGACTTTCTTGAAATTTTGTCTATTTCATCTATATAGATAATTCCTTTTTGAGCTCTTTCAACATTATAATCAGCTGCTTGAATTAATTTTAATAAAATGTTTTCAACATCTTCACCAACATATCCTGCTTCTGTAAGAGTTGTTGCATCAGCTATAGCAAATGGAACTCTTAATGTTTTTGCAAGTGTTTGTGCTAAGTATGTTTTTCCACAACCTGTTGGGCCAAGTAATAATATATTACTCTTTTGAATTTCAACATCGTTATCATCATCTTTCTGATTATTAATTCTCTTATAATGATTATAGACAGCAACTGCAAGTGTTTTTTTTGCTTCATCTTGTCCAATAATATACTCATCAAGTGATTTTTTTATTTCTTCTGGTGTTGGTAACTTTTGTTCTTCTGCAATTGTATATTTATCTTCATCATACTTACCAAACATATCTGCTTCGATAATTTGTTGGCAAATTTCTATACATTCATTGCAGATATATGCTCCATCTGGACCTGAAATGATTCTTTTAACTTCATCTTGTAATTTTCCACAAAATGAGCATTTTATGTTCTTGTCTTTACTGTTTGCCATGTTACTCCTTTATGTATTATTGTCTCTTTGTTATGATTTCGTCTATTAATCCATATTCTAAAGCTTCTTGAGCTGTTAAATAATGATCTCTTTCTGTATCTTTTTGAACATCTTCAATTGATTTTCCTGTTGTTTCAGAAATAATCTTATTTATTGTTTCTCTTGTTTTCTTCATTTGATCAGCTTGAATTTGAATTTCTGTTTGTTGTCCAGAAATTCCATTTCCACCGATTAATGGTTGATGAATTAAGATTTCTGCATTTGGTGTTGCATATCTCATTCCTTTTGTTCCAGATGTTAATAATAATGCACCCATAGATGCAGCCATTCCTATACAAATAGTTTTAACTGGGCATTTGATATAATTCATTGTATCAATGATACCTAAGCCATCTGTAACTGATCCTCCAGGTGAATTAATATAGAAATTAATTTCCTTATCTGGATCTTCGCTCTCTAAGAATAGCATTTGAGCTATTACTAAACTAGCTGTTGTAGGATTAACATCCTCACTTAAAAATATAATTCTGTCCTTTAATAATCTTGAATAAATATCATAAGATCTTTCGCCTTTAGATGTTTGTTCAATTACATAAGGTACTAAACTGTCTTTTTCATTTTTCATATTAAACTTCTTCCTTTCGTATGATATTAAGATTTATATGCTATTGATAATATAAACATATCAATACAATAAATTCACGCTCCTATTATATAATTTTGTTAAACTTTAATCAACAAAATTCACTTAAAATGCACAATAGGATGGAGAAAATCCCCATCCTATCGTAATTTACTTATTATTTCTTTGTTGTTTTCTTTTCTTTTTTATCTGAATCATCTTTTTTTGCTGCTACTTTTTTAGCATTATCTACTAAGAATTTAACTGCATCTTCATTTTGAACAGCTTTTTCGAAGTATTCTTTAACATCTTCATTCTTTTCAATATCTTCAACTTTTTGGTTATATTGTTTTGCTAATTCTTCTAAATGTTCTTTAACATGTTCAGCATCAGCTTCGATTTTTTCAGCTTCAACAACTGCTTCAATAACTAATCTAGTTTTAACATTCTTTTCAGCTTCTGGTCTGAATTCTTCTCTAGCTTGCTCTTCTGTCTTGCCCATCATTTTTAAATATTGAGCAAATTGTAATCCTTGATATTGAAGTCTTTGAGAAATGTTTTCAATCATTTGATCAATTTCAAGATCAACCATTCCCTTAGGAACATCTATTTCACTTGCTTCAACTAATTTATCAAGAACTTCATCTTCCATTTCCATTTGAGCTTTTCTATTATTTTCTTCAGTCTTTTTAACTTTAATATCGTTCTTTAAATCAGCTAATGTATCAAATTCGCTAACATCTTTAGCAAATTCATCATCAATTGTAGGTAATTCTTTAACTTTGATTTCTTTTACTTTAACAGCAAATGTTGCTGGTTTTCCAGCTAATTTCTTTTCAAAGTAATCTTCTGGGAATGTAACATTAACGTCTTTCTCTTCGCCAATTTTCATTCCGATTACTTGATCTTCAAATCCACTAATAAAGCTATGGCTTCCTAAAACTAAATCATAATCTTCAGCTTTTCCACCTTGGAAATGTTCACCATCGCATTGACCATCAAAGTCAATTGTTACTGTGTCATTTTCTTTAGCTGCTCTATCATCAACACTTACTAATCTTGAATTATGTTCAGCTAAATGTTCTAATTCATGTTGAACATCTTCATCAGATACTGTGTATTCTTTGTTCTCGATTTCAATACCTTTATATTTTCCTAATTTTACTTCTGGTTCTGTATCAACTAAACATGTGAAAATTAAGTCTTTTCCTTTTTCCATTTGAACAGGATCAATGTCTCTTGGACGGCTTGCTACGTCGATTTTAGCTTCTTTTAATTCTTTTTCATATACAGCTGGGAATATTTCATTGAATGCATCTTCATAGAAAATAGCTGAACCATATTGTTTTTCAACTATTGCTAAAGGTGCTTTTCCCTTTCTAAATCCAGGTATATTGAAATAATGAGCACTCTTTTTATAAACTTTTACAATTGTATCATCAAATTCAGCTGCTTCTACTGTAAAAGTTAATTTTAATTCATTCTTATTACTTGTTTTTTCTTGTTTTAAACTCATTTTTAAAACTTCCTTCCTTTTTTAATAAAACGCCTTAGTATTATATCACTCTTTTTGAGATATTTCAAGGGTTTTATTCATATTCAACTCCCATCAAACATAATCCATTAGGTGAAACAGTTTTCCCTGCTTTATTTCTGTCTTTTGCCTCTAATATATTTTTAACCTCAATTGGCTCAATTTCGCCTTCTCCTACTTCTATAAGAGTTCCAGCAATTATTCTAATCATATTATATAAAAATCCATTACCTGTAAGTTCAATCTGTATTAAATCACCTTCACGCCATACTTTAGCATCATATATCTCTCTAACAGAACTTTTACTTGAAGTTCCACTAGCTTTAAAAGATTTAAAATCATGTTCTCCAATAAGATATTTAACAGCCTCATCCATTCTTTCAGCATCTAGTTTTACTGGATAATGATATTGCATATATCTATAAATTGCACTACCTTGCTCAGAGTTGTTAATTGTATATCTATAAGTTTTTTTCTTGCAAGTATATCTAGAATGAAATTTTTCATCAACTTCTTCGGCACTTTGAATTCTAATAGATTTCTTTAATTGTGAATTAATTGCATACGCCATTTTCTCAATAGGCATAGTTGATTCAGTTCTAAAATTAGCAACTTGCCCTAATGCATTTACGCCAGCGTCAGTTCTTCCAGATGCTATTAATTCAACTTTTTCTCCTCCAGTAATAACTTCAATAGCTCTTTCAATTTCACCTTGAATATTCAATTTGTTAGGTTGTTTCTGCCAACCATTAAAATCTTTTCCATCATATTCTATGATTAATTTAATATTTCTCATATAATTCCTCTTTATAAAACACTTTATACGAATAAATGAAGAGCTACTTATATAGCTCTCCATTATTTATTCTTCTGAATCATTATCATCACTAATTTCATTCTTTAGTTTTTCATATCTAGCTGTAGCATCTTCTTTTTTCTTCTTTTTGCTTTTTCTATCAGTTATATCTTCTTTTATCTTTTTAATTTTTTCTGAATTATCTGATCCGAATTTTGAAACAACTAAATGTTTTATTAAAATTCTTTTTAAAGCATCATCTGTAACACCTTCAATTAATGTTCCATCTTTAGCTATTGAAATCTTTCCTGTCTCTTCAGAAACAACTACTGCAATAGCATCTGTTTCTTTTGTTATTTCGATAGCTGCTCTATGTCTTGTTCCGTACTTTTTATTTATTGATTTATCATCTGCAACAGGTAAAATACATGCTGCAGCAGCTATTGCATTATCTCTAATAATTACAGCACCATCGTGAAGTGGTGTATTTGGAACAAATATATTGCAAAGTAATTGAGGTGATACTTCAGAATCAATTAAAACTCCATTTTCAATTACTTCTTGTAATCTAATTTCATTTTCAAAAACAATTAATGCTCCTGTTTTTGTTGAAGCCATTTCTTCAGCTGCTATAGCAACTTTATAAATATCTTCTTTTGCTTTTGTTCTTAAATCATTGCTTAAAGCAAGTGATTTAAAGAATCCTGATGAACCTAATTTTTCTAATCCCCTTCTCAATTCTGGTTGGAATATAATAATAATTGCTATAACTCCATAAGAAATAAATGAGGTTAAAATGAAATTAAGTATTTTTAAATTTAACAAATTAGATAAGAAAGTCATAACAACTAATATTGCAATACCTTTAATTAATTGCCATGCTTTAGATTTGTTTGCAAATTTAATAAATTCATAAATAAAAAATAATAAAATTAAAATGTCGCATACAAATGCTGCTATTAACCATGGATTTCCTTGTATTTCATTGAAATAACTTAATAAATCCAATGTTGATAAATTATCAAACATTTTTTATTCTTCCTTTTCTCTATATTTTGCTATTATCTATTCATACATTTTTAACTATATATTTTCATACGTTTAACTATGCTTTTTTTCATATTCAACTATATACATAGTTTTACATATTACCGCCTAATACGTAATAAATAAAATAAAAAATTAATGTACCAAATGTTGCTGCAACCATTGTTATTAATGCAATTAGGGCGATTATTCTTACTATGCCTTTTTTAGCTCTATATTTCATTGGTTGCTTTGCCTTCTTCTTTTTCTTTTTATCTTTTCCAATTTTTTCATCAATTAGATTATCTATAGAATCTTCATCTGTTTCATTTTCTATTTCTTCATCAAATTCATTTACTTCATCTAATTCTTCATCGATTATTTCATTTTCGATTGTTTCTTTTTCTAATTCTTCAGCTTTAATCTTTTTTCTTTTATTTCCTTTAGCCATTGCTTTTGTTCCTCTCTATTACTTTTGTTAAACTTATAACATTTTTTATTTTACACTTTAAAAAATACTGTGTCAACGAAAAAATCTTGTAAAAATGTTTATTCATATACAAAAAAATCACTTATTCAGATCAAAAAACACTATTATTTAGATTAAAAAAACACTATACAAATTCTTCCCAAACTATATTTGCTAAATCTAAACCTTTTTTTGTAAGTCTTATATTACTCTTTTCTAATTCTATTAAACCATCTGTCAAAAGTTTTTCAATCTCTTTTTTAAAAACAACAAATACATCGCTTGCAAATTTCATTCTAAAGTCGCCAACATCAACACCGTCTATTTTTCTTAAGCCTAACATCATAAATTCTTTCATTTCACTTTCTTTATCTTGCTCTTCCTCGATTGTATATAGGCTTTCAAAGTTCTCTTCTTCAATATTTTTTATGTACATTTCTAAATTGCAAATATTTGTTTTTCTAATTTTATATTCATATGAAGATGCTGCAATTCCAAATCCTAAATAACTATGTTGATTCCAACAATTCAAATTATGTTTTGATTCAAATCCTTCTCTTGCAAAATTTGATATTTCATAATGTCTATATCCGTTATCCTCTAGTTTTCTTTTTGCAAACCAATACATATATCTTTCAAGTTCTTCATCTGTAGTTTTTAGTTCACCCTCTTTAATCATTTTTTCTAATGGTGTTCCTTCTTCTACTATTAATGAATAAACAGATACATGTTGTAAATCATATTCAATTATTTGATCAATAGCATCTTCAATATCATATATTGATTGGCCAGGTAATCCGACAATAATATCTGTATTGATATTTTTAAAGCCAACTTTCTTTGCCATCAATATAGCATTACCCCATTGCTCAAATGTATGTATTCTTCCAATTGATTTTAAAACTTCATTTCTAGAAGACTGTAATCCAATACTAATTCTATTAATTCCACATTTTAAATAAGTTTTTAAATTTTCTTCAGTTATAGTGCCTGGGTTTGCTTCAATAGTTATTTCAGCATTTTCTATAACATTAAAATTTTCCCTAATTGTATTTAGTATTTCAACAATATATTTTTCATTAATGTATGATGGAGTTCCGCCTCCAATATATATTGTATCTATATTCATGTTATTATCTTTTCTGTTAATAATTTCTTTTTTCAAACATTTTATATATTTGCCTTCTAATTTGTTTTTATCTGCAAATGAAGTAAAATCGCAATAATAACATTTACTTTTACAAAAAGGAATATGAACGTATATTCCATTTTTTTCCATTTTATTTTCTCTTTTTCTTAAAAAATTATTATTTGCAAGTTTTATTTATTTTTTATCTTAATTCTTTAGCTAATCTTGTTATATTGGCCATTCTATGTGCTACACCAGACTTAGTTAATTGTGGTGTTGCCATCTCTCCAAGAGTTGTAAGATTAACTTCAGGATTTGCTAATCTTAGTTCTGCTAATTGTTGTTCTCCTTCTGAAAGCATTCCAAATTTTTTTCTTGCCTTTATTAATTTAATATCCTCAATTTGTCTAACTGCTGATGAAATGGTTTTATTTAGATTTGCTGTTTCAAAATTTACAATTCTATTAACATTGTTTCCAACTTCTTTTAAAACTCTTGTTTCTTCAAAGTTTAACATTGATTTATTTGCACCAATAAATGCTAAGAATTTTGATATTTCATCTCCACTCGAAAGATAAATTACTGATTTACTATTTCTCTCGACTACACTAAATTCAAACGAATAATTTTTTAATAAATTAAGTACTAATTCAGCATTGTTTAAATTAGAAAAAATTATTTCTAAGTGATAAGAATTTTTAGGATTTGTAATTGATCCTTTAGCTAAAAATGAACCTCTCATTAAAGCTTGAAATTGTTCTTCTGTTTTTATTTCTTCACTTACTTCAATTTTTCTTTTTGGTTTGATAGTAAACTTATTTCCTTTTACTACAATTGAATAATCATTTTCACCTACATTATTCAAAAGTTTTCCATAACGATTAATATTATATTGATTTGCTGTTGTAAACTCGTTTTTTTCAGAAGTAATTAAATATCCAAGTAATTCTGATCTTACTAAACTTTTATCTTTTAAATTATTAATTTCACTAAGTTCTTGTTTAACTTGTGATGCAAAAGAATTCATTACTCCTCCTTTTTAACAACTACTACTCTGTCATTGCCTCCATAGTCTTTATAAATTTTAGCATTCTTAAATATTTTCTTAATATCTTCAGCTTGGTCATAACCAATTTCTAATATTAAATATCCATTTGTTTTTAACTTATCTAAATTTTCTTTTATAATTCGATAAAACTCTAATCCATCTTTACCACCATCTAAAGCAAGATGTGGTTCACACTGAACATTTTTATCAAGAGTTTCTATAACATCTGTTCTTATGTATGGTGGATTAGAAACAATAATATCATATGTTTCATCTATGTTTTCAAACATATTTGATTCTATTAATTTTATGTTTACATTATTATTTATTGCATTTTCTCTAGCAACTTCTAATGCTTCTAATGAAACATCACTTGCAGTCATATCTATATAAAAGTTAATATTATTTTCAAACTTTTTAGCTATTGAAATAGCTATAGCTCCACTTCCTGTACATAAATCTAATACTTTAATATTTTTCTTATCACTATCTACTAAACTATTAAATACATGTAATTCTTGATTGTTATCATTCTCAAAATCATAAATATTAATTGCTTCTATTGTTTTTTCAACTACTACTTCAGTATCTGGTTGTGGAATTAATACATTTTCATTTACTTTAAACTCTAATCCCATAAATTCTTGTTTTCCAGTTATGTATTGTACTGGATATCCATCTTTAATAGCATCAAAGCAATTTAATATTATATCTGAAGCATCTTCATTTAGTTCATCATTTAAACTAATTATAAGTTGTTCTTTTGTTTTTCCTAATACCTTTTCTAAAATTAAAAAGACTTCATTTGTTGAAATATCTTTTGAATATGAATTTACTAACTCTTTAATTGTCAAAATGAAGCCTCCTTATTTAACTCTATAAAATTTAATTAATCCTTCTCCAGATAAACTACTAATATATTTTCCATTATATATTGTTTCTCCTGTAATGCTATCTTGTAATGGAATATCTAAATTTATTGTTGTTCTATAAATTTGATTTAAATAATTTTCAATTTCTATTGTGAATGTTATAAAACCTGCTAAATCATTTAAGTTTACGTTTGCATTTCTAAGTAAACTACCATTGTAATTAATTTTATCATTTATATTTGAAAATATTTCGTTGTCTTTTACATTGTTATTAACATATTCTAAGCAAATTGGAATTGAAGCATCTTCAAACATTGTTGGTTGATCATAGTCTATTTCTTCATTTCCTAATATTTTGTATGTTAATTCATTATCTATTTTATCTTTTTCTATATCTTCATAATTTTCATTAGCTTTAACACTTGATAATTTACTCTTTCCAAAGTTATTAACATTTTTATAATATAGGCTTTGGTTTCCAACTTTCATTCCATTGAAATTTATATTAGATATCTTTAAAGATTTAATTGCATTTTCTTTATTTAAATTTTCTGAAGATCTATTATTTATATATAAAGCAATATCTGTGAATTGAAATATGTTAAGATTCCATTCAGGTTTTGGATCAATATTAGTAGTTGCTCCAGCACTACTAAACATATAAATTCCGTCAATGCTAAAAACAGTGGATTTATTGAAACTAGCAAATTGTTCTAATTGTTTTGCAAACTCATCATTTGTAACTTTAACTCTAACTCTAAAAAATATCATTAAAATTAAAATAACTAATAAAAGAATAGTTAATAAATATTTCCACTTAGAAACAAAATTATTTCTACTATTTACATAAACAGTTTTCTGTTTAGTCATTCTTCTCTCCTAAATATTATTTCAAATAATATATGTGAATTTCTTTTGTAAAAAACTGATTAAAAAGCTCATAAAAGCACATATCTCTAATGATTTTATCATATAATAACTACTAATTCAATGTTGCAAATTTATTAATTTAATGATATATAATTAGTATTAAATTAATAGATATTTGCTTTGCAAATATACCCTTCCTGCCCTGTGCGTGAATGTCAATTTTTAGAACCTACAAGTAGATTAAAGGGATTCTGTCTTTGGTTATGGCGTGCATGCTAGCATTTATGTTAGAAGCCCATGAATAATTCAACACGAAACCCACCTGTGAGAACAGGCTCTATAAAACTTGATAGTACGGCTACGGCGGGTTTTTTTATGCAAATTTTAAGGAGAGGTTTATGTTATAAAATAACATTATTCCTCTCCTTCTTCTTTTTCATTTAAAATAAATCTTTGAATTTTATTTTCTTCTTTTTTTGCTATTCCAACAAATTTTTGATTGTAATACAGTTTCACAAAACAATCTAAATTACTTGCTATTGCAGTAGTTTCTGTCTTTTCTAAATTTATGCTTTTTTCATTATTTTCAAAGTTAAGCATGATTCCATTTGATAATTTTATATATTCATTTTTACTTAATTCTTTTGAAGGATTGCTAGCTAATAATTCTTCTAAAGAAATAATTTTTCCTTCATCTTCTATCTTAAATTCACCAACTCTTGTTCTTGTTAGTTCTTTCATATATCCTATGGTACCTAACTTTTTAGCAATATCTTCGCATAAAGTTCTTATATATGTTCCTTTTGAGCAAGTTACTTTAAATTGTATTTCTTTTTCATCTTCATTAATTTTTATCAATTCAATTGATGTTATATATATAGTTCTTGGTTTTCTTTCTACTGTTTGACCAGCTCTAGCTAATTCGTATAGTTTCTTTCCATTTATTTTTATAGCAGAATACATTGGTGGAATTTGTTCTGATTCACCTAAAAATGTGTTTAATGTTTCTTCAATTTTTGCATTATTAAAGATATTGTTGTCCACATCTTGCTCTTCTGTAATCTCACCCTCTTGATCTCCAGTATTAGTTGATTTTCCAAGTTTAATAATTGCAACATAATCCTTGTCATGATTCATTAAATAATCAGATAGTTTTGTGCAATTACCTATTAAAATTGGAAGTACGCCTGATGCCATTGGATCAAGCGTACCTATATGTCCAACTTTTTTTGTATGAAATTCTCTTCTTGTTTGAGCCACTATGTCAAAAGATGTTTTTCCTAGTGGTTTATTAACAACTAAAATTCCGTCCATTTAAAGTCCTTTATTTTAAATATTAATTTTATTTTGATATTTAAATTTCTAATTTAGTTTTTAATATCTTATTTTAAATATTTTTTAACTTCGCTCATTAACATTTCTTTAATTTGTTTTGGTGTTCCTTCTATGAAAGTCGCACCAGCAGCTCTAATATGTCCGCCACCATTAAACTTTGTACAAATTTCACTAACATCCACATAGTTGTTTGATCTTAATGATGCTTTGTATCCTTTATCTGTTTCATGCAAGAAAATTGATACTTCAACTCCTTCAAGATTTCTTCCTTCATTAACAATGCCTTCATGATCACCTAATTCTGCATTAACTGATTCTTCATCTTCTTTGTTTATATATGTAAATGTTACTTTTCCATCTTCAAGAAATTCTAATCTATCATTTGCTAATACTTTTAATTTAAAACTTGATATTGTATGTGTAGCAAGAGTTTCTTTATATATTTTTGGAATATCTACTCCTAATTCTTTCATCTCTGCTGCAATTATAAATGTTTCTTTAGATACTTGTTGATATTGGAATCCACCAGTATCAGTAATGATTCCTGTCATTATATCTGTTCCAATATCTTCTGTTATTTCCCAATTATACACTTTAAAAATCCCATATAATACTTGTGCTGCAGCTGGTGAAAATGGATCAACAAAATTTATATCTCCTAACATAGTATTTGAATTATGATGATCTATTGAGATTGTCTTTTTAGCATTTTCATAGTATTTAACGCAGTCACCTAATTGATTTATAGATGCTACATCAACTGTTATAGTCAATGCATATTCTTCTTTGCTTCCTTCTTTTAGAACATCCTCAATTCCCGGAACATTGCTAAAACATCTAGAGTATTCTGGAATTATTACTTCTACATTTTTATTTTGCATTTTTAATGCATTATATAATGCTAATGCTGTTCCTATGGCATCACCATCTGGATGCTCATGAGTTAAAATCGCAATTGAGTCAGCAACATTTATTTCTTGATAAATATCATCTAAAGTACTCATATATTATTCTCCATCATTAAAAATTTTCTTATGTTTTAATTTGTTAAAGAATTATTCTTCTGATTCATCTTCTCCTGAATATTCGTCAAAGTCTTCATCAGATTCAATTTCGTCTTGTAGCATATTAGGATGTGTCTTTTTAAATTCTTCATCATCTTTTTTTATTTGGCTAATAATCTTATCTATTTTTTCACCTTGTTCAGCTGAATCATCAATTTTAAAAACAAGTTCAGGTGTAATTCTCATATTAATTTCACTTGCAACTCTGCTTCTAAGGAAAGGCTCGCTTTCATTCAAGCCTTCCACTGTTTCAGCATTATTTTTACAATTAAATAAACTAATATAAATTTTAGAATATCTTAAATCTGGTGTAGTATTAACTCTTGTAACTGTTACCATTCCAGTAATTTTCTTATTTGTTAATTCATAATTGATTGCTTGGCTAACAACTTTTTTAATTTGTTCGTTAACTCTACCCATTCTATTTGACTTAGACTGTTGTCTTCTAGCCATAATATGTTTCCTTTCTATCTTTGAACTTCTTGTTTGATATATGCTTCGATTGTATCACCAAGTATAATATCATTGAAGTTCTCAATTTGAATACCACATTCAAAACCTGCAGAAACTTCTTTAGCGTCATCTTTAAATCTCTTTAAAGAAACTAGTTTTCCTTCATGGATAACAACGCCTTCTCTAATTACTCTAACTCCTGCATTTCTTGCTACTTTACCATCTGTTACATAGCATCCTGCAATAGTTCCAACATTAGAAACTTTGAATACTTGTCTAACTTCAGCATTACCAATTGTAATTTCTTGATAAACTGGTGCAAGCATTCCTTTCATTGCATTTTGTACATCTTCTAATGCTTGATAAATAATTGAGTATTGTTTAATTTCAACGCCTTCTTTTTCTGCTAATTGTTTTGTTGCTCCAACAGGTCTAACATTGAATGCAATAATAATAGCATTTGCAGCTTTTGCAAGTTCAACATCTGATTCCGTAACAGCACCAGCGCTTGAATGTAATACTTTTACTAATACTTCTTCATTTGATAATTTTTCAAGTGATGACTTAAATGCTTCTGCAGTTCCTTGAACATCAGTTTTAACGATAATGTTAAATTGTTTCAAGTCATCATTCTTCATCTTATCAAATAGGTTATCAATTGTAACCATGTTATCGTTGCTAATTTTTTGCTCTCTATGTTCAAGTTTTCTTTGTTCAATTAAGTGTTTAGCAACTTTTTCATTTTTAACTTCATATAAAATATCGCCAGCAGCAGGAACATCTTTAAGACCTGTAATTTCAACTGGTGTTGAAGGTCCAGCTTCTTTAATATTCTTGCCTTTATCATTTTTCATTATTCTAATTTTACCAATAGCTTCACCAACTATTATTGTATCTCCAACATTAAGTGTTCCTCTTTGAATTAAGATTGATGCAATAGGTCCTTGAGCTTTGTCTAATCTAGCTTCAATAACAACACCTTTTGCTTGTCTATTTGGATTTGCTCTTAAGTTTGCCATATCAGAAACAAGTAATACCATTTCCAATAAGTTATCAATGTTGATGTTTTTCTTTGCAGAGATTGGAACATAAATTGTTGATCCACCCCATTCTTCAGGAACTAATTCATATTTCATTAATTCTTGTTTTACTTTATCAACATTAGCACCTGGTAAATCAATTTTATTAACTGCAACAATAATTGGAATATTAGCAGCTTTAGCATGGTTGATAGCTTCAACTGTTTGAGGCATAACACCATCATCAGCAGCAACAACTAATATTGCAACGTCAGTAATTTGAGCACCTCTAGCACGCATACTTGTGAATGCTTCGTGTCCTGGTGTATCTAAGAATGTAATTTCTCTATCATTAATTTTTACTTTATAAGCACCAATATGTTGTGTAATACCTCCGGCTTCACCTTCGATAACATTTGTTTTTCTGATAGCATCAAGTAAAGATGTTTTACCATGATCAACGTGTCCCATAACTACAACTACAGGTGGTCTTGCTACTAAATCTTCTTCGTTATCTTCACTATCATCAAATAAGATGTCTTCATCTTTTACTTCAACTTTCTTATTTGCTTTAATTCCAAAACTATCTGATACTAAATATGCTGTATCGTAATCTAGTTCTTGGTTTATTGTAGCCATTATTCCTAAATCAAATAATTTTTTAACAACTTCAGCTGATGTCTTCTTTAATTCTGTTGCTAAATTTTTAACAGAAATAGATTCACCAATATCAATTTCTTTTAATTCAAATATTTTTTGTTTAGAAACTGTTTCTTCTTTCTTAATCTTTCTTCTTTTGCCATGTCTTGAAGATAAATCATAATAATCAAGCATTCCACCATCTTCTGATTCATACATATTTGATAATTTATCAGCAGATTTAAGGTCTCTTAGTTTGTATTCGTCAAACTCATCTCCACCTTCCATTCTTCTTGATTTCTTAACATTTTTCTTCTTTTCTTCAAATACTCTATTTGCTTTTTGTTTATCAATCATTCTGTCTGAATAATTTCTTCTTCCAGCTTGATCTTCAAAAGTTTCTGGAGCACTTACTTCATTATTTCTAGGTGCAGGTTTTCTGAAATTATCAGCACCTTGATTTGTATTTCTTGGTTTGAATTCGCCTTGTTGTTGTCCTCCAAATCTATTATTTCTGAAGTTTCCATCTTGTCCTTGATTTCTAGTAAATCCAGGTCTATAGTTAGAATTGTTTCCAAATCTATTGTTCCTATCTTGTTTGTTGAATCCTTCGCCTCTATTTTTGAAATCATTATTTCCAGCATTAGGTCTATTGAAGTTTGCATTACTATTTAATGCTCTATCAGCTCTTTCAGTTCTTCCTAATAATTTAGAATTTCTTTTTTCAGCTGGTCTTGGAGCAGATTCTTTTGCAGGTGTTTCTGTTTTTATAACAACTGTTTTTTCTACCTTCTCAACCTTTTCAACTTTTTCTGCTTCTGCTGCTTCTCTAGCTGCTTTTTCTTCTCTAGCTTTTGCTTCTTCTAATTGTTTTTGTTTTTCGGCTTTCTTTAATTCTTCAGCTTTCTTCTTTGCCTTTTCTTCTGCTTCTTTCTTTGGATCTTTTAATCCAAATAATTCAGCAACTGACATAGGTTTTTGTTGTTTTTCTCTATAAACAATATTGTAATTTTGATTTGTACGTTGTTTAGTAAAACCAATATCATTTCTGTTTACAGTAGTAGTTTTCTTAACTGGTTTTTGTTCTTCTTCAACTATTACTTCTCTTCTAATAATGACATTGCCTGTTGTCTTTTTATTTGATTTTTCGCTGTTATCTTCTTTGTTTTTTGAAACATTTTCACTTTTAGATACATCTTTTTTATCAGATTTTTTCATACTAGCTTTAATTTTTTTAGCGTCTTCTTCGTCTATTGAACTTAAGTGACTCTTAACATCTAAACCTAGGTCTTGTGCTATTGATACAAGGTCTTTGTTATTTACATCTAATTCTTTTGCTAGTTCAAATATTTTAATTTTCCCCAATATTAATACCTCCTAAGTTTAAACCTTATTCTTCCCCTTCTTCTGATTTCTTTGTTTTTCTTGTTCTTGTTTTCTTTTCTTTTACTTCTTCTACAACTTCTTCAGCTGCTTCTACAACTTCAGCTGTTTCTTCAACAACTTCTGTAGATTCAACTTTTTCTTCAACTATTTCATCATCCATAGTTTCTTCTGTTGCTTCTCCGTTTTGGTTATTTTGTAACATTTCTCTAAATTGTGATTCAGATTTTATATCTATTTTCCAATTTGTTAATTTATGAGCTAATCTTGCATTTTGTCCAGCTTTTCCAATTGCTAATGATAATTGATCATCTGGAACAATAACTTGTGCAAAGTTTTCTTCATCATTACAATCTACAGCTAATACTTGTGCTGGTAATAATGCTGCTGAAATAAATGTTTCTGGTTGTTCATTCCATTCAATAACATCAATTTTTTCACCATTTAATTCATTGATAATATTTTGAATTCTTATTCCTTTTTGTCCAACGCATGATCCAACTGGGTCAATGTTAGGATTTGGTGAATAAACTGCAATTTTACTTCTTAATCCTGGATCTCTTGAAATGCTCTTTATTTCAATAACACCTTCATAAATTTCAGGAATTTCAATTTCAAATAGTTTCTTTACAAATTCAGGACTTGTTCTTGATAAAACAATTTTTGTACTTCCCTTAATTCCTTTTTCAACTTTAACAATAACCGCTTTAATTTTGTCATTAACGTGGTATTCTTCAGTTGAAACTTCTTGAATCTTAGGCATAATTCCTTCAACTTTTCCTAAATCCATAATAACTGATGATGGTGTAACTTTTTGAATTAATCCTGTTACTATTTCTCCTTCTCTAGCTGAGAACTCATTAAATACTAATTCTCTAGAAGCTTCTCTAATCTTTTGTTTAATAACTTGTCCTGCAGTTTGAGCAGCAATTCTTCCGAAATTCTTTGGAAATAATTCGATTTTGATTACATCTCCTGCTTTATAATCTTTATTTAAAACATGTGCTTCTTTTAATGAAATTTCCTTTGATTCATCTTCTGGTGTTCTTACAACAGTCTTTTCTTGATAAATATGCATGCTTCCATCTTTTTTATCAAATTCAACTACAACATTTGTTTCATCACTTCCAAAGTCTTTTTTGTATGCTGAAACTAATGCATTTTGAATAGATTCAAGAAGCATTTTTTTATCTAATCCTTCTGAACTTTCTAATTCATCTAATGCTGCTAGCATTTCAGTTGTATCGATTCCTTTGTATTCTGCCTTTTTTACTCTCTTTTTCATTTTTATTAATCCTCCCACTCATAAACTGTTTTCATAGTTGAGATATTGTTTTTGTCAATTTCTATATTTTCATTGTTTATGTCTATTATAATGTTGCTTTCTGAAAAGCTTACTAAATTTCCTATTAAAACTTTCTCTTCATTTACTTTCTTATAAGTATGTACTTCAATTTTAGAATTAATTGCTTTCTCAAGTTGACTATCATCTCTAATTCTTCTTTCTATTCCTGGTGAAGATACTTCTAGTAAATATGAACCTTTTATAAAGTCTTTTTCATCAAGAATAGGGTCAATTGTTTGACTTACTAAAGCACAATCATCACTACTAATAACTTCATCCTTATCAATAAAAACTCTTAAATAATAGTCTTGAGCTTCTTTTTCATAAATAATGTCATAAACCTTAAATCCTAAATCATTAATGACTGGTTCAAGAACTTCTTTGATTTCTGTTTCTAAATTAGTCAATTTAACTCCTTTCATAAATAAAACTCCTAGTATTTTTACCAATTTTTAACATTTATCAATTTTGTATGATTGGTTTTGCACTGAATTTTAAGCAACAATTAAGAGAGGAATTTCTTCCTCTCTTGCTCTCTTTTTTATGTACATATTTATTATACTCTAAAAAACGGCGATAAGTCAAGTATTTTCAGTATTTTCTTTTGTTTTTTAATTATCGCAATTTTCCATTAATTACATTTTATTACTGTTTTTTGTACTCAATCAATTACATATTATTACTATCTTTTGGCACAATATTATCTTTTGCTTTATAAATATGTTTTGGAGGAATAACTCCTCTAACCATTGAAAGTGGGTAAACATTTGAATATCTACCAACAACAGTTCCAGGATTAAGCACGCATTGACATCCAATTTCAACGCTATCACCTAGCATTGCACCAATTTTTCTCATTCCTGTTTCAATACTATCAACTACAACTCCATCATCATTATATTTTTTTATAGTAACTGCTTGGTTATCAGCTTTAAGATTTGATGCAATTGCTCCTGCTCCCATATGTGAATGGAAACCAATTATAGAATCTCCTACATAGCTATAATGAGGAACTTTAACTACATTGAATAATATACAATTTTTAAATTCGCATGAATTTCCAATAACACATTCATTTCCTATAATAACTTTTCCTCTAATATATGCTCCTGGTCTTACTTCAGTATCTGATCCAATAATTGTTGGTCCAACAATTGTTGCACTCTTATCAATACTTGCTGTCTTATGTACCCATACATTTTCAGATATTTCTTTATATTCATCTGTAGGAAGATTTGGTCCAATTTCTAAAATATATTCTGCAATATGTGGTAAAACTTCCCATGGATATTCATATTTGCTTATTAAATCGCTAGCTATAGTTTCATTTAAATCATATAAATTAACAATTTTAGCTTCTTCCATAGTTTTCTCCTATTATATTTTTATTATAGTTTTTTCTATTACAACTTTCTCTTATTTTTTTATTATAATTTCCAATAATTATTATATAGTTCTACAGCTGTTGCTGGACTATCTTTTCCTTCAGCATTTTTAACTGGTGCAAATTCGTTTTCTCTAACACCTCTTAAAAGAGTCATATTATTGAAGTATTTGAATCCATCAAAAATAAATGATTCATATTTATATGCATTAGGCTCTGTAGCTTTAACTACTGTTCCATCAACCATAGTCATGTCAGCTTTTTTGTGTGCACTATGATAAGGCAATTCTTCTTTTGAAATTTTTTCAATAGCTTCAATTGTGTATATGTGGTTGATTATATTGGCTTCTCCAAATAATAAATCTCCCTCTTCATCTACTTCTTCAGCCATTTCTTCAGGTATTTCAGAGTATTCAATTACTGCTGGATAACCATTCTTTTTACAAAAAACTCCAACTCTTTCTTGTGGATAAGCTTTTGCAATTGATTTTGATCCAATTTGATTTCCTTCAATTTTAGTTAATCCTATTAATATTGGATCTACATTTTTAACTAATGCATTATCAACGCCTCCGACAAATATCCATTTTATGCCTTTAGCTTTCATATCATCAAGTATTCCTTCATCAGCAATAGCCTTATAAATACAACCATTTCCATCTGAAGCAACCTTAATTTCATAATCACTATTAACGATTAATTTTCCTTGTTCATCTAATAAAGGTAAATCGCCTTGGATAAATATTTTTATATTTTCTGCTGGATATCCAAAATAGTTATGTTCTTCAAGAAAATTCTTTGTCATTTTATTATTTTCGTTTGAAGTCATAATGTACCAGTTTATATAAACTCCATATTCTTCTTTTGCATGAAGTAAATCTTCTACTATTATTTGAAATAATGATTTAGGTTCTGGTTTTACATTTAATAAAAATGTTCCTTTTGGTCCATTATGTCCAAGTCTTGTTCCTTGGCCTCCAGCCATTGTTACTACTGCGAGTTGATTACTTTGAATAATTTCTTTTCCTACAGCATAAATTTTTTTGTATTCTTTAGTTGTTAATTTTGCTCTATTGGTAAAAGGTAAATGTTCAACCATTGCAGTTTTTAAAACTTTTTCTGGATTCATCATTTCTAATGTTGTTCCATACAATTTTTCAATTTGCTTGTAATTTATGTTTTCAATTTGTTTTATAAGTGTGTCCTTTTTTGTTTTGTCTTTTTCATCAAGATACTTTATATATTCTAATAAATGCTCTTGCTTGTTATCTTTTAATAGTTCTTCGTAATTCATTGGGTATTTCTCCTTTTTGATTGCTTATTATATAAAGCTTCGAGTATTATAACACATTTTTTACTTATTGTCTCTTTGCTTCTTCAATTAATGTAACTTTTCTTATGTCTACATTAAACAAATCTTTTTCTACAATTATATTAATCTTATCCTTATTAATCTCCTTTATATCTCCAACCTTTAGTAAAACTTCATTTGTCTCATCCATTCCAACAGGTAATGTTCTACTAATATTGTTATACATTATGATATTACTGAAAAATAATATATGATTTTCAGCAGATATTTTTGCTTTATAAATCTTTTCATTCTCTTCATCTTCAACTAATTCATAAGGATTAATTGTAGCTTTAATAAATCCTTTGTTTCTCTTATCATAATAGATTTCCATATCATATTTGCAACTAATTTTGTTATATGCTTCATTTAGTAATCTACCATAATTTCTACAAGTTTCTTTGAAATCTTCTAATGTTGTATCATTATTAAACTTTAAAATAGAATACAATTCACGAGAATTTTCTCTATGTTGTTTGAATTTTATTTTTTTAATGTTATCTGTTTCATCGCCCATACCACCGAAAATAGATTCGCGTTGGTCGCTATTTTTAAGATTTTCTTTTAATGAATCATAACATTCATCAATTAAATATGTATCACTCTTTGTAACAATCGCATTAAGAGCTGGTAATATATATCTGCTTAAATATACAGCATTGCATTCTTCATCACTTAATTTTTGTCTTTGTAGTGAATCGACATCTAATCCAAGGTCATCTTTATCTTCATCATAATTGAATATAGGACGTTGTTTAATATTTTCACCTTGTGCTTGACCTTCTGCTAATTCATTTGCATTATCTTTGTTTGTAAATCTCCAGAAATCAAATAAGTTTCTCTTATGCTTTTGAATTTCATCAAGATATTTTTGAGCATTGTCTGTTTTTCTAGTCATATTTTCTTGCTTTAACAATAAAACTTTGACATCCGCTTCCAGATTTTTAGCTTCAGCTGAAATTTTCTTAACTTCTACTGAATTTTTTACTAAATCTGCAACTGTAAATATATCAACAAATTTTGAGTAATCTTGTTTATCTACATTTATTTCTTTTTCTTTTATTTCTTTTACTGAAACATTTTTTTCTTCATTTAATCTTGTAAGTAAATTTTTATTTTCAGCTATAACTTTTTTGTTGTTACTAAAGAAATATTTAACTCTTTTAATAACACTCTTCTTACAATTCATAAATTCAAAGATTTGTTTTTCTTGTTTTACATATACTTCACTTTGTTTTTTTAGAATTTCGTTTATCTTACTAATCTTTTCTTTGCTTTGTTGTATTTCATTTTTTAATGAATATTTTAATCCTTGTTGTCTTCCTGTTTCATTAGAAATAAATTCTTGAATATTCTTAATGTTAATTACTTTTTTATCATAAGAAAGTGTAAAGTTTCCTTCTTCATCGATACCTGGATCAAACTTATATTGATAATTTGTTTCTGTTGCTAAAACATAAAGTGCCTTTAATACTGTATAAAAGTTTTTAGCTTCATCTATACTTTTTATCACTGTTCTATACTTAGTTGAAAAATTATCTCTAAGCTTTGTTTCACCCATTATATATAATGTGTTTTCTTTATCTTCTTGAACCTCAACTATTTCAGGCCATTGATTTGTAAATAATTTTATATATGTAATAATATCTTCGATTTCTTTTCCTGAATAATAAGTATCGCTAACTTCCTCTTTGCAAATTGGAACGAATATATCAGTTTTATCATCTTCCAATTTCTTCTTTATTACATATGCTAATGTTTGATTTTCAGTTTCTTTGGCTGGAACTAGCATAAAATATTTATCATCTTCTTTTGAATAGAAAATTTGCCATAAATAGTTTTTATCATATTTTACAAAATATGGAATTTTCTTTTCAAATAGTTCTTGTTGTTTTTCAATTTCCTTAATATCTTTTTGTGTTACACCATTGATCCATTTTTCAAAGGCTTCTTTATCCATTTTTATATATTCTTGTAATGGTAAAGCTTCTTTGAATCTTTCAGTAATATCAGTAGTTCTATCAGTATCACTAATTAATACTTGTAGTTTCTTAATATTTACTTTCTTATATACTTTATATTTTCCAACATTATCTCCAGAGCTATATGGCTTATAGTCTGGCTTTACGCTTTTTAGCTTTGTAGATAATCTGGTTAATTTTAATCCAATGTATTCTAAAATTGTTTTAGGCAATTTATTATCCTCCTGTTTTTTATTCAGTATCTCTTACATATCCCTCTTCTGCTAATCTATCGTTAATTTTGTTTATTAATTCTTTAACATCAATTGGTATTTGTTTTCCTTCACTGCATAAATACAATTGATTTCTATTTAATCCGTCTTTTTTAGCTACTAAAACATATGGAATTTTTATTTCATTGTTATGATCAATTCTTTTTTGAACACTTATATTTACATCATCAACTTCAACTCTAATTCCATTAGCAACAAATTCTCTTCTTGATTGTTCTGCAAACTCTTTAACATTTGCTCCATCTGTAATAATAACTACTTGATGTGGTTCTATCCAAAGAGGTATGTTACCATGATATTTGCTTATTAATATTCCTAATAAATTTTCGTAACTTCCAATTAATGTATTATGAATATATATCGGTGTTTTTTCTTCATTATCAATATTGGTATATGCCAAATCAAATCTATGGGTGATTTCAAAATCAATTTGTATTTTTGAAAAGTTAATTCCATCTTGTTTTACTCTAATTATCGGTCCGTATATTTTTGCTTGATTGTTTACTGTATATGGTAATCCTAAATCTTCTAATGCCTTTTTCATTGCATTAGTAACATCTTCCCATTCTGCTATTGTTCCAATGTAGTCTTCTTTTTTAGAAATATTCCAAGTATTTATTTCATATGTAATATTATCTAATTGCATTTTTTCAATTAATGCTTTTTGAAATCTTAATCCATTGTATATTTCTTTTTCTACATTTTCTGGTTCGCAAAAAACACTTGCATCAGACATTGTGAATTGTCTTACTATGTTTAATCCTTTTAAATCTTTTTCATTTCTATATACAGTAGAAGTTTCACATAATTTTACTGGAAGCTCTCTGTAACTATGTTTCTTTATGCCAAAAACAGCACAATGAAATGGCTCAATTCTAGGTCTTAACACAAAGTCATTTTCATCATCGCTAAGATTTTCAGGATCATTATCTATTATGAACATTTCTTCTTTGTTAGTATCATCAAATCTATCTTCCATCTTATAAATGATGGAATTAGAAACATTAGGTGTTCTAACTATTTTATATCCATATCTTTCTTCCAAATACTCAATGTAGTTACGCAAATTTTTGATTAAACGTGCACCTCTAGGAAGCATTATAGGAAAACCTTTTCCTATATAATCAACTGAAGTAAAAAGTTCTAATTCTGTACCTAATTTATTGGTTTCTGCTGATTTCATTTTTATCCTTTCAATTAAATAGATAATCAACGGAATTATATCATTACAAATTTTAAATAACAATAGAAATGACACTTACTTAAAAGAAAAAAGTGGTTAATAAAAATTGAAGTGAACTATATTTAGTCCACTTCAAATAACCACTTTTTATTCTATTTATTTTTAATATAATTTACTTTTACTATTACTATGCTCTTGGGAAAGTATGTTTATAAACATCTCTTATCTCTGCATTTTCAAAACTAGCATAAACTTTTGTTGATGAAATATCTGAATGTCCTAACATTGTTTGGATAGACTTCATATCAGCACCATTTTGTAATAGATGTGATGCAAATGAATGACGTAAAACGTGTGGTGTAATATCTTTTTCAATATGAGCTTTCTCTTTATAGTATTTTACTATTTTCCAAAAACCTTGTCTTGTTAATCTTGAACCATTCATGTTTATAAATAATGCTCTGTTGTTTTCATCTTTTAATAAAATTGGTCTAGCATCACTAATATATTCTTTTAATGCTGCAATGGCCATTCCGCCTAATGGAATATCTCTTGTACTTTTTCTACTCTTTATAGAAATGATTCCTTGTTCTTCCTTGAAGTCTTCAATATTTAAATCAATAATTTCAGTTACCTTCATTCCTGTAGCATAAGCAACTTCAAGCATTGCTTTATCACGTGTTCCTTTTAAATCAACATCTTTTGGTTGCTCAAGAAGTAGATTAACTTCATCAGATGTTAAAACACTTGGTGTTTTCTTTTCTACTCTAGGTGCTTGTACATTGAATGTTGGATCATCTTTTATTTTCTTTGTTCTCATAAGGAAATTATAGAATGATCTTAATGTTGCTAAATTTCTTGATACTGTAGCAGGTTTCTTTCCAAACTCTTTTAAACCATCAATATATTCTTGTAATTCATCATTCTCGATTTTCAAATAATTTAATCTATTCATTTCTAAGAATAATTTGTATTGTTGAATATCACGATTATAAGATTGTAAAGTGTTTTCAGATAATCGCTTTTCATTCTTTAAGAATTCTAAAAATAGTTTAATTTGTTTGTCCATTTTATATCTCCTTATTAAGTTAAATTTAATTGATAAAACTTATGTAATAAAATTATGTAAAAAAAATCAAAGTCATTTTATCATATATTTGATATTTTGCAAGTGCTCTTTTGCTTATTTTATAAGCGATTGGAGAATATTGGAAATCGTACTTACCATAAAATAGTAACCATAATTACTATATCTTTCCATTATTTTTTATATATAATTTTGTAAAAGCATATAAATAAGGAAGGTTGTAGCCTTCCCTATTTCATTTAATTTAATCTAATTTAATTTATTAACACTAATTATAATTTAGCAAATTTAAAACAAAAATTTTTTTATTTTTAAATTGCTTTATTAATTTTATTTGCTTTCAATTTTTAGTTGTTTTCAATTTTAGTATTTAGTATTTTTTAGTTATTTTCAATTAGCTCTTGTTTAACTTAGAAACTCTCACTACCAAAGCTTTTTCTATAATTATCTAACATTGGATTTTGAAAAGTATATTCATTTAATTCATTCTCTGAAAAAGTAGTTTGAAGTGGATTTAATTTTAAAACATTATCTTCTTCAACTTGATATAAATTAGAATTATCAACAAATTTTAATTTAACAGTATGTAAACCATTGTTTCCACTTTTAAAATCTATTTCTTTATCATCTGTAGATTTTCTATTAATTGAAGCTGCAGTAACACCTATATCTTCTAAATTTTCTACTACTGTACTTGAATTAAATATGCTATAAGGTGTTTGCATTCTTTTATTATCTTTATTCTTTTTAACTTCGTTTGGCATTTGTACTTGAAAAACTTTTGGCTTCGATTTTTTCTTAATTTGATCTGCTAATGCTGATTTTAATTCATTGTGAGTGTCTAATGCTTTCTTTACACTCTCTTTAGAAACATCAGCTTGTTTTCCTTTTTTTACCAAGTCATTATAATCTTCAATCTTTTTACTTAATATACTCATAATAACCTCCTTAAGCTTCTATACTATCTAAAAGCTTAACAAATTCAGAAAATTGATTTAGTACTCTATTGTCAACATCTTTTAAATTATTATTTTTTATAGTTTCTATTGCTTCCTCAGGACTAAAACCTTTTCTTTCTGGTCTGTCTAAAACTAATCCACCAAATTGATCAGCAAGTTCAATAATATCACTTTCAATAGGTCTATTATCTTTTAAAGTATATCTATTAACTCCTTCACATATTTGGCAAAAACGCTCATCAAATCCAAGAGTTGCTAAATATTCAGCACCTTTTTTTGCATAGCTATGAATCTCATCTTGATCTGTCGAATCTTCTTTTTTGCAACAATCACATAATAATCTTGCAGTTATAATAAGGTTAGTGTCTAAATTCATATCAGGATTTTTTTCATTTAAATATTCAGTAAACATTTTGCTTATTAATGTTTTAAAAATAACTGCATTATTATAATAAATATTTGTTTTCTTTTTAAGATAAAACATTATTTCTAATTTTTTACCCCAATCAGTTTGAGACAATATGTAACTAGCAAAACTCTCTTCTTCCATTTCTCCTCCTAAGTATACACTATAAGTTTATATAAAAAATTGAAACTATTCCACCCTTTTCAATTAAACTTAACATTATTGTAATATTGGAAATAACTGGTATTACTGAGTTTAAGTTATTATTTTATTTGCTATTTTGTTTATTATTATCTTTCTCTTTTATTTCACTGTCTAATTTATTAGTTATTATTTTACAATTAATCCTTCTGTATAATCCAAATCAGCGTTACATTTTCTATTAGTCATCAAAGAATAAATGTTAGTTGCTTTAATATCTAAATCAAGTAATCTTTTGTAATTACTATTATTGCAGCTATCATAGAATTTTTTAACAGATGTAATTAAAATATTTGAATCAATATTCTTTAACAATTTTTCACCATTTGCATCCATTCCTAAAACTCTAACATATGGCATACCTTCCTTTGACATTTTCATATCTTCTTTTGTTATTTCAAATAAAACATATAGCAGAATTCTTTGTATTCTAGTTTGTGTATATCTTTTAGATTTTATATTTTTAATTAAGCTATCCAATTCATTTGTTTCTTTGGCATATTTTACCATTAAATTATCTAATCCTTCTGCTACATCTGCCAATTCTTTTAAGGAATCTTCATTCATTGTTCTTAACTTATATATTATTATTTTTTCAAAATTCTTTAAGCTTATGTAATTTCCATTATTTTCCATTAAGGTTTCGTATGATTCTTTAGGAACATCATATTCATATTCTTCATTGTTAAAAATTTTATTTCTTATATCTGTACTGCTATTGAATTCAGAGTTTCTTTTAACCGGAACAATTTCAAAGTTAGCATGCAATTTTTTAATAGCTTTTAAATATTCAATTGCTAAAATATTATTAGGTTTATTTATTGTCTCTTCTACTTTATCGTTTTTTAAATAATCGATTAAAGCTTTGCATCTACTTTGAGCAAAAGATAACCCTTCATTCATATACTGTTTTAAGATTACTTTATATTCTTCTTTTTCTTCTACTAAAGTATCCGCTATCAATTTAATTATTTCTAAATTATCATCTTCTATTCCAAATGCTAAATGAGTAACTTTTGCTTGCATTAAAGTCTTTACTCCACCCTCGGCAAAATTTTCAGCACTTGAAATACTATAAATTGTAGGTATTTCTATAACTAAATTTGCACCAGCATTTAAAACTGTTTTTGTTTTTTCAAATTTATTGATAATTGATGCTTGCCCTCTTTGTGTAAAGTTTCCAGACATAGCAATAATAGTATAGTCTGGATTAACTATACTTTTAGCCTGATCAATTAGATGTTTATGGCCATTATGAAAAGGGTTGAATTCTGCAATAATTCCTAATATTTTGTCCATTAATTGCTCCTCTTTCTTCTTGTTTTTTAATTTTGTTGTTGTTATAATAGCATAAAATCATAGAAATTTACAAACCTAGGAGGTTTACATGGACAAAGTTGTTATTTATACAGACGGAGCCTGCTCTGGAAATCCAGGTCCTGGCGGATGGGCTGCTGTTTTATTATTTAAAGATATCAAAAAAGAAATTAATGGTGGTAAAAAAGAAACTACTAATAATGAAATGGAATTAACAGCTATAGTCGAAGGTTTAAAAATGCTAAATAGACCTTGTGAAGTTGATTTATATAGTGATAGTGCTTATTCTGTAAATGGATTTGAAAAAGGTTGGATTTACAATTGGGTAAAAAACAATTGGAAAACTGCTGATAAAAAGCCAGTAAAAAATCAAGAATTATGGCAAGCACTTTATAACTTATCACAATATCATAAAATTAATTTTATTAAAGTTAAAGGACATTCTGACGTAGAATTAAATAACAGATGTGATGAATTAGCTAGAAAAGCAATTGAATATTTATAAATTTAATCGTAAAATAAATTAAATTAATTTGTTTTATTTATACAATTAATTTAAAAAAGTACATTTTATTCTAATATATTTTTGGAGGTGTTTAAAATGGAAAACAATCAATCAAAAAATAATAATTCAAAATTTTTTATTATTGCTATTATAGTTGTTGCATTACTTGTTATAGGTGTTTTTTTATTTTCAATATTGCCTTATCCTAAAGATTCTGAATGTAATGATTGTAATGAGAATTCTACAAATTCTTATCCATCAGATTATGATGGTAGTGGATTTTCTATTCCTTCAGCAAGGGGTAATGTACCATCAGGACTTGCCAAGCCTATTATATATTTATATCCAGAAACAACTATACAATTATCTGTTAATTTAGGCAGACCAGAAAATATAACTTGTTCTTATCCTGATTATAAAAATGGATGGAATGTTATTGCTAATCCAGATGGAACTTTAATTGATACTAATACAGGAAGGCAATTATATTCTTTATATTGGGAAGGAATACAAAATGAATTAGAAAATTTTGAAGATGGATTCGTTGTATCAGGAGAAGATTCAATACAATTTTTAGAAGAAAAACTTACAATACTTGGTCTTACTGAAAGAGAAGCAGAAGAATTTATTGTATATTGGTTACCTAAATTACAAGAAAATAAATATAACTATATACGATTTGCTACACCAGGAGAAATAAATGAGATTATGCCATTAGAATTTTCTACTGAACCAGATACAATAATTAGAGTATTAATGCAATTTAAGCCACTAGATGATTATATTGAAGTACCTGAACAAAAATTAGAAACTCCAGAAAGAACAGGATTTGTTGTTGTAGAATGGGGCGGAACAGAAATTAAATAGTAAATAAAAAAAATAGCAGATAAACATATTGTATATCTGCTATTTTTATTTTTTATTTTTTATTTTTTATTCTTTATTAATAAGGTTTTGTTGCTATGATTTGATCAACTATTTCTTTTTCATAAATATCAAACGGATTAAAATTCATATAAACAATTTTCGAATCTAATTCTTTTTTTACTCCTTCAAACTTACTTGTATCAGAAGTTAAAATTAGTACTGATCTACTTGATATTTCCTTACTTTCTTTTATTAAAAGTTTCTCTAAATTAGCATCAGAAATAATATTTAAATTTATATAATGTTTATCACAATATATATCGATAGTATTAACAGAACTAGAAAAATCATTTGAATCATAAAATAAGTCTAATGAAAATACTGGAACATATCTTACTGGTAACTTTAATTTTAGTAATTGTGTATACTCAGGTATATCATCTGCGACCATTATACTCATTCTAGGATAGTTAGAAGCATAATTTGCTAAATCTTCTACTGATAATCTATTCGAGAATTCAGGCTTATTAATCTTTGAGCAAGCCTCAGCAATAATTTTTACTATAGTGCTATTTAATGAATTCATAACATTATTTGTACATATTGTAATTTTTGATTTGTTAAGAATTGATTGTAAGCATAGAACTATAGTTGTATATGGATTACCATTCGTAATAGCAATTAATCTTAAGTTTAAAGTACTTTGTTTAAAATTATCATATGCAGCAATAATGTCAGTTGCTTTTTTCAAATTAAAATCACAATTGATTTCGTCTTCTGCAATTGCCTTTTTAAAAGCTTCTTCATTGCTATTAAAACTCTCAATAATTTTTATCAATAGTTTATTCATTATTTTCTCCTTAGTTAATCTTTATATATTTTTTCATAAAACCCTTTAATTTTCAATAGAAAATTACAATTAATCAATTAGATACTTTATATTGTTAACTATAATATCAATTATAATTTTTAATAAATTTTAAATTAATCAATTATATCTTTACTTTCTTGTATGTCTTGAATTCCACCTAAAGTTTCACTTGTATCAAAATATTTCAATAAGGATGATTGCCAATGTTTATTATGTCTAAATCTTCTTATTCCAAGTTCTTTACCATAGTTGTTATATATCTCTATAAGTTTGCTATACTTTAATACGCTTTCAACTTCTTTTCTCTTCGCTTTAATTACAGCTTCTTTTTCTTCAAATATTTCTGCCTTAATATTTTCAAATTCATCTTTAGAAACAATATATGTGCAATGGTTAGTTAAATCTGATAATGTTCCTGTACCATCTTTACTTGGTGTTCCTAATGTTTCAATAATTACTTTATTTTTTTCTGGTAATTGAATAATTAATGCAGGACCAGCTTTGTAGTTAACTGATTCCTTTGTATCTAATGAATATAAAAATTCAACTCTATCCTTAATAGGAAATCTTTGTTGTTCGTTTCTTAATGTTCCTACATTTTTTCTATTATGCCTTGTTGGTTCGTTTCTTATAATTATTTCATCATATTCAGATTCAAAATAATTTTTATCAAAGAAATAGTTCATATTATCTGCATCAATTTCTTGTTGCTTCTCTTCACTCTCTTTATTTCCTACATAAACATTAGCAAGAATTGTGAACATTTCATCTTGAGTTAATATTCCCATTTTGAATAATTCTTCTAATTTATCTCTCTTTGTTGTAGTACCATTAATATCTCTAAATAATTCTTTAGCAGTCTCTCTATTTAATGTGTTGCCTGACATAATTAATTCTGCAACTGTTGCAAGATCCATTTGAGCAATATTTTCTTTATTGATAACTCCACTTCTAGCCATTGTTACAATATTAGATTTATTACTTTTCTTTGCAGATATTAATTCTACTTGTTTTTTATCTATTTCTGCTAAAACTTTTTCATCTTTTTCAATACTAGTAAACTCTTTATAATATTTTTCAAGTTTTTCTAAATCAGCTGATTTACCTGTCTTAGCGTATTTATCATATAAACCAATAAGATAATCTTTATCAACAGCACCTGTCATATCTCTGTTTTCTTTAAATGCAAAATAGATTTCTGATGGTATTTCTCCTTCAGTGTATTTTTTCAAAATTTTACTTAAATCTATTCTTCCATGGTTATAAGCATTAATTAAATTTTTAACACTTGATAAATCATTATATCTCAATCCATCTATCAATTGAGTTTTTTGATATTGCTTTATAAACTCTGTTCCACCATATTGTTCTGCAATATATCTAGATATAACTCCTTTACTAAATAAATCATATGTAACTCCATGTACACATGCAACATCTTCAAGTGTTTCCATAAATTCTTTTTGCATTTTATCATCTGATTTTTGTAATAATTCTGTTTGTAATTTTAATATTTTCTGAAATTCTTTTAATTGTTCTGGTGTACAATTTCTAATTATATATGGTCTTGTTGCAAAGAATTCAGATAATTCTTTTTTGTCAAAATGTTCTTTATTTACTAAAGAATTTACAATATTTTTTAAATTTAATTGAATATACACTTGGCTTAAAACTTTTGAATCAAATTTAATCTTTGAATAATCAACTAAATCTTTAATTTTTTCATTATTTTCAATGTACTTAGTAAAATTGATTAAGTCTTCTGCTTTAATCATTCCATCATAATATTTTTCAATTAATAAATCTTGATTTATAATTCCTGCTAATAATAATTCATCAAATACTTGATTTTTAGAATAATCTTTTTCTTCAAAGCGTTGTCTCATTGCTTCTATTTCATTTAAACTAAATTCTTTGCTTCTTTCTTTGAATATCTTTGCATTTACTATATTCTCTAGTCTGTTTATATATTTTTCTTTATCTGCTTTGCTTATTAATTTTATTTCTGCATCTAATTTGCTCATTACTTCTATTATAAGTTTTAAATCTTGTTCTTTTATTACTTTTTTGTCCCAAGCTTTATTAATTATTGAAAATTGTTCTTTTCCATCTAATATATTCATATTTATAATAAATTCTGTTAATGGTATTATGCCTTCTTGATATAAATCTATTAATGACATTGGATCACTTCTTATCATCTTTTTCTCAAATTCATCTGTTATTCCATCATAAAAGTCTTTAATATTTTCTATTGTTAACCTATCGATACATCCATATATTCTATCTTTACTAAGTTCATAGTCTTGATTGATTTTATCATAATCCGCTACTATTGAAGTATTATATTTATATTTTGTTTCTATTCTATGTGCATCCATAAAAAGTATGAAAGGTTCATCTACTCGTTTGCCTTCTTTAGCGTCATTATTTACTAACTCTTGAAGCTTTCTTGTAAGTTTTAAAGCGCCTGTTTTATCTTTTAATTTTTTAAATGTTTCATCATTCTCTAGCATAACATAACTTTCAATAAATTCTAGCATTCTATATAAAGCAATAAAATGATATTTTTCAGGAGAAATTGCTCTTCTATATTCAGGTTGTTTCATAATACTTCTTATTATGACATTTGCATCAGATACTTTAATTGTATTATCAATTTTTTCCACTTTTTCAAGTGAATATGCCATATAATTATCAACATTACTTGCACATTCATAACCTTCAGGTATTACTCTTATATCTTCAAAATCAAAAAAGTCTTCTACTTGTTTTTTTTCATTTTCATTTAATCCTACATCAACATCATTTTTGCTAGGTTTACCATTAACTACTTCATCCCAGTTGCTATAAGTAATAACAACTTGATCTTCTTTTTGTCCTGGACCAGTCATATATACTTCAGGATCCTCAGTTGTAGGTCTAAATGGTCTGATTCTTTCTATTGTTTCTTTTCTAAGCATTTCAATTTTCTGTATTTTACTATTACTACTTCCTTCTGCTTTTGCATATTCAATAGCACCCCTGAAACTTACAACGGTATTTAATAGTAATCGTCTATAATCTATTTTGTTTTTATTTTCTTTAAGCATTTTTTCTAATATTGCTAGTTTTTCATCCCTAGTTCTATCCATATTATTTTCAAGGTGCTTTGATATTCTTCTATCTAAGTTGCTTGCATCTTCTGAAGAAACATTTGGATATATTGAATTTAAAACATATAAAGAGTCTTTAAGCATAAATTCATAGACAGACATACCTATTAGTGGTTGCTCTCTAATAATGCAATCCAATATTTTACTATCCATCTCTTTATCTTTGTCTTCTTTTGCGCTCATAGCAAAGTTTTCTCTTTTAAAATAACTTTTAGTTATTTCTCTATAGTCTTTTACGTCCATATTTTCTCCTTTTTTTATTTACACAAACATACAATAATTATACCATATTTTAACAATTTAGGCAATAAAAAAGTGCTTATTCTCTAGTTTTAGAGTTTAAGCACTTAAATTTTATTTAACTATTTGTTTCATTCGACCATAAACTAAACCAACCCATGAAGCTGATCCACAGAACTTAGTATTCATTGCAGATAATGTTTTACCATAATAAAATGATCCACCTTTTGATAAGTAGTTTTTATGTAATGTTTTTGCTGCAACTTCTAGTCCTTCATCTTCTGAGCTATATCTTATTAATCTACCATTTGACATTAAACTAATAAAGTTATTTGTAGATCTATGGTTTGAAGCTATGTTCCAACCTGATTCTGCTGAAATTAATCCACAGAAAAAGATTTCGTTTAATTGATATTTATGACATAAATCATATATTTTTCCTGCATGGTTTTCAAACCATCCTGTTGTATCTGCTTTACAATCTGAAATAAGCTTAATGAAATCATCTTTAGATAATCCACAAAATTGTGTAATATCCATATCTGATGAAATCTTAACCTCATCAATTGAAATGTATTTTAAATCATCAATACCTTTTTCAATTGTGTCTGCTAATGACTTAGCAATTGCTGAATCATCTTCAGCTATTGTCTCAGTATTTGAAGTAGCTTCATTCATTCTTCCTTCAAAACTTGATCTTGATGTAATGTTTGCCTCTCTTTCTGAAACTGTTATATTGTTTTCAGAAAGAACCTCGCTGCTTGAATTTGACGTTTCTTCATTAACCTCCGCTAGTTTTGCTTGTTTTGAAGTAGTAGTTAATGAATAGATACAAGTAAAAGCTATTATTGAAATAAAAGCCATAACACCAATAGTAGCTAAAAGCTTAATATTTGTACCGTCCTTACTATCGTTTAACATATATTAAATTCTCTTAAATTCCTTTCTTGTCACTGAATTGTCACTATTTATTTTGCCAACATCGTTAATTATACCATGATTTTATAAAAAATGCAAAAAATGTATCGCTTTTTTGTGTCTTTTTTCCACTTTTTGCCATTATTTTTTGTACTTTTCTAGGTTTTATAAGTGTTTCAAGAAAGTATTAAAATTTTGTTAATTTGGCGTTATGTAAACTTTTTTCATTTATTTAGGGCTAAATTTTGCTCTCTTCAGGGGGTGAGCAAAAAAAATAAGTCGATTAACTTGACTTATTTTTTATAATATTGGAGTGGGTACCGGGAATCGAACCCGGATTATAGGTTCGGAGCCTTACGTTCTAGCCGTTGAACTACACCCACATCACTTTGTTTATGATATCAAAATTTAAGGATTTTATCAAGAATAACGTTTGTTATTCTTGATTTTCCTCTTTCATTAATATTTTTCTATATTAATTATTGTTTCTTCTAAGTCATTTTTTATTTTAGTTTTCTTGCTTCAAATTGCTCTTTTCATATATTTCATCTATAAAAGACATATCTATTTGATCCGCTTCTTCTTGAGTTATATATTTGTTGCTTACCATTGATCTAATAACTTTTCCCATTCTTGACTTGCAAAGGTCTTTATTTACTTTTGGTGAATATAAACTAGGTGCATTAGGAACACCCGCTAGCATTATACTTTCGGCAAGATTTAAATCTTTAGGATCTTTCTTAAAATATCCTTGTGCAGCATCTTTTATTCCTGTATATCCTGCTCCAAAGTAAATCATATTTGCATACATTTCAAGAATTTCTTCTTTAGAATAACTATTTTGCAAATCAAAAGCTATAAATATTTCTGCTCCTTTTCTTTCATGAGCAGTTAGTCCACCATCTTCCATAAAGTAATAATTTTTAGCTACTTGCATTGTAATTGTACTTGCGCCTTCTGTATATTTACCTTTATTTATATTTGATAATATTGCTCTTGCTATACTTTTAAAGTCTATTGCTCCATGATTCCAATATCTTTCATCTTCAACAGCAACTACTGCATTAAAATAGTCTTTGCTTATATCTCCATATTTTACATATGATGTTTTGCTTTGAAGGTCATATACTTTTGAACTAAGTGGTATTTTATCTATAACACTTTTATAGTCTTGATACCCATTTATTGCAAAAATACCTACTCCTACTCCAATTACTAAGATTATTAATATTATAAGGATAAGTAAAATTTTAAAAAGTTTCTTCATTTTTTCCTTTCTATTAACATTTATTTCTTAAATATAAATATTTTTAGCGTTTAATGCTTTGATATAAATGTTTCTATTTAATATTCATAAATTCTAATGCAAACCTTTTCTTCTTCTCCATATCGTTTTTCAACAGATATTTTGCTAACTTGATTATCATCATGAATTATAAATTTATTCATACTGTCCAATATAGATTTTGCTATATTATCAATATCAGGTTTCTTTGTAGGGCTAACTTTGTTTTCTAACATATCTGGTATATTCTTCTTTGGCGTTGTTTTAGGTATGCTTAAGTATGCAACAATATCAATACCTACTCTTCCTGTTAATTCAGTAAAATTAGGATATTTCATTTTAAAATATTGTTGTACAAGTGTTTCATAATCTTTAGTCTTTGTTGGTGTGTAAACCATCCCAGAATAAAGATTAATTCTTGGACGTTCTTTGCCTACAATCTTTCCGATTACTTCAAATTCATATTCCATAAATTAGTCCTCTATTTATAGATTAATTTGTAAAGTATTAAATAAATTTTTAGCAAATTCATATTTTACATTACAGATTAACCTTATTTAATATTAGTCATCCAATTAATCTTATTTTATATTAGTCATCAAAAGATATATTGTATTTTTCTTCTTTTTGATAATGAGTATGTAAGTATTTGTGTGAAAGTTCTCCACCTGGCTTTCCTAAATACTCATCATATATAGCTTTAACATTTGGATTTAAATGAGATTTTCTAATTGTGCTCTTCTCATCTATATCATATAAAGCATTTGCTCTTAATCCTCTAATATCAACTGTTGCTCTTGTTTTGCTATCTTTGATAGGTTGTCCACCACCCATTACACATCCACCTGGGCAAGCCATAATTTCAATAAAGTGATATGGTGATTTACCATCTCTAATATCATTTAGAAGTTTTCTAGCATTTCCCAAGCCTGATGCAACACAGATTTTGTATTCTTTTCCACCAAGTGTAACACTTGCTTCCTTGATTCCTTTTTCGCCTCTAACTTCTTGATATTCAAATTTATCTAGGTCTTTTTCTTCAATCCAATCGGCTGCTGTTCTTAATGCTGCTTCCATAACTCCACCTGTTGTACCAAATATTGCTCCAGCACCACTAGCTTCTCCCATTGGATCATCAAATACTGAATCTTCAAGATTTGCAAAATCTAAATCTCTTTGTCTAATCATTCTTGCAAGTTCTCTTGTTGTAATAACTGCGTCAACATCTCTTAATCCATCAACTTGCATTTCTTCTCTTTGACATTCAAATTTCTTAGCAATACAAGGCATTACTGAAACAGTATAAATCTTGCTTGGATCTATCTTAAAGAATTTAGCATAGAATGATTTTATAAGTGCTCCAAACATCATTTGTGGTGATTTACAACTTGATAAATGATCTAATTGATCCGGGAAATTTTTCTCTGCAAATCTAATCCATCCTGGAGAACAAGATGTAATCATTGGAAGTACTCCACTATTTGTTGCTCTTTCAATAAATTCTGTTGCTTCTTCAAGAATAGTTACATCTGCTGCTGTATTTGTATCAAACACTTTATCAAATCCCAATCTCTTTAATGCTGTTACCATTTTTCCTTTTGCATTTGTTCCAATTGGCATTCCAAATTCTTCGCCAATTGCAACTCTAACTGCTGGTGCTGTTTGAACAACAACATATTTATCTGGATCATTTAAAGCATCCCAAACTTTTTTTGTATCATCTTTTTCGCGAAGTGCACCTGTTGGACAAGCCTCAATACATTGTCCACAGAATGTACAATCAACATCATCAATACTTAAATCTTCAGCTGTTCCTATATATGAATCAAAGCCACGTCCAGTATTATTTATTGCTCCTATGTTTTGAATCTTTGTACAAGTTGCAACGCATCTTCCACAAAGAATACATTTTTCATAATCTCTTACAAGTGATGGTGATTTGTCATCAACACCAACTTTTGAACGAGCACCTTCATATTTAATTTTATCTATATGATATCTGTTAGCTAAATTTTGTAATTCACAATGTCCAGATCTAACGCAAGTTAAGCAATCATGATCATGATTAGAAAGTAATAAGTTTAAAACTGTTCTTCTTGCAGAAACAACTTTATCAGTGTTTGTATGAACAATCATTCCTTCTTCAGCTTTTGTTACACATGAAGTTGTAAGGCCTCTTCTTCCATCAACTTCAACAACACACATTCTGCATGCTCCAATTTCATTAACTTCTTTTAAGAAACATAATGTTGGAATGTCAATGTTTGCTGATCTTGCTGCTTCTAAAATTGTTGCTCCTTCTTTAACTTGAACGCTAACTCCATCAATTGTTAAATTAATCATTTTTTCTTCTTCCATAGTTTTCCTCTCATAAAATATTCATTTGAGTTTTATTATCATTTAATTTATTATTTTTTATTTGATTTAATTTAATTTTATTCAATTAAATTTTAATGTATTATTATTAAAATTTATTCATCATAAATTGCTTTGAATGGACAACTTGCCATACAAGTTCTACATTTAATACATTTTGATTGATCTATTTCATGTTTTTGTCCAGGTTCGCCAATAATAGCATTTACTGGACAAGCTTTCTTACATAAATCACATGCTTTACAAATATCTTTATTGATAATAATTCTTGTAAGCTTTTTACATTCTTTAGCTCTACATTTCTTTTCTTTAATATGTTCTTCATATTCTTCTCTAAAATATTTTAATGTGGCTAAAACAGGATTTGGAGCTGTTTGACCTAATCCACAAACTGAAGCATTTGCAACGTTGTTTGCAAGTTCTTCTAAGTCTTCAATATCTCCTTCTTTTCCTTGTCCATTACAAATTTTAGTTAATAATTCAAGCAATCTCTTTGTTCCAATTCTACAAGGATTACATTTTCCGCAGCTTTCACTAACTGTGAATTCTAAATAGAATCTAGCTAGGTTAACCATACATTTGCTATCATCCATAACTATTAATCCACCTGAACCCATCATAGATCCGATTTCTTTTAAACTATCATAATCTATTGGTGTATCAAGATGTTGTTCTGGAATACATCCACCTGAAGGTCCTCCTGTTTGAGCAGCTTTAAATGTTCTGCCATTTGGAATTCCTCCACCGATATCAAAAATAATTTCTCTTAAAGTTGTTCCCATTGGAACTTCAACAAGTCCTACATTATTTACGTTTCCACCTAATGCAAAAACTTTAGTTCCTTTTGATCCTTCTGTTCCAATTGAAGCATACCAATCAGCACCATTTAAAATTATTTTAGTAATGTTTGCCCAAGTTTCAACATTGTTAATTAATGTTGGTTTTCCCCATAATCCAGAATGTGCTGGGAATGGTGGTTTTAATCTTGGTTGTCCTCTCTTACCTTCAATTGATTCAAGTAATGCTGTTTCTTCCCCACAAACAAAAGCTCCTGCTCCAAGTCTGATTTCAATATCAAAATTAAAGCCTGTTCCAAAAATATTTTCACCTAGTAAACCATATTTTTTAGCTTGCTCAATTGCAATTTTTAATCTATTAACTGCGATTGGATATTCAGCTCTAACATAGATGAAACCTTTTATTGCTCCAACTGCATATCCTGCAATTGTCATAGCTTCAAGAACTCCATGTGGATCGCCTTCAAGAATTGATCTATCCATAAATGCACCAGGATCACCTTCATCTGCATTACATACTACATATTTTATATCGCCTTCTTCGGCTTTAACAAATTCCCATTTTTTGCCAGTAGGGAAACCTGCTCCACCTCTTCCTCTTAATCCAGAATTTGAAACAACATTTATAACTTCATCTTGAGACATTTCTGTTAAAACTTTTGCTAATGCTTTATATCCATCAAATGCAATATATTCATCAATATCTTCTGGATTAATTACACCACAATTTTGAAGTGCAATTCTTTTTTGTTTTTTATAGAAATTTAATTCATCTAGTTTATGTACTAAAGTTCCATCAACATCTTCACAAAGTAATCTATCAACAATTTCTCCATTGCAAATATGTTTTTCAATAATTTCTTCGCAATCAGCTGGAGTTACTTGTGAATAAAATGTATCATCTGGTCTAACGATTACAATTGGACCTTTAGAACAAAGTCCAAAACATCCTGTCATAATAACTCTTACATTTTCAATATTTTTTTCTTTAATTATTCTATTAAACTCTTCAAGAATTTTTGGTGACTTAGATGATGTACATCCAGTTCCATGACATACTAAAATATGTTTTTCAACTCCTGGAGCGTTTGAATTAACTCTTAAATCAAGTTCTTGTCTTTTGCTATTTCTAATAGATTCTAATTCTTCTATTGTCATTTGTTTCCCTCCAATTAATCTTTATTCATATATTCATCTAAAACTTCATCGAACATTTTAACAGTTGCCCTGCCATATACTTCGCCATTTATAATGAATACAGGAGCTAATCCGCAGGCACCAACACATCTTACAGTGTCAATTGAGAACTTTCCATCAGGTGTCATTTCACCTTCTTCAACACCTAGTCTTGCTTTTGCTCTATCAAGAATTTGTTGTGAACCTTTAACAAAACATGCAGTTCCAAGACAAATTGAAATATTATATTTGCCCTTTGGTTTTGTTGTAAAACGTGAGTAAAATGTAATTACTCCGTACACTTCAGCAAGTGGTAAATTTAGATAATCAGCAATTGTCATTTGAGCCATTTTGGGGATGTATCCAAATTTTTCTTGAGCATCATTTAATATAGCAATTAAATGTCCTCTATCTGCTTCATATTTTTTACAAATTTCTAATGTTTCATCTTTGCATTTTTGATCTGCACAATTTAACTTTTCTTCAGCCATATTTTTTCCTTTCGTACATAAAATTTAACACAATTTTACACTTAAAATTATAGCAAAACTGCATACATAATACCATTACAGATAGATTACATTTAAAAAAAGAGTTGCTATTTATGAAATGTTCCAACTAAGGTTCACTTCATAAGCAACTCTTTCTTATTAAAGCTTATTAAGTATATATTATAAATTTGCTAAAATTGGAGGTGCGATTTGTTTCTTTCTTGAAACTACTCCTTCTAATAGCATAGAATCATCTTCGTCAAGTTTTTTATCAAATGCTTTTTCTACTATTTCTTTGTCGTTTCCTAAAACCATAACTTTAGAATTTGTATTAATAATGTCTGTTATAACAAACATATATAAATCTAATCCCTTATCTGCAATTTCTTTTTCAATTGCAAATGATATTTCATCTTTTCTAGAGAAAACATCATCTATATCAGCTGTATTTACTTGTGCTACAACTAATTTTTTTCCTTTTTCTTCAAATAATTTAGCATCTAATTCAATTACTTCTTTTGCTGATAATGTGCTAATATCTGTACCTGCTTTAAGCATTTCTAATCCGTATACAGCTGCATCAACTCCAGCAATTTTTTCTAATTCTTTGAATGCTTCAACATCTTTTTGTGTACATGTTGGTGACTTTAATAATAGTGTATCTGAAATAATAGCACTAAGCATTAAAGTAGCCATTTCTTTATCTATTTCAACATTGTTTCTATTATATAATTCATAAAGAATTGTAGATGTGCATCCATAAGGTTTAGCAATATAATATAATGGTGTAATTGTTTCGAAATCTTTTACTCTATGATGATCAATAACACCTACTACTGTTGCTTTTTCTCTTCCTTCAGCGCTTTGTCCTGCTTCATTATGATCTACTAACCATACTAAATCATCTTCACCAACTGAAGAAATTTCTCTTTGAGCTTCAATATTTAAATAATTAAAAACATATTCTGTTTCTTTATTTAATTTTCCCAATCTAACTGGTTCAGCTTCATATCCTAAATCTAATTTATTTATTAAATTTGCAGCTACAATACTTGAACAAATTGTATCTGTGTCAGGATTTAAATGTCCAAAAACTAATAATTTACTCATTTTTAATTCCTTTCATTTGAGAAAACTTTAAATTAATTTCTCAATTTAACCTCTCAATTAAATCTTTATAACTCCACCTACAGTGTAGCTTTCTTTTTCTGTTGGAAGAATCTTGCTTCCACTACAAATTACTATTGTATCACCCTTTTCAAAGATTCCATCTTTTTCAAGTTGTTTGATACCAGTTTCAATTGTTGAATTAATTGATTCTTGTGGTTCAATGAAAACAGGATATACGTTTTGAACTAATCCCATTTTATAGAATGTCTTCTTGTCATCTGTTACAGCAACAATTGGGCATCCTGGACGTAATGAAGAAATATAATTTAATGAAACTCCTGTATGTGTATATGATAAAATTCCATCTGCTGAAATCTCTTTAGCAATTACACAAGAACCATAAGCTGCAACAGCCTTGAAGTTTCCTTTTGAATGTCTATAATCTTTTGCTGAGAATCTTGACCAATAATGTAATGAACCTTCGCAAGATTTTGCAATTTTGTCCATATCCTTAACACATTCGATTGGATATTTACCTTGAGCAACTTCTCCAGAAAGCATAATACAGCTTGTTAAATCATAAACAGCATTAGCAACGTCTGAAACTTCTGCTCTTGTTGGTCTTGGATTTTCTTGCATTGACTCTAACATTTGAGTTGCAATAATAACTGGTTTTCCAGCATCATTACATTTTCTAATCATTTGTTTTTGAACAACTGGAACTTGTTCAAGTGGAATTTCAACACCTAAGTCACCACGTGCAACCATAATACCATTTGAAAGTTTAAGGATATCATCAAAGTTTGCAACACCTTCCATACTTTCAATTTTAGAAATGATTTCAACTTTTTCTCCACCATTGTCATCTAATAATTTTCTTATTTGTAGAACATCATCTGGTCTTCTGATAAATGAAGCAAATATATAATCGAAACCAGCTTCAATTCCAGCTTTAATATCAGCAGTATCTTTTTCAGATAATGCAGGTAAATCAATTTCAACTCCTGGAACATTAACTGTTTTTCTTTGTCCTAACATTCCCCCGTTTAAAATTTTTGTAACGATGTTTGTTCCTTCAATAGCTATAACTTCACATTCAATTGTTCCGTCATCAACTAAAATTGTGTTTCCAGGTTTAAGACTCTTATAAAGATCACCATAACTAATAGTAGTTTTAGTATTGTCTCCTTCAATCTCTTCTTTTACAAATGTAAAAGTATCTCCTTCATGTAATTCTTGTTTTTGTCCATCGACAAATTTTCCTGTTCTAATTTCTGGACCTTTTGTATCAAGTGCTAATGCAATTGGTAATCCTAATTCATCTCTTAATCTTTTGATTAAGTTGATTTTTTCTTTGTTTTCTTCATATCCACCGTGTGAGAAGTTAATTCTTGCACAGTTTAATCCTTCTTGCATAAGTTTTCTTAATGTTTCTTCGTTATCACTTGCTGGTCCTATTGTTCCAATAATTTTTGTCTTTCTAAAGTTTTTCATAAAGTAATTTTTTCCTTCTTTCTAGTTTTAAAATATTTTGCCTTTTTTTGCAATTTCCATCTTTTGTACTTATTTTTTAATCTTCTGTAATCCATTTGATTTCGTTTAATGTCATAGGATCTAGAATCATGTCATTATGTGGTACAACTCTAAATGTGTATCCATAATCACCACCTGTTTTTAAATCAATCTTTGCTTTGTATTTATAAACATTCTCTTCTTGTCCTACTAAAGACATATCAACTATCTTAATGTCATCTACAATTCCTTTATCAGAAATCTTTCCATAGAATACCTGTGGTAAAACACTATTAACATCTATAGTAACTGGGATCTTAATTTCACATCCAACTTCCATTTGATTTCCAGCATCAACTACTTCATTGTTGAAATTTTCTTCACTTTGTTTGATTTCAATTTCATCAAAGTGCTCATGAATATTAAATCTCCAGTCATTATATTTAACAATGTTTTCTAAAACAGAATATGTTGGTTTTAATTCCATCAATGGAACATAGAATTGATTTGTATAATCTTGAAGCATTCTTGCTGTAGAATAAACTCCAGAGTTAGAAGCTATAGAGTTCTTCATAACTTGTAACCATTCTGGTGAATATCCTTCATCATTTTTTCTATAATACATTGGCATAATTTTTTCTTCCAATGTATCATACATGCTTTTAGAATCAACATTATCTTGAACTTCATAAGAAGTAAATTCTTCATTAGTTCCAATTGTCCAACCATTCTTTTGATTATAACCTTCAGCCCACCATCCGTCTAGAACACTGAAATTAATAGCTCCGTTTACTGCAGCTTTTTGTCCAGATGTTCCTGAAGCTTCTAATGGTCTACGTGGGTTATTTAACCAAACATCAACACCAGATACTAAATATCTACTTGTACCAATGTTATAGTTTTCTAATAAGAATAATTTTCCTCTAAATTGTGGTTTTAAAGATAATTCATGGATGTATTTGATTAATCCTGCGCCCTCTTTATCATAAGGATGAGCCTTACCTGCAAAAACAAGTTGTATTGGCATTCCTGCATCATTAAAGATTTTTGTTATTCTTTCAAGATCTCTAAAAATTAATGTAGCTCTCTTATATGTTGCAAATCTTCTTGCAAATCCAATTGTTAAAACATTTGGATCAAGTGTTCCTACTATTGAATCAATATCTTCATAAGAATAATTATATCTTCTTAATCTCTCTGTTGTTGATTTCTTAATCATATCAATTAATTTTTGTTTGCACTCTTGATGTTTTCCCCATAATTCACTATCAGGAATGTTATAAATTCCTTTCCATGTTTCATCATCAGGAATATTGTCCTGCCAATATGGACGTAGGTATTGATTATACAACTTTTTCATCGTTGGTGCAAGCCATGTGCATGTATGTACTCCATTTGTTACATATCCAATAGGTGATTCTTGAGGTGGTACATCTGGCCAAATATCTGTAAATAGCTCTCTAGATACGGCTCCGTGAAGCTTACTAACTCCATTTTTCTTACCAGCAACCTTCAAAGCAAGAATTCCCATATTGAATCCATTAGCCATTGAATCGTTAACTTTCATTCCTAATCTTAAGAATCTTTCCTTTGGAATACCGAATTTTTCCCATAATCCATCAAAATATTTTTCAATTAATTCAACTGGGAAAATATCGTTTCCTGCTGGAACTGGTGTATGAGTTGTAAATACTGTTTTTGAATAAATCATTGTTCTAGCCATTGCAAATGAAATTTCTTTTTCTTTCATTAAGTTAGATATTAATTCAAAAGTTAAGAAAGATGAATGTCCTTCATTCATGTGATAAACACTAGGATCTAATCCAAGTTTTTTAACTAATCTAACTCCACCAATGCCTAATACAATTTCTTGTTGAATTCTATATTCTTGATCTCCACCATATAGTTTTGTTGTAATTTCTCTATATGCAGAATCTGCATTCTCTTCGATATCGGAATCCATCAAATATAATTTAATTCTACCAACATCTATTCTATATACTTTTAAGAATACTTCACGATCTGGCATATTTACAGAAACCATCAATGGTTTTCCTTCTTCATCTTTAACTTCATGAATTGGCAAAAAGTCAAAATCTAAATCTTTATAAACAGTTTGTTGTTCTCCAAAGCCATTTATTTCTTGTGTAAAGTATCCATTTTTATAAAGTAGTCCAATACCTGTTAATGGTATACCTAAATCACTTGCTGCTTTTAAATGATCTCCAGATAATATTCCTAATCCACCTGCATAAATTCCTACAGTTTGATCTAATCCATACTCAGCAGAAAAATACGCAATTGAATCATCTTTATGATCAGCGTGATTTTTTGAATACCAAGTATTCTTACTATTCATATAATTTTCAAATTCTTCTACTACGGTATCATAACTCTTTAAAAATTCTTCGTCATTTATAACAGCTTCTAACTTATCTTGAGAAACAAGTCTTAAAAATTTAACAGGATTTTTTTGACATTTTTCCCATAAATCAACATCAATTTCTTTAAATAATCTTAGAAAATCAGTATTCCAAGACCACCATAAATTATATGATATTTCACTTAATTTATTTATTCTCTTTGGTAACTGTGGCCTTACAGTTATTTTATTGAAAACATAAGGCATTTATACTCCTCCTTAGTAATTAAAAAAATCATTTGTATACTAATTAATTATCTTATAACTAGTTATTAAAGTCAATCAAAATCATATTAAATTTTGGTTACTTAATAACAAAAAGTAAATATTATTTAAATTGATTTTACTTGTTTTTTTCTGTATAATTTTTAGAGATAAAATGAATTTCAGAATTTGTTTTTAGGAGGTTAAATTGGTAGAACTTCTATCTCCTGTTGGAGACTTTGAATGTTTAAAAGCTGCTGTTCAAAATGGTGCTGACGCCGTATATTTCGGTGGTGGCAATTTTAATGCTAGAGCTTCTGCTCACAACTTCAATAAAGAAGAATTAAAAGAAGCTATTAGATATGCAAAATTAAGAAATGTAAGAATTAATTTTACATTAAATACTTTGCTAAAAAATGATGAATTCGAGGCAGCCATAGAATTAGCAAATTATATTTATCAACTTGGATGTGATGCTGTAATTGTACAAGATTTAGGTCTTGCAAAATATATAATTAACAATTTACCTGGTATGGATGTTCATGCTTCTACTCAAATGACAGTTCACAATTTACAAGGTGTTGCTGAGCTTGAAAGCCTTGGTTTTAAAAGAGTTGTACTTTCTCGTGAATTATCGATGCGAGAAATCGAATATATCTGTTCACATACAAAATTAGAAGTTGAAACTTTTATCCATGGTGCTCTTTGTATTTCATACTCAGGACAATGTTTATTTTCTAGCTCAGTTGGTGCTCGTTCTGGTAATCGTGGAAAATGTGCTCAACCTTGTAGACTACCATATGAATTATTAGAATATAAAAATTCAACATTTAATAATAATGCACTTAATGATAGTAACTTTTATGATAGTGGAAATTTTAAATCGTTAGATAGTGGTTATATTCTTAGTCCTAGAGATTTGTGTGGACTATATTATATTCCCCAACTAATAAAAGCTGGCGTAAAATGTTTTAAAATTGAAGGTCGTATGAAGCCACCCGAATATGTTGCTACTGTTACTAGAATATATAGAAAATATATTGATTTAGCTTTATCTGATAAAGAATATGTTGTTGATAAAGAAGATGTTAAAGCACTAATGCAAGTATTCAATCGTGGGAATTTTTCAGATGGAAATTTTAATAATGATCCTAATAGAAATTATATTTATAAAAATAAACCTAATAATCAAGGTTTAAAATTAGGTATCATTTCTTCTGTTAACGCTAAAAAAGGTTTGGTAACATTAAAATTAAAAGAACATATTTCAATTGGAGATAAAGTTTCAACAGAAAAAGAAGATTCCACAAAATATACAATTTCCGAATTGATGATTAACAAAGAAAATGTTAGGGTTGCTGAAGCTGGCTCAATTGTTACTATTGGAAGATTAAAAGGAAATATTAAACCTGGTGATGAAGTTTATAAAATAACCGATGCTTCTCTATCTGAAGAAATTGAAAATTCATTAAAATTAGAAAACAAAAAGATTTCTTTATATGGTGAAGCAAAAATAAAAATTGGACAACCTATTTCATTTGAAGTTACAACAAAAGATAATTATGGTACTTTCTTCTCTATTTCATCTTTAAAAACTTTGGATGATATTATTCCAGATGAAGCACTTAATAAACCTTTAACTATTGATAGAGTTAGAGAACAATTATCAAAAACAAAAGATACACAATTTGAATTTAAATTTATTAAAGTAGTGTTGGATGAAAATGTACATTTACCAAAACTAGCTGCATTAAATGAACTTAGAAGACAATGTATAAAAGATATTGAAGAACAAGCAATAAAAAGATTTGAACGAACTTTACCACCACAAGCTGAATTAAGTTTATCACAAAAAAATAATGTGCAAGAAACTAAAACTTCAATTATGTTTCATCAACTAAATACAGCATTCGATTATACTATGCTTGAGGATTTTGATTATGCTTATGTTCCATTCTATTATATGAAAGATCCTCGCTATGAAAATTCAATAAAGCAATTATCATCTAAAGCTAAACTCGTTGCTGCAATGCCTGTAATTCTTAAAGATAATTATAGAAATATTTTATTCTTAGATTTACCTGAAGTTTTAAAAAAATTTAAAGTTAAAGGATTGCTTATAACTAATTTAGGTTGTATTGATTATTTTAAAGATTATCAAAATCAGTTGGAAATAATTGCCAATTATAATTTGAATATTTTTAACAATCATACAATTAATAATTTAAAAAATATCGGAGTATCTAGAATTACTCTATCTCCTGAGCTAGATGAACAAACATTGCAAAATTTATCAGAGCAATCTTCTCTTCCTACTGAATTAATGGTTTATGGAAGATTGCCTTTAATGAATTCAGGTTATTGTTTATTAGGAAAATCAAATAAATGTTATCCTGAATGTGATATGAAATGTCGCAATGGTAATAAATATTTTATTAAAGATAGATTAGGTTTTCATTTTAGAATTATTCCTGATAATTTACAAACAATTACAACTATCTATAATAGTAAAATAACTTCTGTTTCGCATTCTTTTGTAAAACCGAATGTTGCGCGTGTTTCAATAATTGATGAAACAATTGATCAAATTAATGACATTATAAGACATGTAAAATCTGATAATGTATTTTCTGGTATAGAATTTACAAAAGGAAATTTTGATAAATTTGTTTAAAAATTTTGCATAAAACCAAAAATTAAAGGAAGAGATTTTGTGAACTAAATTAGTTTCACAGTATTTAATCTCTTCCTTTTAATTTTAATTCTTGGCTATACGTTATTTTATTTTAAACTATTGTTTTTCTTTTTGAATTATAGTTGCAACAATTCCACAAATAATTCCTCCAACTGGATATACTACCCAATTTATGTACCACATATCAAGAAGGAATCCCCATAATAAGAATATTATTGTAACAACCATCATTATAACGCCACATATTTTTCCAATTTTGTTTTCTTCTCTTTTATATTCTGCAGTATTTTCTCTATTATATTTCTCTATATCAAATTTATCTTTCATAACACCTGAATATATAAGAACTAGAACTCCAATTGTAATAAAATACATTAAAACAGCAACTGGTAAAGTACTTTCTTCTCCAAACACTTTTAATCCTAGTAATAACATCATTACTACAACACCTATAAGTATTAGTGAAATTCCTGCTGCAATATATACTGTATATTTTGCATTTCCTTTTTCAATTTCTTCTTCTGAATATACATTTGCTATCTTAGGATTTTTCTTTTTAAAGTTTTCTACTTTTGCACCAGTTATTATAAATAATGGTAAAGCAGCTACTACTCCTATTAATATTGCAATAACTCCAATTAAACCAAGTTGTTCTTTTGTTTGTTCATCGCAAGCAAATCCCAATATAGTTAACATTATAGATACACCAAGTAAAATTAGTCCAACACCTAGTGAACTTCCTTTTGCTGATTTAGTCATTACTAAATCATATTCATTTCTTTCTGATTTAATATCACTTGAAATTTTTCCTTTTATTAAATCATCCATACTACAATTAAATATTTCGCATATAGTAATAATCTTTTCTGTTTCCGGATAGCCATTTCCACTTTCCCACTTTGAAACTGCCTGCCTTGATACTTCTAACTTTTCGGCTAGCTCCTCTTGTGACATATTTTTAATTTTTCTTAAATTTTGTAAGTTTTCTGATAAACTCATTTTTATACACCTCCTGCCTTTAATTTTAAAGTTGCATCTCTTTTTTCACTACCAATTTTAAGTTGCAACTTAAAATTTCTATGCAAATTTTGGTTGCATTTTACGAATTTATTGGTTAATTTTACTTATTATCGCTAACCATTTTCTTTTTAAAGGCAAAAATTGATAATAGTATAACTACTATGAAATAAATTGAGCATACTATTATATGTACACTATCTAAACTGCTAAAATCATTATGTAATGTTCCTTTTATAATATTTAAGAATCCTTCAAATGGTAAAGCTTTGCAAATCGTTGCAAAAACATTACCAACTAGTTCTTGTGGAAAGTACATTCCACTTGTAAAGCATACAAATTGAACTATAACGCTTCCTATTCCTCCAGTAGCTTTTTCACTAACTAAACTACCTATTAATATACCTAAAGAAATAAAAAATATAGATATAACAATAGATACTAATATTGTTATAATAATATTTATACTAAATTCTAGTCCTAATAAAATAGCTACTGTAAAAAATAATGCATTTTGAATTAATACTATTGGTACTATAGATAAAATATATCCTATAATATAGTCTCTTGGCTTCATTGGTGAAGTTCCAAGTCTAATTAATAATGAAGATGTTCTATCTGTGGCTACTAAAGTTGCACTAAATAATGTAATAAACGAAAAACCAAATAATACAATAGCTGGTGTAAAATTCTCTAATTTAAAACTATCACTAGGTATATTAAATTGTTGAAATATATATAGTAAAAATAATGGTAATGCTATTTCAAATATTAAACTTAGTGGATCTCTAATTAATTCTTTAAAATTTCTTTTTGCAAAATTCAATATTCTCATTATAATTCACCTCCAGTTGCAATAGATACAAAAGCATCTTCAAAGTTCTTTGCATTTGTCTTTTTAATAAGTTCTTCTGAAGTTCCTATATCAACAAGTTTTCCCTTTGCCATTATTCCAATTCTATCTGCTAAGCTCTCTGCCTCTTCCATATAATGTGTTGTTAATATGATCGTTATTTTGCTTTTCAAGCTATTAATAATTTTCCACAATTCTTTTCTTGCAATAACATCTAATCCTAATGTTGGCTCGTCTAAGAATAAAATCTTAGGATCATTAATTAAGCTTATTGCTATTGAAACTTTTCTTTGCCATCCTCCAGATAATTTTTTAGCTTTTTTATTTAACACTTCATCTAAATCAAATAGTTTAACTAATTCTTCTATTTTTACTTTTTTATTTTTGATTTGATAAACTCCAGCCATAAATTCTAAATTCTCTTTAACAGTTAAATTAGGAGCAATAGCTGTTTCTTGTGGTGAAACATTAAGTATTTCTTTTATTTTATAAGCATCATTTTTCATATCCATGCCTTCAATTTTAATATCACCTGAAGTTGGTAATATTAATCCAGATAACATTTTTATTGTTGTAGTTTTTCCTGCGCCATTTGTTCCCAATAATCCAAATAATTCACCTTTTTTTATTTGTAAATTAATATCATTTACAGCGACATTCTCTTTGAACTTTTTAGTTAAGTTCTTTAATTCAATAGAATTCTCTTCCATTTTATCTCCTTACTTTTTATATTTATTTAATTTCTTCTTCAAAATCTTTTTCATTTGAATTCTTAAATAGCCTTTTTATATATTTGCCTGCATCCTTTGTTTTTTTATTATTAGTAACATTTATTACCGCTAGTCCTAAGATGACAGTGAATGCTGTGATTGCAGTAGCAAGTATGGTGTTTGTATTATTAGATTCTAAACTTTCTTCCATTTCTTTGTTTTTAGGTGTTTTTTGATTATTTTTAAATAAAGATTTAGTTACATCAGCATAACCAACTATAGGGCCTCCACTAACAGTAGTAATAGTACTATTATCGTTATAATTACTATTAATATTAGGTATTAGTATATCTGATATTGATGCTTCTTTAACCATGCTTTCTTCTATTTTGATTTCATTTATTGAAGAGTCTGCAACAGTTTTATTTAGTTTAACAATCTTACTGCTGTCTTCAGTATCATTTTCTATATTATTTTTGTTTTCACTATTATTTCCATTAGTACCATTTCCGTTATTGCTTGGTTTATCCTTCTTTGGATTATTTTGTGATTCTGTATCTTTTTTATTTGGCTTTTCTGATTTATTAGTTACTTCCAATATAGTTGAGGCTACTTTATTTCCTGTTAAAATTTCAATAGTATGATTTCCTGCTTTTAATGTCTTAACATATTTTTCTGTAAAAGTTATAATTGTACTTCCTTTTTCAGCGGTATAATCTTTTTCTTTTACTGTTTTGCCATCAACCTTAACTCCTCTAAATCTGCTAAATACACCATTTGAAGCAACTGTTACTTTTGTATCTTGTCCTTTAATAATTTTAGAAGTTGTTTTATCTTTAATTATTTCTGGTTGATTCTCTGTATAGTGTGCTTCAACAATTGTCATTTCATCTTTTCCCAATATTGCTGTTGTTTTTGTTTTATTTGTATTTGAAATTTTACTTGCACTTTCTTCTGGAACATTCCATTTATCAAAAGTAAATCCTTCAATCTCTTTAGCATTAATTTCTACTTGTTGTCCTAAGATTCCAGATTTTACTATTTTTTCTACTTCAACATCAACTTCTTTATTTAAAACAATTTTTATTGAATGTTCTAAAACTTTTATTGATACATTACTTATTTTATCTCCTACTTCAACTTTCATTGAAGTTTCACCAGGAGCAATTGGTTTTATTTTACCATTTTTAATTTCAATAATTCCATCTTTTTCACATTTAATTTCAGCAACTTTTATTATCTTTTCTTTGCATTGGTCTGTTAGATTTTTGCCACTATACAAATTTCTTAAATCATAATTTGTTCCATCCAAAACATCTTCTATCTTTTCAAGTGCAGTAAAATCAGGAATTACTTCAATTTCATTTTTATTTTCTGTAGGTAAATTTGTAAAATCCTTTGTTGCTACTTTAGGAAATTTAATACGCTCATCTTTAAAAATTCCACCTTCTACTCTGAAGTTTTCACCTTTTGGAATTGTTATATCTCCATTATATCTTCCACCAAAAATTGAAAAATTAATTTTATTATTTTCTATTGTAGTTTTTCCTTTGAAAGAACCACCATTAATTTTTATATTAACTTTTTTTAAATCTGTTTCTTGAGTTGCTTTTCCTGCTGTTTCATTAATTGCTGCAATTCCTTCAAATGTTCCATCTTCAATTTGTGTTTCAAGTGCTAATAACTGATCGTTTTGAGAAACATTTATAGCATTTCCGTTTTTAGTTAGTGTTACTGAATCGTTTATTTTCTTTCCTGCAGTTACTTTTCCATTGTTTATTTTTAATTTACCAGCTTGAACATTGATACCATTCTTTGTACCAATAATTTCTCCACCATTTATTGTTGTTTTATTATATCCTAGAAGTGCTATTCCATCTATGTTTCCAGTTATCTCTGCTTTTGAACCAATTGTGATGTCTGGATATTCTTTAATATTTGTTGTAATTTCTCCACTAACTTGTAAACCATTTGAAGCACTTTCAATTTTTCCATTAACTGTAACCTTGCAAGTTGAATCTACAAAAATTCCGGCAGTATTAATTTTAGTAGTTGTTGTTTTTACTGTTCCATCAACTATTAATGTTGAATCTTGTGCCCAAATTCCTTTTACTCCTTCAATGTTTACATTTCTTCCTATGTCACAATATGCTCCATTAATTAATTTTATTACTGATGCAATAGAGTTTGTTGTTTTTATAGTAATTGGATTTTTTTCTGCATCTTCTTTTGTATTTTTTATATAAACACTTGAGCATGTTGCATTAATAGCTGATTGTGCAGATGTTATAATATTTACATTTTCAAGAATTAATTTTGCTTTTCTACTAGAAATAATTGCATCGTAATCATCATCACTAATAATAGTTCCATTTTTAATTGTTAAACTATAATTTTCTTCGATATTATCACCTTGAACCCAGATCATATTATCTTTAGTTATGTTTAAATTCTTTTTAATTGTTATTGTATGACCTTTCAAATCAATAACTTTGTCTTTATTTTCATCTCCTAAAAGAACAATTTTATCATCTAATGTTGTATCTTTTTCTACTGAAATTGTTGAATCTGGTTCTGCATCAAAAATAGCATCAACCAGACTATCTTTCGCAACTAGTTTATTATTAATATATACTTTTGCTACAACGTCTTCACTATTAATAATATCATCATTACTTTGTCCTGCATAACTTTTTGGAAGTAATAGAATAATTAAAAATATGCTTATAGTTGTAACTAGTAATCGTTTTATTTTCATTTTTATTTCCTTCATCTTTTTTATTTTATATATGTTTTTTATATAAAAATTCACTTTATATACTACCATAGTAATATTTATTTTTTGTTACAAACATTTGTATTTTAAAATGCTTTTATGTGGCTATTCTGTAATATTTCACGTTTTCTAATTAACACAAAAAAAGGAGAGAAATTTAATTTCTCCCCCATGCTTATAAAAGCATTTATTTTAACTTAATTAAGCTTCAACTTTAGCAGCTTTTGTAGCTGTTTTCTTTGCAACTGGTTTCTTAGCTGGTGTAACTTTCTTAGCTTCCTCTACAGGATATACGCTAATTTTCTTTTTATCTCTTCCAAGTCTTTCAACTTTCATTGTTCCTGTAATTAATGCATATAATGTATCATCGCTTCCGATTCCTACATTTGTTCCAGGATGAATCTTTGTTCCTCTTTGTCTAAAAAGAATATTTCCAGCTTGAACTAATTGTCCATCTGCTCTTTTCATACCAAGTCTCTTGCTCTCACTATCACGTCCGTTATCGGTACTACCTTGACCTTTATGATGTGCCATAAGTTCTCACTCTCCTTTACAATTATTTTATTCTAATTTGAATATAGATTTTAAAATTTTAGTTAAACAGATTAACCAACGATTGATTTAATTTCAACCTTTGTGTATGGTTGTCTGTGTCCTTGAGTTCTTCTGTAGTTTTTCTTTGCTTTGTATTTGTATACTAAAATCTTGTTTCCTTTTCCGTGAGCAACTACAGTACCTTCAACTTTTGCACCTTTTACATAAGGTGTTCCAATTTTAACATCTTTTTCGTCTGAAACTAATACAACATTATCAAATGATACTGTTTTTCCTTCTTCAACGTCTAATTTTTCAAAGAAAACTACGTCGCCTTCAGAAACTTTGTATTGTTTTCCACAACTTTCGATGATTGCGTACATGGGGTTTGATCCTCCTTTTTCTCATACTCGCTAAGCTTGAAATACAAGGCATCTAATCAAATAAAAATTTAATTAGAATTTAGTAGCCCGACCTAGGCGGTTTACACGTGAACTATTATACACCAAAATAAGCTTACAAGTCAATGTTTTTGCAATATTTTTCCATTTTTAGAATGTTTCTTCAAATATAGCATTAAATTCAGCTTCGCTTATCTTCTCTTTTTCTAATAAAATAGCAGTAACTGCTTCTAATTTGTCTCTATGTTCAACAAGTATTGATTGTGCTTGAGCATAGGCAGTATCAAGAATTTTTCTTATTTCGTTACCTATTTCATTTTCGATATTTTCGCCTAAAAGTTGTAGGTGTTCGTATGGTTTGTCATCTAAATTTAATGACATAGGTCCAACATTATCACTCATACCATATTTAGTAATCATATCTCTAGCTATTCCCATTGCTACTTCTAGGTCATTGCTTGCACCTGTTGAAATATCATTCATAGCAATTTTTTCGCCAGCTCTTCCACCCATCAATGAAATAAGTTTTTCTAACATTTCTGTCTTAGAAATATACCATTTATCTTCGTTTTGTCTGTACATTGTATATCCACCAGCAACTCCTCGAGGAATAATTGAAACTTCCTTAACATTGTTTTGTGTTGGTAAATATCTGCTAACTACAGCATGTCCAGCTTCATGATAAGCAGTTAATTTCTTATCATTTTCAGAAATTACTCTATCCTTCTTTTCTAGTCCTACTGTAACTTTCTTTACAGCATCATCTATATCTTGATTGTCTATGCCTTTATGATTTCTATTAGCAGCAATAATTGCAGCTTCATTTAAAATATTAGCAAGTTCTGCTCCACTAAATCCTGCTGTATCTTCAGCAATTGATTTAAAGTCTACATCCTTTGCAACTTTCTTATTCTTTGCATGCAATTTTAATATTGATTCTCTATCAGTAACATCAGGTAATCCAATTGTTATTGTTCTGTCAAATCTTCCTGGTCTTAATAATGCTTCATCTAACATCTCAGGTCTGTTTGTAGCAGCTATAACTATAATTGATTGATCTGTATCAAAACCATCCATTTTAACAAGTAATTGGTTCAATGTTTGATTGTTCTCTGTATCAGCGCCATTTGTGCTTGCTCTTCTTGCGCCAATAGCATCGATTTCATCTATAAAAATAATACATGGTGAAATCTTTTCAGCTTTTTCAAATAATTTTCTAACTCTTGATGCGCCTAAACCAGCAAACATTTCAACGAATTCTGATCCATTCATATTTATAAAAGGAACATTAGCTTCACCTGCGATTGCTTTTGCAATCAATGTTTTTCCTGTTCCTGGCTTTCCACAAAGTAAAACTCCCTTTGGAACTCTTGCACCCATTGAAGAATATTTTTTAGGATTCTTTAAGAAATCAATTATTTCTTTCATTTCTCCTTTTTCTTCCTTAAGTCCTGCAACATCATCTAATGTTAATTTATCATGATCTATATCTGGATCATAAACTTTTCCTTTTTCACCTAAACCATTCATTTGGAATAGTAATACTACCATTGCAAGTAATACAATTGTAGGTAAATATCTTAATACAGCTTCAAAAATACTTACTACAACAGGTTCTTTATTTTTGATTAAATATACATCATTTTCTTTATTGTCATCTTGAATTTTTTCTTGAATTAATGTAACGAATGCTTCTGTGCTTGGTACTCTTGCTGTTTTTACTAACTTTTCTTTTTCTTCATCAGTTAGTTCTGGTTCTTTTTCGCCTTCTGGTAATTCTTTAACACCATTGGCTAATTCTTCTTCATTCTTATATGTTACTTTAACTGTAGTTGACTCTTCAGTCATTTCAATTTTTTTAACTTTTCCAGCATCAATATCTTCAATTAATTTTGTATATGCTAAAGTAGCCTTTTCTTCTTTTTCATTTTTATTATTTACAAATTTCATTAAGAAAAATCCGCCAACGCCAATACAAATTAATAAGATAATTGCAATTATTGTCTTTTTAATATTTTTCTTTTTTCTTTTATTGTTTTTCTTCTTTTTACCTTGAGAATTATTTTTGTTTAATTCTTCATTTTCAGACATGATGTAAACTCCTTTACTATGCTCTCTTTATTTTTTATTTTTCTTTTGCGTTATCCGAATCTTCAATTTTATTTATTTTCATCTGATTAATCTTCTGTCTCAACAGAATCTTCATCATCGCTTGAATCCTCTTCATCTGAATCTTCAGTTTCATCATTTTCATCATTTTCGTCTGCTTCATCAGAATCTTCTATTGTAACTTCAACATTTTTTCCTGCTTCAGCTACTGCTTCTTTTTTAGTTTGGGTTTTTACAAAACTTGATCTTAATATTAATAATGCTGCTGCTAAATAAATATATGATACTATTGAATATAGTATGTCAAATTTTGCAATTACAAATCCTGTTAAAATATTTATAACCATATATATGCATAATAAGATAGTTGGTAATACTGATGCTGCAACTGACATATTAAATACCTTACTATATTTAAATGGTAATTTTATTATCTTTGCAAAAACATATCCAAGAATTGATAATGCTAAAATATTGCATAATGAGATAATCATTAAAGATATGAATAATAATAAGAATAAGTACAATGCTAAATTTGCTATTGTTTGTTTCATTGTTTCTTCATTAAATAAATCTAAAAGATACTTCTTATTAATTTCATTAATTGTTTTTTTCTCAGTATTTTCTTGTTCATTATTATTTTCTGCTGTGTTCTCCAATGTTTGCTCAGTAGAGTTCTCAACTGCATTTTCTGTTGTGTTATCTGTATTAGTTGTTTCTACTTTTTTCTCTTTAAATATGTCATTGAATTTATATTCAGTTGTAACAGCTCCTGGTATTTTAAATATTAATGAGTTTTTTGTAACTACAATATATATTGAATTACCATTGTTAGCTTCTTCTAGATATTGTTTATTATCTTCACCATTATCAAAAATAGCAACAGAATTAAAATATTCTGAATTTTTATAAATTAATGGCTCTTCTATATCCATATGGAAGCCATCTTTACTTATGGTAAAATCCGGTAGATTGTCTTGTATGAATTTATATGCATAATCATAAGTTTGATTTAGTCTTAAAATTATTGTTCCTGTTAAAATAAGAGTTACTAATACTACTAGTTCAAATAAAAATACTAATATCTTTCTTGTTTTTTGTTGTGTAATTTCATAATACTTATCAAATTTAAAAATTGAAATTTTTAAATTTTCCAAAAAACTATAATTTGTAACTATTTTCTCTTCACTATCTTTTTTCATTGTTACCTCTCATTTTTCTTTTATATCTTTGTTATTTCGATATTTCCATCTGCACTATCTTTTATTGAATATCCTTTTGAATTAATTAAATTTCTTAATTCATCTGCCTTAGCATAATCTTTATTAGCTTTAGCTATTTTTCTTTCTTCTGCTAAATCAAGTATCTCTTGTGGAATGTCTATTTTTTCATTTAAATATTCTTTACTTTTTTCTAAATCTAATCCTAATACTTGGTCAAATTTTAAAAGTAAGTCTGCTAATTGTTTAGATTTTTTCTCACTCTTAATTATTTCCCAAACAATACTCATAGCTTGTGGCATATTTAAATCATCGTTAATTGCTTTTACAAATTTTGTTTCATACTCATTAATTGTGTTTTCATCAATTAATTCATTTGCTTCTTTGTGTGCAACATATCCTCTTCTTAATCTGTTTAAAGAAGTTTTTGCTGCTTGCATTCCTTCAAATGTAAAATTTAATTGAATTCTATAACTTGAAGTATAATTAAATAATTTAAATACTAGTGGTTCATATCCTTTTTCAACTAAATCTGAAATTGTGTAAATGTTTCCTAAAGATTTTGACATCTTTCCACCATCTACTAATAAGAACTCCACATGCATCCAATAATTAGCTGGATTATGTCCAAATGATCCTATATCTTGTGCAATTTCATTCTCATGATGAATTGGAATATGATCAACTCCACCTGTATGAATATCCATCTTTTCACCAAGAAATCTTCTTCCCATTACAGAACATTCTAAGTGCCATCCTGGATATGAAGGGCCCCAAGGAGAATCCCATTTCATAATATGATTTTCTGGAGCTTTAATCCAAATAGCAAAATCTTGTGGATTTCTCTTTTCAGGATCAACATCTATTCTTGCTCCTGCTTCTTGTCCTTCAATAACATTATTTGATAAAACAGGATATTGCTCTAATTTTGAAACATCAAAATATATTCCTTTGCTAGTTTCATATGCATATCCATTGTCAATAATTTCTTTTACCATTTCTATCATTTGTGGAATATTTTCTGTTGCTTTAGTTATGATTGTTGGTCTTTGCAAATTCAACTTATCATAATCTACTAAAAATGCATCTGTATAAAACTTAGCAATTTCATATGGATCTTTGCCCTCTTTACGAGCAGCTTTTTCCATTTTATCCTCACCTGTATCTGCATCAGATGTTAAGTGTCCAACATCGGTAACATTCATAACGCTTTTTACGTTATATCCATTATATTTTAAAACTCTTCTTAGTACATCACTAAAAATATAAGCTCTAAAGTTTCCGATATGTGCATAGCTGTAGACAGTTGGTCCACAGCTATACATTCTTACTTCATCTTTATCATCAGGAATAAATTTTTCAACTTTTCTGCCTAGCGTATTATATAAAAATAAGTCTTGCAAATTTATTTCTCCTTTATCTTGTTTTCAATATTTCTTAATTTTTTTGAAACATCTTCCATAATTTTAATTAAGTTGTTTTTTTTGGAGGTGTTGTTGTGTTTGCTGGTGTTGTATTAGCTGGAGGTGTTGTTGTGTTTGTTGGTGGCGTTGTATTAGCTGGAGGTGTTGTTGTATTTGTTGGTGGTGTCGTTGTATTTGTTGGTTCGCCTGGTGTTGTTGAATCATTTTGAGATATAACAATTATAATTTTTGCTCCTTGCTCCGCCTTTGTCTTTCCATTTGGATCTTGTTTATAAACATTTCCTTTTGGAGTCTTTCCAGTTTCATCTATACCTTTCTTAGCTTCTACAATAAAACCTGCTGCTTTTAATTTTTCTTCAGCATCTTTTTGTGTTAAACCGATTACGTTTGGAATTTCAATTTCTACAAGTGGATGTTTATCACATGTTTCTTTAGGTGCATCATTCTTCATTAAGTTTGGACTCCATGTAGCTGCTCTTTCTGTATCAAGTGCACATCCAAATGTTTTTTCTTCAACATCTTTGCAATTAGGTGTTGCAATTTTTCCAGACTCTTTACAAATCATTATCTTTTCCATACTTCCGTGACCATCACATGTTTTTGGTAATTGATTTGCATTGAAAATTTCTGAATATGTATCAGTACATTCTGATCCTGCTAATCTACCAGTTTGTCTACAAACTCTTCTACTAACAATTCCATCTGGTCTACTAAAATCTTTATTTTCCTGTCCACATGCTTCAATTATCTTTTTCATTGAATGGAACCAAACTTTAGCTGCTGGGTTTGTTCCTCTAAATTGTCCATTATTGTTATCATTTCCATACCAACATGCTGCTGCATAGTAAGGTGTCATTCCGCAAAACCATCTATCTTGTGCTGTTTCTGTTGTACCTGTCTTACCTGCTACTCCCATACTTCCTAAGTAACTTGCAAATGAACTTGCAGTACCACTCTTAACTGGTCCTGTTAGTAATGAAATTTCAAGGTAAGCATTTTGTTCTGACATTACTCTCTTTCTTTCTTGAGTTGTTTCAATAACAATTTCGCCATCTTGATTTACAACTTTTGTATAGAATGTTGGTTCGATGTATTCTCCGCCATTTAAAATCATTGCATATCCAGCTGCCATTTCTAATGGTGAAACATCTACAGAACCTAGTGCTGCAGATAAACCATAGTTTGCTGGATCAGCTTTAATTCCGATACTATTTAGGAATTCAGATGATTTTTCTGGTGTTAATATGCTAATTAATTTTACTTCTGGTACGTTACATGAATGAGTTAATACTCCTCTCATGTTTTCAATATTGTGATAACTATTTGAATCATTATTTACAGTATAGCTACGACCAAAAGTTGTTTTTACATCATAGAATAAAGTTGCTGGTGTTATTATTCCTGCTTCAAGTGAAGGTGCTACAGTAACTAATGGTTTAAATGCTGAACCACCTTGTCTATGTGATAAACCTCTATTTAATCCTAAAGCATTTTGGTTTGAACCTAAACCACCATCTTCTGCTACTACATAACCTGTCTTTGGATCAATTACAACCATTGCTGATTGACCTTTATGATCAGCATCATAATTCTTTGGTCTAATACCACTAACAATATAATCATTGTTATAGAATACTTTATCTAATCCTTCTTGTGCTTTTTTATTAATAGTTGTGTAAATACTATATCCACTATTTACAAGAATATCTCTAGCTTCAGAATATTGAATTTCATCTCTGTTTGCTATCTCTGTTGCTATTTCATCAATTGCAGCTGCAGTATGATATGATAATTCACTGTTTCCATTTGAAACTTCACCTTTACTGAAATTGCAACCATTGTTTATTTCTTCTTTTGCTGTATTATATTCTTCATCATTTATCTTGCCTAACTCATGCATTTTTCCAACAACAGTTAAAGCTCTATCTTTACATTTTTGAACTTCTTTTTCATCTGAGCTGAATGGATTATAAGCTCCTGGAGCATGGTTAATACCTGCTATAAATGCTGCTTGTGCTATTGAAATATCTTTAGCTGATTTATTGAAGTAGTAATTTGATGCTGATTCTACACCTCTTAATTCCAAGCTTCCACTATTGCCTAAATAAATTCTATTTAGGTATCTTTGTAGAATTTCATCTTTACTTAACATTTCTTCAACGTGTACTGCTCTTGACCATTCTCTTATTTTTCTTTGAACACCTGCAAGACCAGATCTATCATCATCTTTCATAGTAATCTTTACTAATTGTTGAGTAATTGTACTACCACCAAAATTAGTTTTACCACCTGATAAGATGAAACTGAAAATTGCTGAACCTGTTCTCTTTATATCAACTCCATTATGTTCATAGAATCTTTCATCTTCAATTGATATAAATGCATCAGGAATTTTTCCCATATCTTCAAGTTTAACTTTTTTATTAATTTCATCACCAGTTAATTCAAGAATCATATCGCCATTAGCGTCATAAATCTTAACACCTGCATCACTCATAAGTTGTTCTCTTGTGATTGACCACTTATCTGAATTAAATGTAGCAAAGATAAATGCTGCTACAGCAACTATTCCAATTAAAATTAATGAAAGAATTATTTTTATAACTCTCTTTAAAACCTTATGTTTTTTCTTTTTCTTTCCATTTTGTATTTTTTCTTTTGCAATTAAAGCTTTAACATTTTTAGGTTTTCTATATGTTTTATCGTCTACTTCTTCGCTCTTTGTTTTACTTTTACTCTTTGTTTTTTTGTTTTTACTCATTCTACGATTTTTCTCTTTAAATCTATTATCATTGTTCTTTTTATGTGTAGTAAAAGGTACATCAATTTCATCATCTTCAGATTTTTCACTATTATTTTCTTCTACAGACTTCTCACTAATGTCCTTTTCATCAGATTCTTTCTTATCACTAGATTCTTTTTCATCATTAGATTTTACAACTTTAATATCATCTGACTCTGTATCATCCTCTAGTTCTTCAGTTGCTGAATAATCGCTATCTATATCTTCTATAACGTTTTCTTTATCTTCCTCTTTATTCTTTTTTGCTTTTTCTATATCACTGATTTTAATAGAAATAGTATCATCTTTTACTTTTAAATCAGCAATTTCTTTTTCTAATTCATCAGTATCATAGAATTTTGTTTCATCTATATCAGAAGTATCTGTCTTTTCTACTTCCTCTTCTAATAGTTCCTTAATTTTACTTGATTTTGAATTATGAATTTTATTATTTTTGTGATGATTTTTCTTATTATGTGCACCATTAAATTTCTTCATTATTCCTCCTTAAAATATCTTTTACAATATCGTGTCTATTATATTACAAACGACTTATTAATACAAGAAAAATGAGGAATAATTTGGTTTTTTTAAAGTTTTATAAAACTGTTGAAATTATTGGATTAGCACCTCTTTTTATCAAACAATTTGTACCTACTTTTTTAGCTGATTTTAAACTTCCTATCAGTGCATATACTTCTCTATTTTGATTTAAAGCAAATTCTGCTGTAATCATTGTGCCACTTGCTATTCCAGCCTCGATTATTATTAAACTTTTTGACAACCCACATAAAATTCTATTTATTTCAATATATTTTTCTGGTGAAACTTGTTCAAAACTGTTATATTCAGTTATTACATTACCACTTTTTTCCAAAATTTGTTTTATTTTTTCCCTATACTTCTTACTTCTGATTTTTTCAATATCTCCAGGAATTACTACTAGTATTTTGCCATTATTTTCCAATGTTGTTTCACACACTACCTCATCTACTCCTTGTGTAAATGAGGTTACAATGCAATATCCCTTTTTTACTAATCGTTTTACTAATCTTTTAGTTTCTCTTCTTCCACTATATGTTGGAAAGCTTGTTCCTACTATTGTTACCATCTTTTGATTTAAATCAATAAAATTTCCATACACATATATTTCTTTAGGCGGATTGTTTATTTGTTTCAACAAAAATGGATAATCTTTATCATTTATATTTATCGTTGTTTTTTCCATATTCTCTCCATATTAACTTTTATATTTGCACAAAAAAAGATGGGCTTTCGCCCACCTAATTTTTATATTAATCTTCTAACCATAATTTGTATTTTTCTATGATTCTTTCACAAATAACTTGTGGTGTATATTCTGTAGTATCAATAACATAATCATAGTTATTCATATCAGTTAATTCAACACCATAGATTTTCTTATATCTTTCTCTTTCAAGTTTTGATCTCTTATGAAGACTTTCTTTTTGTTCTTGTATTGTTTTATAATTCTCTGTACTCTTTCTTCTTCCATCCCAATATGCTCTTTCAGCGGCAACATCAAGATCAACTTTTAAATACACTTTAAAAGAATTTGGAATAGAGTACCAACCAAGTCTTGCATCAATAACAAAATTATCATGTGTTTCTGCAAATTCTGTTGCTTTTGCTTCTATTTGTCTATCAATTTCAGGATGCTTATCAACATATTCATTAAATTCAACTACATCCATTCCCTTTTCTTTAGCCATGTTTCTAAAAGCTTCACCATTGCGATAAACTGTATAATTTAATCTATCAATCAATAATGATGATACTGTTCCTTTTCCACTAGCTAAATCTCCTGTAATTGAAATAATATGTTTCTTCATATTTCCCCCTCCACTTAATAAACTTGCTTGGTATTTCTTGAATATTAAACGTTTTGAGTTTCTGCTGAACTATCCATTCCTGTAATTGCTGATGTTCTAGAAATTAATTTGATGTTTGTTTCATAATCTTTTCTTTTTTGATTCCATTCATCTTCATCATAAATCTTTAAAGCATCTGCCATTATTTCATCAGCAGCGATTGTAACGGGAGCTGTATCCTCAGTATCAACTAATGGTTGGCTTCCTGCAAATATTTGTCTAGCTCTTTTTGCTGAAGCTATAGCTAATCTATATCTGTTTTCACCTTTTGTAAGAAGTTGTGCAACTGTTGGTTTAAATAACATTTTATTTATCTTCCTTTCAAAAAAACTATGATAATTTTACTACTTTTTTTCTGCACAGTCAACATTTTTATAAGTAATATTAATGACAAAAGCCCTAATTATATAATATATTGCGACACTTGCCGAGATTATAATAAATAAATTATAAACATCTGTAATTTCACTATTTTTTAATTTATCCATAATTAATAAATCCAAAATTGTTACAGCAAAATTTTCAATTCCATAAATTGAATATAATAATTTTTTCTTAATGTATCCTAATTCCAATAATGTTACAGCAGCTATCACTCCTGCAACTAAACTTACAATATATACTATTTTTGTAATATCTTGTGGAACCCAAATTACAAGGCTTAAACATCCTAAAATAAATAATTCAACTATAGCACCAACAATAAAATTTATAAAAATTAATTTTCTTTTTCTACTTTTTGAATTTTTCTTTTTCTTGTTTTTTAATTCATCTTTAATTTTGTCTAAAATTTCATTTTTATAAAAATTTTCTTTAACAAGTTGTTCTTTATTATCAGGTTCTTCTTGTTCTATAATTATATTTTCTTCATTATCTTCATTGTTTGTATTTTTTTCATTTTTTTTATCTACTTTATTTTTATTGTTTTTATTGTTTTTATCTTTTCTAACTTCATTTTCTTTATTCTCTTCAACTGCTATAATTTTATCTTCCATGTTTTTTTGAATTTTATCTTCTACTTTATCGTCTAATGCTTCTCTCACATATTGAATATTATTTTCATTCATTTTTTTTGTTGAAGAAACCTTCTTATTATTTTTCTTTGATTTGTTACTTTTTTTATTACTCATATTATCCTCATTTGTTTATAACTTCTTTTGATTATAAATCATATTGATACATAATCATGCTTAGCATTGAAATTGAAGCTGTTTCAGTTCTTAATATCCTTTTGCCAAGGCTAACTTCTTTTGCACCATTCGATACTAAATTTTCAACTTCTTCTTTGCCAATTCCACCTTCTGGTCCTATGATAATAGCTATTCTTTTAGCATCAGGATATTCTTGTAAAACTTCTTTTATATTTGTTTTTTCCTCATTTTCATATGCAATAAGTGCTAAATCATATTCTTTAATTAATATAGACATCTCTTTAAAAGTAATTGGATTTTCAATTTTAGGGATAATGTTTCTCTTGCTTTGTTTTGCTGCAGCTTCAGCAATGGTTTGCCATCTTACTATTTTTTTATTATCCTTAATTTTTCCAATACAAAATTTCATTTCGACTGGATAAATTTTGTTTATTCCAACTTCAATATTTTTTTGAATAATCATTTCCATTTTGTCAGATTTTGGTATTCCTTGGAACAAATCTACATCTACTTTTGGTTCTGTTGATTCCATTTCTTTTAGAATATTGCATATAATCTTATTCTCACCAATTTCACATATTTGGCATAAAAAACTATTACCTTTTTCTTTATCTGAAACAATTAATTCATCTTCAGTTTTCATTCTCAAAACATTTTTGATATGATTGAAATTTTCATCTTTTATGTCAACTTTATCATTGTAAAATTGATCACTTTCTACAAAAAAATTATACATCTCTCTTAACCTCATTTGAATAATATCATTTACCCGCTAAGTTTTCAATAAAAAATTGATTTTTGCCAATCTTATGGTATAATTCAGCTGTAATAAGCTTAAGGCTTTGCCTTATTAAAGGAGAATTGTATGAAAAGATTTTTTAAGTGTATTTTTGTTTTAATATTTTTAACAGTATGTACTTTAGGCATATTATTTTTAATTGATTATAGTAGAGCATCAGAAGGAAAAGCTCCTCTATTTTGTATTAAAGATTCAGATGTAAATGATGGTGGTACAGTTATTTATTCAGGTGTTTTCTATAAAGTAATTGACTATCATAAAACAATAAATTATCAACAAAACATTTATTATGATGATGTAAAAATCGGAACTTATGGTATGAAATATGAGGATTATGAATCTGAATGGAATAAGCTTTTAGATGAATATAAAGAAAAAGAATATGTTCCAGTAAGTACAGATCAACAATCTTCTATTAAAGATGTTAAAAGTGGAATTGTTATTAATTCACTTGAAAATGCTGCAGATATAGATGCCTTAATAGACCAAATCGAGTTTAAAAATGATTCACAAGTAGATGCTGATTTTCAATATGAATTATTTGTCTCTTCAAAAAATACAACTTATGCTTTAGGCTATTTTGAAGAAAATGAAGAAATAAAAGGTGGATTACTTAAAAACACTTCTGATTCAAGTTATGCATATTTAACTCCTGACATAGCTAAGACACTTGTAGAATTAATTCAAACAAATTTAAAATAAATTTTATATAAACTAAAAAGGAAACTATTAATTATAATGAATCCACTTAGGTTCACCATATAAATAGTTTCCTTTTTTATTTTTAAAATATCTATTTAATATTTTTATTTTGTTTTTCCTAAAATATTAGATTATAGTTCTTTTTCTTCTTGCTTATTATCAGTTAAAATAACTTTTGTTCCATTATTTTCATCTTTAACGATGGTATAATCGCCATCTTGAATTTCTTCAACAGCATGGTCTTGTACTTTCTCAATTGGAAGTTCATGTAAACAATTTTTTTCATCTATATAATACATTTGATTTACTACATCATTTATTATATCTGGTGCATTATTTAAATTTTTTCTTAAACTTTCTAGACTATTAGAATCTAAAATATCAATATAATTTTTAACTAATCTATATAAGTATTTAGTGTCCTCAACACTATATGCATTTGTAACATATAAATCATTTGCTTTTTCGTTATTTGTATGACTATATCTATCAATAGCCATAGTATATTCAGGCGCATCGCTAGTATCTATATAAAAGCAAAATCTAGATTTATCTTCTTCATCATAAATATATTGTCCTACATTATCCCAAGCAAACTCTTTTACAAAAGCTTTATATTCTTCTGCAACTCTTTCATAATCTTCATAAGAAACAGCATTATGATTTTGATCATATAATCCCTCTAATCCTGTAATCTCCTTAATTATTTCATATCCTTCTTGTCTTTGCATTTCATATCTATCACTTATAACTTCATCTTTTTCTGGTGAATAGCCTTTAGCAATTGATTTTAATTCATCTCTAGATATGCAATTTACATATTCTTCTGCAGCATGATCATATAATTTTTCATTTTTACTTATACAAACTCCTGCTACTGTTCCTATAAGTAAACTGCTTGCAATAGTTCCTACTAAAATCACTTTTCCTTTTGTAGAAACACCTGTAATTTTTCTCTTTAATTTACTTAATTGATTTTCTTGATTTGATTGATTTACTTGACTTGCTCGATTTTGTTCATTGCCTTTTAAATTGTTTTTTCCTTCTTCCATATTCTTACTCCTTAATAATAAAAATATTAATCATACATTCTGCTTTCTAAAACAGAATTAAATTCTGCTTTAACTGTATTATATCTATCCATCTTTCGTTTTTTTAAAGCTGGTTCAAGCTCTTTCTCAACAATTTCTTTTTTAACTTTGTCAGATATAATCATATTATCTAATTCTTTATTTTTTCTTCCAATGTAATGACAAATTTTTCTTCTATCAAAATTGCCATGTAAAAATTCTCTAACAAATTCAACTACATAATCTTGTAAATCTATAGAAGTTAGTTCTGCATTTTTATTATCATCAATAGGATGTTCAACTACAATACTATATGATGGTTCAGTTTTTATTATTCCGCCTTCTTTCACATAATCAGAAACATATATTGATTTTATTTTATATTGTTCTTTTCCATGAAAGACTTTATATTTTTCATCAGAAACACCACAAACAATTATTGCACTGCCATCATTAAATCTTATGAGTTGTGGAAATAAGTCTTCCTCTTTTTCCATTTCTTCCATGTATTTCTCCATAAATATAATTCTTCAAACTTATTATATAAGAAAATAATTTAAAATACTTATAAATTACATAGATTTAATATTTGTAAAGAAAAAGAAAAAGTCTTAGAAAATCTAAGACTTAGCTTGGTGGCCCGAACTGGAATCGAACCAGTGACACAAGGATTTTCAGTCCTCTGCTCTACCAACTGAGCTATCAGGCCATAAACAAAAAAAAATGGCGACCCGGATCGGGCTCGAACCGACGACCTCCGCCGTGACAGGGCGGCGTTCTAAACCAACTGAACTACCGGGCCATAAGTAAAATGGTGGTCGCTATAGGGCTCGAACCTATGACCCCCTGCTTGTAAGGCAGGTGCTCTCCCAGCTGAGCTAAGCGACCATATTTACTGACAAGCATTAGTATACTAAATATTAAGTTGCTTGTCAACATTTTTTTCAAGTTTTATTAATTTTTTTTATAAAAAACAGCTGTACTTTAAATACAGCTGTTTTTACTCTTTTTATTGTTTTATTATTTCCTTGTTGCTTATTTTTTATCATTAATTATTAATTATTAATTATTAATTATTAATTATTGAATTTGAGATTTTAAAACCTCAACTGCTTTTTGATATTGTGTATCTTTATCTGTTTCTAATTTTGATGTGTATTGATAATCATCTACAACATAGTCTGGTTCAACACCAACTTTATTTATTTCATTATGATCTGGTGTAAAGTATTCTTCTATTGTTATTTTTAATCCACTTCCATCTGTTAAATTGTATAAACCTTGAATTACACCTTTTCCAAATGTTTTAGTTCCAACTATAGTAACATTATCTGCTTTTTCTTTAACAGCTGCTGAGAATATTTCTGAAGCACTTGCTGAATATTCATTTACTAAAACAACTGTAGGCATTGTAATTTTCTTTCTTGTTTCTGCTTTTGTTATTGTTTCTCTTTGCTTATTGTCTCTTTCTATTAATATGTTTGTTCCAGTATCTAAGAAATAATCTGCCATTTGTACTGATTGATCAACTAATCCACCACCATTATTTCTTATATCTACAATTAAAGCTTTCATTCCTTTTTTTACTAAATCATCATATTCTTTTTCAAATTGTTCAGCAACGTTTCCTTCATAAGAATCAACTGCAATATATCCAATATTATCTTCAACCATTTGTCCTGTAACATGAACTATTTCAACTTTTCTTCTTGTTACATTAAATTCTAATGTTTGAGTATCTCTTAAAACTTTAAATGTTACCTTTGAGCCTTCTTTTCCTCTTAATTCATCTGATATTTTTTCTAATTGTGAGCCATCAACATTCATTCCATTTATGCTTGTAATATAATCGCCTGCTTGAACTCCTGCTGCTTCTGCTGGTGAGTTTGGAATTACTCCATATATTTTTACTAAATTTCTTTCTTCATCTAAAATTAAATAAACACCAATTCCAACAAAATTTCCTTGAGTATCTTCCATTAAATCTGCCATTTCTTCTTTTGTATAATATGCTGAATATTTATCACCTAATCCTGCAACATATCCTTTTATTGTATATTCTGCCATTTGTTTTTCATCAATAGTTCCTATATATTCTTCATTGATTTTTTCTTTTATTAAATGTAATTTTTGTGAAAGTGTTGATGATTCTAATCCTGATCCAACAATGTTTTCTGTTGCATCTCCTCTAAAAAAGTTAACAAATGCTGAATCTTTATTTCCTCCATATATAACAACTATAGTTATAATTACTGATACTATTGCTGTACCTAATATTGTTAATATTGTTTTTAATACCTTATTCATTAGTGTTTTCTTCCTCCCTTGTAGATAAATAATTTTTTGGATCTACTGCTACGCCATTTTCTCTAACTTCAAAATGTACGTGTGGTCCTGTAGAATTACCTGTTGAACCTAAGTACATTATTTGTTCGCCTTGTTTAACAATTGAACCAATCCGTAAATTATCCATTAATTTATTTCCATGTCCATATAGTGTAACTATTTTTTGTCCTATATTATTCATTCCATGATCAATCATTACACAGTTTCCATAACCACTCATCCAGCCATAATAAATGATAACGCCATCTGATGCTGCATAAATTGGATCATCCGTTCTTCCACCAATATCAATTCCACTATGATTTTTTATAATACCTTGAATTGGATGTAATCTAGTTCCAAATGGAGATGTGATATATGATGTTGTGTATGTTGGCCAAATCATTATTCCGCCTGTGTAAAACAATTCGTATGTTGAAGAATAAATTGATCTATTAATTAATCCTTCTATTTCAACTTGTTGCTTTTTATAACTATCTATTTGAGCCATTAATGTTAATTCGCTATCATTTAAGCTCTTCTTTTCATTTTCTAAAATTGTTTTTGTATTTGTAAGTAGAACATTTTGCTTTTCGTTTTCTGCTTTTATCTTTTTTAGTTCTTCTTTTTTTGCAATTAATTGTTCATTCTTTTCATTAATTGATTGCATTGCACTTTTTATTTCTGAAATCTTTTTGTTATCATAATCTGCAATTTCATCAAGAACAATATAATTAGATAAAAATTCAATAATATCTTTTGAATTTAAAAGAACTTCTAAATATGATATTTCACCTTTTGCATATATTGCTCTTAATCTCTTTTTTAGTGCTGTCTTTTCTTTATCATATTCTTTTTTTAATTTTTCCAATTCTTTTTCAGACGCAAAATATTCTTCTTGTGCTGTTTTATAATTTCGCTCTGATACTTCTAATTTATTTTGAAACTCATTTATTTGATCTTGTAATTTTTGAATTTCTAATTCTTTTGCAGTTAATTCTGTTTCAACATAACCTAATTGTTGACTTGCAGTATTTAAGTTTGTACTAACTTGATTTTGTTGTTCTTGTAAAGTTAGGGTTCTAACTGTTTCATTAGAAGTTGTATTATCTGTTTCATTTGTAGTTGTGTTTGTTGTTTCATTCGAATTTGTATTGGCTGTTTCACTTGCAATTTCATTTTCTATAGCAAAAACAAAATTAAAAGAAAATAGCACTACTATTGTTAAACTACAAAACATTGTGTTTAAAATCTTTTTCATGCTATTTTCTCCTTTCTTACTATTTATTTATATTTTATGATTCTGTAAATGCATCTGATGTTGCAGACCATCCACCTGGTAAGTAATCAAGTGGATTGTAGAATGCTGCACTGAAGAAACTTGTTAAACTATTTGCCTTTCTTATTTCAAAATGTAAATGTGGTCCAGTACTTGATCCACTATTTCCAGATATAGCAATTACTTCTCCTTGAGAAACATATTGTCCATATGAAACTTTTTGTTGTGATAAGTGTCCATATAATGTAATATATCCACTACCATGGATAACCATTACATAATGTCCATATCCGCCTGGATTTTCCATTGGATATGCATATCCTGATGCTGCTGCATAAACATTTTCATATCTCGCACCAATATCAATTCCTTTATGCCATCTTCCCCATCTTCTTTTCATTCCAGATGTTACGATTTTATTATTACATGGCCATATAAATGATCCATCAAATTTTAATCCTGCTAATCCTCCACTTGAAGATGTTTTTTGTTGTGTCTTTTTCATAGCTTCTCTAAGTTGCTCATCGATTTTACTAATAGCAGCATTGTATGAATCTATTTCAGCTTGAGTTTTCTTTTCTTCTTCTGTCAATTGAGAAAGTGCTTTTTCTTTTTCTTCTTGTGCTTTTTTCAACTCAGCTTTTTTTGCTTCATTTTGCTTTTTATTTTCTTCAACTTTAGCTTTGTTTTCTTCTATCTTCTTTTTAGCGTCTTCAATTTCTTGTTTTTCTTTTTTGATAGCATCAATCATTTTGCCATCAGCTTCAGTGATTTGTTGAACAGCATCATAATTTGCTAGCATATCAATATAATTTGAAGATCCTAATAAGAAATCAAGATAAGAAATATCACCTTGAATATACATAGCTGTTAATCTTTTCTTAAGTTGATTCATCCTCTCTTTTAATTGTTTTTCTTTAGTTTGAATTTCATTTTCTTTAGTTGAAATTTCACCATTTAAAGCATCAATTTCAGCTTGTAATGTTGCAATTTCTTCTTCAACATCAGATACTGCTGCAGAAGCTTTCTTTGCTGCATCTGCTGCTGCTGATTTTTCACTTTTTACTTCTGTAAGGTGACTTTGTGCTTGATTCTTTTTATTAACATAATCAGATCTTTCATCAGCAAAAACAGATGATACTAAAGTGAACATCAAAATAGTTGTAAGTATAATACTTAAAATTTTGGTTTTCATTGGTTCTCCTCCAAATTTTTTCTAGCGTTTTTTAAATACTTTTCTAATGTTTTCTTCACATTTTTTCTAAAGTTTTTTATCTTTTTTCTAATGTGTTTTTTATTCTAAATTTCTTTATATCTTTTATAATAATTTTCTTGAATATTTTTTCTTAAATTATTTTTTCTTGAATTAATTTAATTTTTATTATGCATTTAAATATTTCTTCATTGAAATTGATGAACCTAAAACACCGATTCCAATACCTAGTACTAAATATACTCCTAAAACTCTCATAAATAATTCATTAAATGTATAGAATGAAACGCTTAATGATTGAATTACGTTTGATTCAAGTATTCCATTTAATATACCATTATAAACAAGCATCATAATTATTACGCTTATTGCTGCTGAAATGATTCCAATAATCATACCTTCTATTATGAATGGGCCTCTAACAAAACCATTTGTGGCTCCTACATATTTCATAATTTCAATTTCTTTTCTTCTTGCATATACTGTAATCTTAACTGTGTATGCAATAATTGCTATAGATATTGCAATAAGTATTACTAAAATAATTAATGTTCCCATTCTTATTCCTTTTGCAATATTATTTAATTTAGCAATTGTATCATTGTCTGTGCTGATTTCTTCAACACCATCAAACTTCATTATTTCATCTTGAACTTCTTGATTTTTACTTAAGTCATTTAGTGTAACAAAATATGATGCAGGTAAAAAGTTTTCTTCATCTAATCCTTCAAGAACATCTTGTTTATCTCCAAGTCTTTCTTTAATTGATTTCATTGCATCTTCTTTTGAAATAAATGTAACTGTGTTTACAACTTTCTTTCCATTAATCTCAATATTTTGAATCTTTGATTTTAATCCTTCAAGAATGCTTTCTTCAACTTCATCTTTGATTACTACTCTCATACCTTGTTTATTTTCAACTTGTTCCATAACAAAGTTAATGTTTTCACCAAGTATAAAGAAGATTCCAAAAATAAACATTGTTGCAATCATGATTGCAATTGATGCACTACTCATTTTTCTTTGTTTAAATACACTTTTAAAAGCTTCTTTAATCATATATTTTAAACTATTAAATCTCATCATAACCACCTTTTTTATCTGAAATTATAGTACCTTTTTCAATTCTGATTACTCTCTTATTCATTCTATCAACTATGTCTTTAGCATGTGTTGCAATAACTACTGTTGTTCCTCTTAAGTTGATTTCATTAAGAATACCCATAATATCCCAAGCAGTATCTGGATCTAAGTTTCCTGTAGGCTCATCTGCGATAAGCATTGATGGATTGTTTACCATTGCCCTTGCAAGTGCAACTCTTTGTTGTTGACCACCTGATAATTCATTTGGATATTTATTTGCTTCATTGCTTAATCCTACTTGTGAAAGTACAAGTGGAACTTGTCTTCTAATATGCTTTGGAGCTGCCTTAACAACATTCATTGCAAAAGCAACATTTTCATAAACTGTTAAATCTGGAAGAAGTCTGAAGTCTTGGAAAACAACTCCCATACTTCTTCTTAAATATGGTATTCTACTTTGTTTTAAATTTGTAGTATCTCTTCCATTTATAATAATTTGTCCTGATGTTGGATTTTCTTCTTTTTCAATCAACTTAATTAATGTTGATTTTCCAGATCCAGAACTTCCAATCAAAAATACAAATTCACCTTTTTCAATTTTAAAACTAGCATTATGAATAGTTTCATTTTCTGCTTTATCATATGTTTGTGAAACATTTCTAAATTCGATCATTTATACGAGATCCTTTCCATGTAAAAACAAATATCGTTTTTATCATATTGCAATTATAATCATATCAATAAAACTTAGTATTTTCAATTAAAATCAAGGAAACTTAACAAAATGAAAGGTTTTTGAAAAATAGTTGAAATATTAGTGCAATATTAAATTTACATAATAAAAGTGCAACCGAAATTTGGTTGCACTTTTCCCGTTTTAGTTTACAATTTATTGTTATGTTTTTCCATATTTTGCTATGTTGTTGATAATATTTTTATTCTTATAATAATACTTTTTGTTAATAATATTTTTTTCATTATTTATAATATTTTATTATATTGTTAATAAATTTTTATTTGACTTTGTTAATGATCTAGATTCTAATTTTTTTACTAATACTGTGTCTTCAATTCTAATTCCAATTTTTCCTGGAATATAAATTCCTGGTTCGCATGTTACAACATTATTTTCTTGTAAATCCCAATTTACTTTATGGCTTAAAACTGGCTTCTCATGAATTTCAATTCCTACGCTATGTCCAAGTCCATGAATCAAATCATATCCTCTAATTTGTAATTCTGTTTCAACACCTTTTGCTATTTCCATTCCTGATGCTCCATCTTTTATTTTTAATTCTGCTCTCTTTTGAACAGCTAATAAAAATTCATAAAGTTTAGCATCTTCTTCACTTGGTTGACCTGCAAATATTGTTCTTGTCATATCTGCACAATAGCCTTTATATTTTGCTCCAAAATCAATTAAAATTGGATCACCTGGTAATATTTTTCTATCAGTTGGTATTGCATGAGGTTTTGAAGAATTTGGTCCTGATGCAACTATTGTTTCAAAAGCTTCTCCATCTGCTCCATTTTTTAAAAAGAAATAAACAATCTCTGCGACTATTTCTTTTTCTGTCATTCCCACTTTTATAAAATCTAGTAAATGTAAAAAGCAACTGTCTGTTATGTTGCATGCTTTTTCAATACATGCTATTTCATTTTCATCTTTTATCATTCTTTGTTTTTCTATAAATTTACTAGCTTCTACTAATTCTTTAATTCTATATTTAACTAAAAATCTTGAGTAGTCTACATATGTAACATATTTTTCTTCAAAGCCAACTTTATCACAGTCAGTGAAGAAATTTAAATCATCCTCCTCTGTCAAATCACTATAATCATAGCAAGTAATTCCATCATTAATAGTTAATAAGCTATTAACTTCTTCAATATATCTTCCATCGGTAATAAAAACATTTTCTTGTTTAGTAATTAGTAAAGTTCCCTCTGCTGTTAATCCTGTTAAGTAACGGATACTTACTGGATTTGTAACTATCATTCCATCAATATTAGATTGATTTAACTTTGCTTTAAGTTCTACAATTCTATTACTCATGTTTCCCCCTTTAGAAATTATGCATGATACATTCCTAATGTAAAAATATTTAGTAGTGCAAGCAATAAGATGTTTGTTGGTATAAACATAACAACTATTGTTGAAATTACAATAAATGGTCCAAATGGTATTACATCTTTTGTTTTCTTTTTCTTTAGAATTAATAAAATAATACTAACAACTGCACCAATTAAAAATGATGTTACTGCTATTATTAGTATTTTGGGGAATCCCATAACTAATCCAAGTGCAGCAACTAATTTTACATCACCAAATCCCATTGCTTCTTTGTTTGTAATGAGTGTTCCAACTAATGTTATTATTGCAAAAATTGCTCCTCCAACAATAAATCCAATAATATTGTTAATAGCTACATTAAAGTCTGTGTATCCATATATGATTGTAAAAATTATTCCTATTTCAAATATTGTTAACACCAATCTATTTGGAATAATTTTATCTTTATAATCTATAACAAATACTAAAACCAATATTGGTGCTAATAGCAAGTATTCAAGTGTTTGCAAATTTAATCCGCCAAAATATAAAAGAATTATATTTATAATTGCCATTGAATATACTAACTTATTATTCAATTGCATATTGGGCAGATAGTTATTAAAAAATTGACGACAAAGAATTCTTTTATTATCTTTTAGTCTAATTATTGACCAATCTAAAAACTGACCAATAAGCATTCCTGCAACACCTACCAAAAAATAATATAATATACTTATATCATTTATATACATATTTTCTCCTCTATTATTTAGTAATCTTGTCTAAATAATGTTGTTCTATTTTTCTTTTGAATCTAGTAACAAAGTTTTTTTCTGGTGTGAATGGTTTCGTTAGTATTGAAAACATTTTCATTCGCTTTGCTCCCCAAACATCTGTGAATAATTGATCACCAATTTCAGCGACATTTTCAGGTTTCATCTCTAATTTATTTAATGCTTTCTTTAATCCACGTTTTAAAGGTTTACATGAAAACAAGAAATATGGTATGTCTGCTTTATTTGCAAATGAAGATACTTTCTTTTTGTTTTTACTATTAGATGCTATACATAATTTTATATTGGCATCTTTTAAAGATTTTAACCATTCAAAAACATTTTCTAATATTTTACCATCTAATCCAATTAAAGTATTATCTATATCTAGTATTACACCTTTTAAGTTATTATCAATAAAAAATTGTGGACTAATATCTGTTACTTTATTAAATTGTGCATCTGGTTTACGCATTTAAAGTCTCCGTTTCTATTCTTCTTTTGCCCATATAATAAGTCTTGATACTCCATCATCTGTACATGTTGCAAGAGATATCTCTCTTTTATTTCCAGTCTTTCTAATAGCATAATCAAAGTCTAATGATGTAGTTTCATATTTGTTATAAATAACATATTTAACTTTTTCGCCATTAAGTCCTGTAATGTAAATCACATCTCCATTATTTAAGTTTTTATTGTTAGAAAAAAATCTTCCATTGTGATAATTATGACCATAAATAACTGTATTTCCCATGACATTAACTTCTGGTTTTTCTGTTGGTCCATATACCCAACCTACTGAAACATCCATTGATGATAATGATGATTTTTCAAGAATTGGATAACTAGCATTTGTTTTTGGAATGTTAATCCATCCAATTACATTGTATCCTTTATATTTTAATGGAATTGCATTATTTTGATTTGTATTATTGTTTCCGCCATTTCCATTGTTTCCACTGTTTCCCCCGTTGCCTCCACTTGTTGTGTTACTTACTATTTGATTAGTAACTGCTGGTACATTTTGTATTATATTATTTTCTGCAACTTGATTTGATAAATTAACATCAATTGCATTGCTTATATAATTTTCATTGGCAATCTTATTAAAAAATTGATTTTCTAAATCTTTTATTTCGCCTTCTTCTTTTTTATCTTTTACTATATCAAAAATAAAAAAGCCAAAAGCAACTAATGCTCCAATGCTAACAATTATTAATATTACTGTTAATAACTTATTAAATCTATTCATTTTATTCCTTTGCTTTTTTCATTTTATTTTATATATCCGTTTACTCCAGCCCAAATAATTAATCCTATTTGGATTATTAATATTACTGGAAATCCAATTTTAAAATACCATTTTTTTGTTTTATGCCTAAATATTTGCATTCCAGCAATTCCGCCAATGCTTCCTCCGAAAATTGTAAATAAAAATAATGCCTTTTCACTTACTCTCCATTGGTTTGTTTGAGCTTCATGTTTATCGTACCACATCAAAAGAAAACTTACAACATTCATAACTAACAAATAAATTAGTAGTACTTTAACTTGTAAAAAATTCATTAAAAATTCCATATCTTATTCCTTTAACTTTTATTTAAAAAAACAAATTAAACATAATACTGTTATGTGCAATGGATAATAAATATAAAACATCCATTTAATAAATTTGTTTGATAATCCTTTTTTTCCATTTGATAAAAACGGAATTAAACTTCCTATAAATGTATATGTTGCATATGGTAACATATTTACAAATGGTAAAAATGCTCCTGTTCTAATATTTATAAATGCAGCAAATATTGTAGATAATATAGCTAATTCAACAACTAAAATTATTCCTTTTATTATAGTTAGTCTCTTTGTGTCTTTTGTTCCTACCTTATCTATATCTTTTTTATCATTAGTTTTAAATGGAAATAAATAATAGTATGCAATCATAATTGCGATTCCATAAAAAGCATAATCCACGTAACAAATTGAAAATAAAATGCTTATTCCTACTACTATAAATCCTTTATATATACCTTTTAGTTTTTCATCATTCAGTACTATTAAAGATATAAGTCCTAGTACAAATGTCCAATACACATTCCAATATTGCATTGTTATATTAAAATCTTTTGTTACTAACCATGTCATCCATTTATATGGAATTTCGGATATTATTGCAAATAATAACAATCGCAATAAATATTTTTTTAGATTATGTGTTTTTTTGTAACCAACAACTATTTGAAATGCAAAAATAGGAAATGCTAATCTTCCTATCGCATCCATCCAAGCAAATTCAGGAGTATTAAAAACCAATACTCTGCTGTGATCAATTGTCATACAAATTATACCTATTAGTTTAAATAAAAAACTAGACACTTTTTCTTCACCAATAATCATATCTAAAATTAATTAATAATATCTTCAATTAATTAATAATATCTTCAATTAATAATATCTTTAATTAATAATATCTTTAATTAATCAACAATATCTTCAAATGGTATTTGTTTTAACTTTATTGTTGTTTCGTTTAGATATAATAATTTTCCTTCATTAACATTAAATGTTATGCTGTAACTGCATAATGCTTGTTTATATATTTTGAATCTTTTATTTATTTCATAAGATCCGTATTTTCCATCTCCTAATAGTGGAAGTCCTGCAAATGCTAAATGTGCTCTAATTTGATGTGTTTTGCCTGTATGTAAAGTAACATCTAATAAAGAAATGTTTTTTTCTTTATTTTCTTTTATTAATTTATAAGATGTAGTAATTTTGGTATATCCTTTTTTAGGTTCTTTTGAAATAAATACTAAAGATTTTTTTCTATCTTTGAATAAATAACCATTTATTGTTGCATTTGATTTAGGTATACCATAGCAACATGCAATATAATGTTTTTCAATTGATTGATTCTTGAACATTTCAATTATTGTATTTAATGTTTCTTCGTTTTTAGCAAATATTACCAATCCAATTGTGTTTCTATCTATTCTATGGCAAGGCTCAATATATGTATATTGTTTTTTCAAATAATATGTTATTGAATTTTCGCCTTCTACCTCAATATCTTGAGGCTTATTTACAATAAGAATATTTTCATCTTCATATACTTTTGGTATGCTAAAATCTTTTTTTGTTCCTTCAAATTCGCTATCTACTATATAAATTTCAAGTTCATCGCCATATGTTAATTCTACATTGTCATTTATACGTTTACCATTTAATTTAATATCTTTCTTTCTTAATGCTTTATAAACAGAATTAACATTTAGCTTTGGATATTTAGCAGTTAAAAATGTAGTTAATTTTTTTCCTGAGTCTTCATACTCAACTGATAATTTTTTCATAAACACCTCTATGTTCTAAATTATACAATTATTTTAAAAATCTGTAAATAAAATAGATACATTACTTGACAACGGCAAAAAAAAAGTGTACAATTACCATTGTCATCGCAAGTGCAGGTGTAGTTCAATGGTAGAATGTCAGCCCTCCAAGCTGAACATACGGGTTCGATTCCCGTTACCTGCTCCAAATTAAAAACTAGTCGCAAGACTAGTTTTTTTTATGTTCTTTCTTGTATTTGGTAACTGCACATAATAGCAAGCAAACAAACAATAAACAATAAACAATAAACAATAAACAGCAAACAATAAACAACAAACAAACAATAAATAAATAACAAATAACAATCAATAAATCATAAACAATAAATCAGCAAAAAAGTGAAGAGAAAAAATCTCTTCACTTTTTTAACAATATCTACATAATATTGATTCTAAACCTATATCTAAATCTATATTTCCATTTTTAGAATTTTCATCTAAGTCTATTAATTTTTCTATTATTTCTTCTAATTCTTCTAATTTAAAATAGTTTGCTTGCTGTCCATATTTTCTTACTAAAAATGATTGATTTGGCTTTAATTTTAATATTTCTATTACATTTTTTCCTTCACATAATTTATATAAATATAGCTTTTTAAAATGTCTATACAACATTATTAAAATCATTTGTGTTGGTTCCCTATAATATTCTAAATTATGTAAGGTCTCAATTGCGTCACTTATATTTCTTTTTCCTAGTTGATCAGTTAAATCAAAAATTGCGCTTTCACTTTTTTTAATTACTAAAGCATCAACATCTTCTTTTTTTACAGTTCCATTAGTTCCTGCATATTCTATAAGTTTACGAATTTCATTTATAATATCTTGCATATTTGTTCCACAACATTCAACTATATATTGTGCAACATTTTCTGGAATATCTACATTATATCCTTTTCCAATTCGTACAATTTCTTTTATTAATTGCATTGGAGTAAGTTCTTTAAATTCTTTGATTTCACCCATTGCTTCAATCGCAGTATATAATTTGTTTTTATCAACATTATCTTCAACAAAAACTAGTTCAACATCACTAATGTCATGTTCACTTATATATTCTGCAATTGATTCGGCTAAATAATTTTTTTTAGTAAATAGTCCACAATTTTTAGCAAATATTATTTTCTTTTCGAATCCAAAAGCTGGAGTTTCAATGTCAGATATTATCTTGTCTACATTGCTGTCATCAACTTGAATAAAGTTTATTCCCAACTGAAGGTCACCAAATGATTTCTTTAATTTTTTTAAGTATTGATCTTTTAAAAAATTATCAGTTCCATAAATTAAATAAACCATTTTAACCTCCTTCTATTTTTCAAACTTTTATTTTCCAAAAATAATTCTAAATACTTCTGATATACTCCAAGCCTGTGCAAAACATCCTTTTCCACATTTAGGATTTTCAGAATCATAAATTTCAGATATATTATCTATTGTGTTTCCGTTAAGCATTTCATTTAAAAATGTGTTTGCTACATTTGTTCTAAACTGAATTAATGATCTACTTAATTCTTGTTGTGTTAATTCATCATTTGCATTTATTAAATTTTTTAATGCATCATAGTATAGTCCAAGTAGCCAAGGCCACGTGATTCCTTGATGATAAGCTTCATCTCTTTCAACTGGTCCGCCTTTATAAATTGCTGTATATCCTTCTTCACCTTCAGCTAAAGTTTTTAATCCAAATTTATTTAATAATTTTCCTGTTACAGTAATAAATACATTTTTCGCTTCATCTTGTTCTAAATCAAGTACAGGATATTTAAGTGATAATGCAAATAATTGATTAGGTCTTATCTTGTCATCTTTTCTATCTTTTGCAATTGATTCTAACTGCTCTTCTGCGCTTTGCTCTATTGATTTTATAAATTCATCTTTTGTTTTTTCTTTATCAACTAAAATAACATCATATAAACATTTTTTATTTTTATTATAAAATTTTTGTACAAAATTTTCTTTGCATTTTCTTGCTAAGAAACCATACTCCAATTTTGAAATTGGTTTTTTCCAGTTTTTTGCTACTAAATCTTCCATAATTCTTAAAGCATTGTACCAAAGTGCATTTATCTCAACTGCCTTACCATTTCTAGGTGTTATAACTCTATTTTCTACTTTTGCATCCATCCATGTATTTTGTATATATGGAGTTCCAGAAACAAGTAAATAATCATTTCTATCAAGATAAATATTATTTTCTGAAAAATTTGTTCCATCAACATAGTAATCAATAATATCTTTCATATACTTAAAAAGTTCATTCATTACAAACTTATAATCACCTGTATAATCTAAATATTTTTGTACTGCATTAATGAACAAAAGTGATGCATCAACGCTATTATATAATGGATTATCTGTGTATTCATCAAATCCATTTGGTATTATGCCTTCTTGTATGCTATTAGCAAAATTTAACAAAACTTCTTTTGCAACATCATATCTTTTTGAGATTAATAATAATCCTTCAAATGCAATAAATGCATCTCTTCCCCAATCTAAAAACCAAGGGTACCCAGCTATTAATGAATACAAATTATTTGAATCTCTTTTTATAATGAAGTTATCACTTGCTATAATATATTTTCTAACAAGTTCTTTATATACTTCGTCATGTTCATCATAAACACTATTTTCAGAGCCTTCTAAATATAATGCATTTACTTGTTCATGAATATTTTTTTCTTTTAATAATTTTGAATCTTTAATTAATTCTTTTACTCTATTAACTTCTTCAGAGATAACTTTACTTCCATCTATTTTCTGTATTTGTTCAAAGTCAGTTCCAAATCTTCCACTTTCTAATCCTGCAACAAATGTAATTACTACATCTGCATTTGGTTTAATATTCACTTCGAAAGTTCCTGGAATCATATGATTTTCAGTAGCTGTAAAACCTCTTTCTTCTTCAATTTGATAATGCATACGATAGAACATATCGTTATTATGTTTTATAAATTTACTATTTGAAACATATAAATTTAATCTATAACCATTATTATAAATTACTTGAGTTTTATCTTCTCTTGCATCCTGCCCATAATCAAATTGTGATGACTGATTATCTGAATGAAAATCTCTAAAATTTACTAAAGGTGTTAATTCTAATTTTGTATTTGCTTTTTTGTTTGCAATTTTATATACAACCACTACAGTATTTTTTCCGTATATCATAGAAATAGTTTTTTGAATTATAACTCCATCAACCATATATGTATAAATTGGAAGTATTTCTTTTTGAAACTCTTTTTGATATTTATAACCTTTTGACAAAGTACCATTTGAATCATTTGTGAATAATTGGTATTTTTTGCCATTGATCTCAATGCTCTCATCTACTTTTGATAAGATCATTGTTCTCAAATGTGGTGGCTGTAAAGCAGCAATTAAAAGACCATGGTACCTTCTTGTATTCATCCCGCCTTTATCTGTAGATGCTGCAAATCCGCCTATTCCATTAGTAATAAGCCATTCTCTCATAAAATCTCCTCTAATCAATTAGATTAGAAAATCTTAATCTTCTTTTGAATCATCTGTTAATTTTCTTAGATTTTCTTTTACACTATTTTCTGTTTTAATTTCTTCTTTTTGTTTACTAATTTTTCTTTCTGCTTTCTTTTGACTTTCTTCTATTGAGCCAATTCTGTCTTTATATTTTGATTTAAATTTACTGTCTGCTTCTCTTCTTTCAAAAACTTTCTTTCCAGATTTTTGGAATTTTTTATCTTGTTTTTCTCTTCTTTTCTTTTCACGTTTTGTTTCTTGTAATCTATTATTTAACATCATGTATTGTGAATCGTTTTCCATATCGTTAAATTCAAGTTCATCGCAAACTAATTGAATAATTGTTGATGCTATAACATCTGGATCATGTCTAATGTTATCATCATCAATCATTGATAAGTTTCTTTGAATTAGTTTAACACCCATTGCTTTTGCCTTATTTGTATCAGGTAAAACAATGTCTGAACCTTTAAGGTTATACATTTGAATATACTCAGGAATAATCTCACCTGTATCATAAATACAATAATCAATTAATTCGTATCCTAAGTAATCTTGAATAGCTTTAATATGATCAGATAATGTGTATTCATCTGTTTGGCCAAGTTCTGTCATTATATTACTTATATAAACTTTAATACCTTTTGATTCTTTTATAGCTCTTGTAATTCCTTTAACTAAAAGGTTTGGAATAACATTAGTATATAAAGAACCAGGTCCAATAATTATGGCATCAGCTTCATTAATTGCTTCAATAACACCAGGTGCTGGTTGGCAATTTGTTGGGCTTAAATAAATTCTAGTAATTTTATGTTTTGTTTTATCAACTATTTCAGGAATTTTTTGTCTGTTTTCAATAACAGTTCCATCATCTAATTCAGCACAAATTTTAATTGGCTCTAATGTAACAGGTAAAACTTTACCAGTAATATTTAGTACATTTCCTGATGATTTTACTGACTCTGTAAAGTTATTGTACATTTGATCCATTGCTAAGAAATAAATATCGCCGAATGATAAGTTCTTTAATTTGCCATCTTCAAATTTTGTGTTTAAAAGTTCATCCATAGTTGCTTCATCATAAGCAAGAGCTGCTAATGATTGTTTAATATCATCCATTGGTAAAACTTTTAATGCTTCTCTTGAATCTGTTGGTGTCTCGCCATAATCAGAAACAGTAACTATAGCTGTAATGTTATCTGTATAATTTTTTAATCCTCTTAAAACAGTATTTAATCCTGAACCACCGCCAATAACAACGATTTTAGGTCCTTGATTATATACTTTTTTGTTGAAAATTAATGAGTTAACGTTATCTAAATCTTTTCTTGTATCACTTTCTTCAACAAGAATTTCTAATATTCTACTATTCATTTTTACTACTGAAATTATTATTAAAACAAATCCAACAATAAATGATGCTACAATCCATATAATTTTGCTTGTATCTAAAGTTTTATTTACTATTAGTAATTCAGATACACCATAGCAAAGTACTACAATTGCTACTAAAATTACTAATAACCAACGTTTCATTTTTGCATGATTTTTAAACCATCTAAAAAAATTCTTCATTATCCTAATATCCTCACTTCTGGCTCTATAGCCTTTCCATATTTTTCCATTACCGTATCTTGTACATATTTTATTAAATCTAATATATCTTTTGCTGTTGCATTACCTTTATTTATAATAAAGCCAGCATGTTTTTCAGAAACTTGTGCACCACCTATTGAATAGCCCTTAAGTCCTGCTTCATCAATTAGCATTGCTGTAATAAAACCATCGCCTCTTTTAAAAGTACTTCCGGCATTTGGCTTATCATAAGGTTGTGTTTCTAATCTTTTTTGTAGATATGCATCCATTGTTCTTTTAATTTCTTCTTTGTCACCTTTGTTAAAAACCATTGTAGCAGAAAGAATAATTGTATTCATGTTTTCAAATTTGCTATGTCTATAACTAAAATCACAATCATCGCCATCGCTTTTATATATAGCTAAATCATCTAAATCTAGATAGGTTACCTCTGAAACAATATCAATCATCTCGCTTCCGAATGCTCCTGCATTCATATAAATAGCTCCGCCTATTGTTCCCGGTATACTTGCTGCAAACTCAAATCCTGTTAGTGAATCATTTAATAATTCGTTTGCTAACATTGCATTTGGTAAGCCTGCTTCAGCAGTTATAGCAAATGTATTATTATCAAGTGTTGCTTTTGATATTCCCTTTGCTACGTATTTTACTACTATGCCTCTAATTCCTTCTTCTTTAACTAATATATTAGTTCCATTACCTATCACGGTTATAGGTAATTTCAATTCTTCGTTTAAATCTAAAATTGCTTGTAACTTTTCAAGTGAATCTACATATAAAAGTAAATCAGCCGAGCCACCAACTTTAAAACTTGAATGCTGGCTCATTGGTTCATCTATTTTCACATTATCTTCACCTACAATTTTAGAAAATCGTATTAAATCAGCTTTATTAAGCATATTTTTACATTTCCCCCATTGTAAATCTTACGCTTGTAATTATACCAATAGCATACATTTTTTACAACAAAAACGGCCTAAATAAATATTACATTTCGCACAAAAATAAAGCCTTCTAAACTGAATAAAATCAATTTAAAAAGGCTTTATCTATATACTTTAATTATGAAGAAAGTTTTATTCTATCTACGATGAAAATATTTCTATTTTGTATCCACTTTTATTTTAACCTCAATTTTTCCATCTTCATTACACTATGGTAGTAAGCAAATAATTGCTCCTCCAACCCATGCCCACCATGGTATTTTATCTAAGTGTAGTTCATCTGGAACCCACTCTAAGAATTTTTCACTCTTATCTTCTACATTATCTACATCTATTAAATAAACTTCAGCTCTATTTATATTATCATAGTTAAATTGTGTAGAAAAACTAGAACTTTCGCCTGCAGCTATATCTTCAAGCTCCATGTACTTTGTTCCAATCTTATTATTAAATTTGCTGTAGAAATCCATTTGGATGGCTTTTCCTTTTAACTTTGTACCAGTATTATTAGTAACATTTCCCTTTACTTTACCATTAGAAAATGTTGTAGCAAATTCTTCAAAAGAAATTTCTACGCCTTCTTCATTTCTTACTATCTTTATATTTTCTCTTTTATCATCATATTTTGAAGCCATTATTTCTGCACATGCAAAGTTTGAAACAAAATATAAAATAACAAAGAATAATATAAATTTAGTTATTTTTTTCATATTTCCCATAATTTAATACCCTAATACTTTTAGTTCTAATATTTTTCTGCTTTAGTTTATAAAAATTACATTTTTCTGAATACTCCACCAACTAATCCTAATATTTTACAATCAGGAACAATAATTGGATCCATTGTATGATTCTCAGGTTGTAATCTAATATGATCTTTCTCTTTATAGAAAGTTTTTACAGTTGCTTCATCTTCAATTAATGCAACTACTATTTGTCCATTCATTGCTGTATTTTGTCTTTTAACTAAAATATAGTCACCATCTAAAATACCTGCTTCTATCATGCTTTCGCCTCTTACTGTTAGCATAAAGCTATCAGAATTTCCAACAAAATCTAGTGGAATTGGGAATGAATCAGTAATGTTTTCAACAGCTAAAATAGGTTGTCCAGCAGTAATTCTTCCAACAACAGGAACATTTACCATTTCTCTGCTACTGAAAAATTGCTTTGTTTCTTCAACACCATTATTTCCTGTAACAACTTCTTCACCTTTATGATTTTTAATTAATCTTAAAGTTCTGCCTTTTTGATTTTCTTTCTTTAAATATCCTCTATCTTCAAGTGAGTTTAAATATCCTTGAACAGTAGCAGTAGATTTTAATTTTACTGCTTTACATATTTCTCTAACTGAAGGTGGATAACCTTTTAAGTCAATTTCTTTTTGAATAAATTTAAGTATAGTTCTTTCTCTTTTATTTAAACCATTCTCATCTCTTGCAGATTTATTCATAATTTCCTCCAACTTTTATTAAAAATCAACTAAAGTTTAACATATAAATATTTGTTTGTCAAACAAAAGTTCGTGAAATTTTTGTTTTATTTTGATTTAGTTTTTTTGTTATTATTCTTGGTCATATTTTTTCTTATTATTGATTTTGGTCATGGTCTTAATCTTATTCTTGGTCATAGTCTTGGTCTTGATCTTTTACTCTCTCTTTTACATCTTTTTTATCGTATAAATAATTTTCATCTTCAACTAAACCAGCAATATCTGTTTCTTCAAAAGTATAATCAAGTTTTTTACCATAAGCTTTTTCATAAGCAGCTACTTTTAGTTTATAATCTTTTTCTTGTAATTCTGTTTTTGCTTCTCTGAAACTTTTACTTTCATCTGGATAAATTGCAGGCATAATATGCAAAACAAATTTTAATTTATTAAAACCTTTTTCATCATATTTTCCTTCTATTTCTCTCATCTCAGTAAACATTGGAATAATAGGAACATTAAACTTTGTAGCAATATGATATGCACCTATTTTGCAAGGACGTGGTTTTCTATAGTTAAACCACATTTGCTCTTCTGGATAAATTAAAATCATATCTTTATTGTTTAATAATTTCTTTATTGAAGGCATAAAATTATTTTCAAGATAAGTTTGACTCTTGCTTATAGGAATAGTTCCACAATTATTTAACAAGAATCCTGTTTGTCCTTCCATTAAAACATTTTCTTCTTCAATTACAATATCTAGATGATTGAATTTTCCAACTTTTTCCAATGCGTACATTAATACTGTTGAGTCCATTGGATTAAAGTGATTACTTGTTATAATTGCGCCTGACTTAACCGCTTCAAGATTCTTTAATCCTATAATTTTAGTTGTTCCAAAATTAAATAACTTAGTATAGTTTTTAGCAATCTTTCTTGCTTCCCATCTTTTTATTCTTTTAGAAAGTGTTCTACGAAGACTATCGAAATTATTAATATATTTTTTTCTTTGTTCTTCAGTCATAATAGGATCGTTAATTTCAACTTTACTATTTAACTTATTATTTGCGATGTTATTTTTAATGTTTTCTATTACTTGTAATCTTTCTTTGTCCTTCTCATTTTTTTCTACTGATTCTTCTACTTTTTTATCATTTATTTTATTTGAATCCATTACTCTATTCCCCATTTTTATTTTTTTACTTTAGATTTTTCCAAATTTTTCATTTGTATCGTCTAAAATTGTTTTAAAATTGATTTTATTTGTCATTATTGCTGAACAATATGTATTCATATTTTCAGTACCTTTTAAATCTTCTTCCTTTTTAGATTGTGGATAATTCTTCAATTCTTTTTGTAAACTTTTATAATAAGATGTTTTCTTTGCATATCTCCAGAATGCATCTTGGTAAACAACATCATTATAGTGCCATGGTTTTCTAAACATATTAAAATGAATTAAATGTAGTTCTCTGATATCTTGGTAGTTATCTCCAAAATCAGGCATTTTATTCCAAGTTTCTGGAAGTATTAATGTTCTTCCTTGGCATAAAGCATTTAAGTAATCTTGGTCTGGTGCAACTGTATCAATATTATATTTGTCAATTAAATATAAGAATCTTTCTTGAATTTTTACTTTTCTCATTTCTTTTAAGTTCATTACTAGAACTCCAGAATTGAAATATTTTTCAGTAGGTACATTTACGAAGTTTTCAACATATTCTCCTAATACTTTAGGTCCATAAGCTACTACTCCATCTCTAATAACTCCTAGTAAATGATCACCAATTTCCATTTTATATAAATTAGCAATATCATCTAAAAGAATAATATCTGAATCTATATAAATAACTTTATCATATTGAGGAAATTCATTTTGTATAAATAGTCTATAGTATATTGTATTTGAATAATAATCTCTTAATCTTACTGATAAAGTTTCTTCCTTATCATTAACATTGTTTTTTACATCATAAAATTCTATAACGAAATTGTCTTTTGCAAATTCATTCTTGATATTATTCATGTTTTCTTCTGACATCTTTGTATATAAAACATAAATATGATATTGATTATCATTACTTGCATTTTCTTGAATAGATTTAATTGCTACTCCTAAGCATGGTATGTATCCATCATCAATTGAAAAAAATATAGGTATTTCTTTTTTACTCATTTTTCTTTTCCTTTTCTTCTTTTATTTTTTACTAGAAATTAATAATTCCTTTTGCTTTAGCATCATCTTTTATTTCTTTATATTCTGCTAAAACATCATCTAAGTCATAAATTTTATAAACTGAATGAAGTTTATCTACGTGCCATGGTTTGATATTGCATGGTAAAAATGGATGTAGTTGCATACTAAAATGTCTTAATACAGTATCTTTTCTTCTTCTCTTTTGCTCATTATATTTATCAGCAACTCGAAAAATTTTGCAACATTTATAAATAGCTGTTTGATCAGGTAACATCATCTTTTTAGTCTTGCACATTTCTCTACATTTTATAAAGCTTCCTGTTTCTCTAATTTTCTTTATGTTCATTATTAAAACACCTGAGTTAATATATTTAGGATTAATAGCGTTTCTTCCTAAATAATCAAGAGAAGCTGTAACTTCATAATCATCTATATTTGTATTATAAAATTCTTTTATATCTTGATAAGCAACTATATCTGTATCGATATATAAAGCTTTATCTGGCATTTCTGGAATTAAATCAACAAGTAATCTTAAGAATATATATGGTGTGTAATGTGTTGTTAAGTTCTTTCCTTTTTCAAATTCTTCTTTAAACAATTTATCACAATTAATTGTTTTAACTTTTGATTCTTTATTGTATTTCTTTAATGCATTTTCAATTAAAGCTGTTTGTTCATCGTTTATAGCAACAAATCTAGAATCTTGTTCTGTTCTATTCATTGTTAATAGAATAACGTTTAATGCTTCATCAGTATGTCTAGCAATTGATAAAGTAGATATTAAAAATCCATCAAACATTCTATCGTTACCGCATAAAAATATATTAATCATTTTCCTTATCTTTCTTTATATATTTAATAACTTCTATGTTATTATTTTTGCTTCTTTCAACTTGTGTATTATAAATTTCATTGCGCAATTTTTCTTGAGCTTGTTTTTTAGATAAACTTTTATCTGCATAAAATGGACCATCTACATAGCTAACAATTTTTACTTTTCCATTTTTTCTTTTTTGATATGTGTTAGTTATACAAAATGCTGGTACATCTAATTCAACTGGATACTTAAATGATACCGATGGATAATTTCTTATCTTTGTATAATATGGCCAAACATGTGCTTCAGGATAAACCATAATTACACTTTTTTGTTTTACTCTTTTCTTTATTGCTTCTAGAAAATTTCTTGAGCTTTCTAAATCTCCAGGAACAGGTAACGCTCCAAGCATTTTGTTAATTGTTTTCATTCCTTTAATTGATACATTATCAGGATGAGCAATTACATATACTCTTTTAAATTTTGTTACATGTGATGGAATAAATGTATCTAGAATCTCTTGTGTGTGATTTCCATAAAGAAAATATCCAGTATTTTTTTCTTTTTTCAAAACTTCTTTATTAACAATTGTTAAACGATATTTGCATTTATCAATTATTAAACCTGGTAAGTAAAATATTCCTCTATAAACAATTGCTGCACAAACTCTCCAAAAAACATTATGTTCATATTTATAATTTTTATCAATTTTTATTGGAACAATTTTTGAATCAGCAAAATCGTTTTTTAATTCATCTTGATAATAAATTACTTTTTGTTCTTTCATCTAATCTTCCCAAATCATTTCATATTGAGCAACCTTAACTGTATCTCCATCTTTAACTCCAGCTTTTTTTAATGCTTGGTTAAATCCGATTTCATCAAGTTTTCTATGTAAATAGAATAATGACTCATTATCAGTAATGTTAACTCTTCTCATAATTCTATCAACTGCTTCACCTGTAACTACAAAAGTATTTTTGTCTTCTTTCTTAATTGTGAAATCATTATTTTCTTCGCTATCAAGTGTATAAATTTTTTCTTTATTAGTTTCGATTTCAACAAGTTGTTCTTTAGGTAATGTTTTTAATACTTGAGAAACATGATTCATCAACTCTTCAATTCCTTCACCTGTTGCTCCAGAAATTTTAAATATTTCTTGATTATTTTTCTTTGCTATTTCTTTTAATTTATTAAAGTTTTCATCATCAGCCATTACATCAGCTTTACTTGCAACAATAATTTGTTTTCTTGAAACAAGTTTCTCACTATACTTTTTAAGCTCTTCATTTATTGTTTCATAATCTTGAACAGGATCTCTTCCTTCTTGACCAGATACATCAATAAAATGTAAAAGCATTCTTGTTCTTTCAATATGTCTTAAGAAATGTAATCCTAGTCCTGCTCCTTCGCTTGCACCTTCAATAATTCCTGGTATATCAGCTATAACAAAACTATCTCCATATTTAAGATTAACAACACCTAAATTAGGATCAAGAGTTGTGAAATGATAATTTGCAATCTTTGGATTTGCAGAAGTAACTACTGAAAGAAAAGTTGATTTTCCAACATTTGGAAATCCAATTAATCCTACATCAGCTAAAAGTTTCAATTCAAGAATTAATTCTTTTTCTTCTCCTGGTTCTCCATCTTGCGCAAAACGTGGTGCTTGGCGTGTAGGTGTAGCAAAGTGTGCATTTCCTAATCCACCTCTACCTCCACGTAAAAGTACAACTTCTTGATCTTTTTCACTAAGATCTGCTAAAACTTCTTCAGTAGTTGCATCTTTAATAACAGTTCCTATAGGTACTTTAATATATAAATCTTTTCCTGCTTTTCCGTACTTTCTAGCTCCTGAACCATTTTCACCATTTTCAGCCTTGAACTTTTTTGTATATCTAAATGAAATTAATGTGTTGGCATCTGGATCAACTTTAAAAATAACTGATCCGCCTTTTCCTCCATCGCCTCCATCAGGACCACCAGCAGCAACATATTTTTCACGTCTAAATGAAATTGCTCCATTGCCACCTTTACCAGCTGAGGCAAATATTTTTACATAGTCTGTAAACATTTTTAATTCCTCTTTTTATTAATTAAAACTTATAATCATTTTTAAGTTTTTAATTAAAAATTATAATTTTTTATTAATTAAAATTCGTAATCAAGCATCATCGCTTTTTTAGCATCACTTAATGTTTGATTAGCTATTTCTTTTGCATGTTCAGTTCCGACTCTTAATATTTCTTTTACTTCATCCATATGCTCTTCATAGTATTTTCTTTTTTCCCTAATTGGATTAAGTATTTCTTCAATAATATTAAATAAAATCATTTTTATTTTAACATCACCTAGTCCACCTCTTTTGTAATGTTCTTTCATCTCATTTAAATTTTGATAATCAGAATATTTTTGAATTAATTCATCGTTTGCAAAAATATCTAAGTATAAAAATACTGCGTTATCTTCTACTTTTCCTGGATCTTCAACTTTTATATGATCTGGATCTGTATACATACTCATTACTTTTTTCTTAACATCTTCAGTTGTATCACATAAATAAATTCCATTGTTTAAACTTTTGCTCATCTTTGATTTTCCATCTAATCCTGGAAGTCTTTGAGCTTTCTTATTATCTGCAAGCATTGGTTTGCATCTAACTAAAGTTTCACCATAAATTCTATTGAATGAATCAACTATTTCATTTGTTTGTTCTAACATTGGAAGTTGATCTTCTCCAACTGGAATTAAGTCTGCTTTAAAAGCTGTTATATCAGCTGCTTGGCTTACTGGATAATTTAAAAATCCAGATGGGATTGATTGTTCAAATCCTCTTAATTTTAATTCTTCTTTAACTGTTGGATTTCTTTGTAGTCTTGAAACAGTTACCAAGTTCATGTAATAGAATGTTAATTCTGTTAAAGCATTAACCTCTGATTGGACGAATATTGTTGTTTTTGTTGGATCAATTCCAACAGATAAATAGTCAAGAACAACATTCATAACATTTGATTTAACTTTCATTGGATTTGCAAAGTTATCTGTCATGGCTTGTGAATCTGCAATCATGACAAACATGTTATAATCTCCTGAATTTTGAAGTTCAACTCTTTGCTTTAATGATCCAACAAAATGTCCTAAATGTAAATGCCCTGTTGGTCTATCCCCAGTTAAAATTGTTTTCTTATTTTTATCAAATTCTAATTTATGTATTTCCATAATTTTCTCCTTGCTATTATAAAATTCCATTATTATTTACTGTTAATTTAATTATTAAATCCTCGTTATCATCATTAGCAGCTTTGTTTTTTCTAATAGCTCCGCATCTATCGCATTTGTATACGATAACGTATCCTTTTTTATTGTTTATCTCAACTTGTATTGGTCTTAGTATTCCTTTACAATCTTCAGATCTATCTCCTGGAAGAACATCAACATGTTTAGAACATAAGCAATAAGGACAATGGTCTCTAGAAGTATAGCTTAATTTGCTAACTTCTTTTCCGCAATTTTCACATATAAAAGATTCATCTCTTTTGGTAAATTGTTTCATCATTCTCCTTCTTATTCAGCGAAAACACTACCACCAATAAATTCTCTTAATAAAGAATTATTAGGTATAGGTTCTTCATCTAAATCATCAAAATACTCTAAAAATGTTCTAATTCTTTTTGCTTCTGAATATTCTGGTTCGTTTCTACTAATTTTAGCAAGTAATGGTCTTGCATATTTTCCTAGAACAGCCAATTCGTAAACAAGTGAGCTATTAAACATTATATCTGCTTCTTCTTGATAAGGAAAAATGTTTTTTTGCTCTCCTTCATTTACTGAAGGCCATCGTCTAAGTGTCTCTAATGCAGAATATCCTCTGTAGTTATAATCTCTAACTATTCTTCTAATCAATCTAGTATCAGTTGTTGAAATTCTGTTATAGTAATCAATATTTAGAATAGTCAAATCACTAATATAAACTTTAAATTTATTTTCTTTCTTAATTTTTTTAGTTAGTTCGTCATTCAAACAATGTATTCCTTCGATAACTAAAATCTCATCATCTTTAAGTGATAAAGTTCTGTCATCAGAATATGTTTTATGGCCTGTTTTAAAATCAAATGATGGCATCTTAATTGTTTCGCCATTAATTAATTTTTCTAAATGATCATTGAATAAATCAGTATCTAAAGCCTCAATACATTCAAAATCATAATCTCCATTTGGTAGTTTTGGAGTATCTTCTCTTTCCACAAAGTAATCATCAGTTCCGATAGTTACAGGTTTAATACCATTTACTCTTAATTGCATTCCAAGTTTTCTTGCAAAAGTTGTTTTACTTGAAGATGAAGGTCCAGCAATAAGAATCATTTTTAAACTCTTTTCCTTTGCAATTTCATCTGCTATTGCTGCAATCTTCTTTTCTTGTAATGCTTCAGCCATAAGAATAACTTCTTTGCCTTTGCCTTCTCTAATCTTTTTATTTAAATCTGCAATTGTTCCTATTTCCATTAACTTGTGAATATTTTCATAATCTTGAAGAGTATGTAAGAATTTCTTGCTTTCTTTAAATTCTCCAACCTTTGTAGGATCATCTATACTTGGATATTGTAAAACAAATCCATTTTTGTATGTTTTTAAATCAAATACTTTTACGTAACCTGTTGTAAGTGGCATAACTCCATAGAAGTAATTGAAATAGTCTCCGCAAAAATAAAGTGAAACTTCATCTTTATCTTCATTGTCAACTTGCATATAACCACGTCTGTCTTCTTCTTTTATATTGTTTGATTCATAAAACTTAACTGCTTCTTCCTTAGTCATAATAACTTTCTTAAGTTCATAATTTGAATCTATAATTTCTTGCATTTTATTTTTAACATTAGCAATAACTTCATCTGTAATTTTTATATTGAAACATTCACAAAACATTGAATTGGTCAATTGATAGTTAATAATAATCTTAGCTTCAGGATATACTTGTTTAAAAGCCATACACATGATGTAAGAAATTCCTCTGATGTAAACTCGCATACCATCCTTATCAGTTGAATCTATTAATTCAACTTCATTTCCTTTGTTTGTTGGATAATCTAAAGATTTGATCTCATTATCTACTCTAGCTGCAAGTATGCTCATTTTCTCCTCTTGTAAATTATCATTTATTAAATCTATTAATTGATTATCACTCTTTTTGAATGCTAAATCTTTTTCCTTGTAAAAAACTCTCATAATTCCCTCTTTCGTTTATTGATCTATAATTTGTCTAGTCCTAGAAAATAGGCAAATATAGACATATAATATTATACAATAATTAAGTAAATATATCAATGAAAAACGAACAAAACTTACCTATATTTTTTGTATTAAAAAAAGCCCTGAACATATTGTTTTTTCAATATATTCAGAACTTTTTATTATTGTTTGCTTTTTATTTTGTTTTATTATTGTTTTTTTATTATAGTTTTAGCTTGTTTTTTATTCTATTTAGTGAATTTTTATTTCATTTTATCTTTCATTTTTGAAAGTATATTTAAAGCATCAATTGGTGTAATTTCATCTAATTTAACTTGATCTAGTTCATGTGCAAGTTCAGCTAATTTATAATTGTACATGCTTAATTGTCCTTGTTCTTCTGCCTTTTCAGACATTGTTTGCTTTGTACCACTAATTAAACTTTTCTTTTCAAATGTTTTTAAAATATCATCTGCTCTTTTAGTTACATCTTTTGGTACTCCAGCAAGTTTTGCAACGTGAACACCATAACTTTCATCAGTTCCGCCTTCAACAATTTTTCTTAAGAAAATGATATCTTCGCCTTTTTCTTTTACTGAAATATGGTAATTTTTAACATTTTCTATTTTATTTTCAAGTTCAACCAATTCATGATAATGTGTTGCAAATAGTGCTTTTGTGCGAACTCCAGCAATATATTCAGCAACTGCCCAAGCAATAGCCATTCCATCATAAGTAGATGTTCCTCTACCTATTTCATCAAGTATTACTAAGCTTTTCTTTGTAGCATTTTTTAAAATTGTCGCAACTTCCATCATTTCAACCATGAATGTACTTTCACCCATAGCTAAATCGTCTGAAGCTCCAACTCTTGTAAATATTTTATCTACAACCCCAATATGTGCACTTGTTGCTGGTACAAAACTTCCGATTTGTGCCATCAATGTTATTAATGCAACCTGTCTCATATATGTTGATTTACCTGCCATATTAGGACCTGTAATAATATTTAAACTATTACTATCTGTATCCATAAATACATCATTACCAACAAATGAACCTGTTGGTAAAATCTTTTCAATAACCGGATGTCTGCCCTCTTTTATTTCAATTGTTTCTGAATTATCAACTATTGGCATACAATAATTCATATCATCAGCTACTTGTGCTAATGAGCATAAACAGTCAATCTTTGAAACAATGTTTGCAGCAATTTGTAATCTCTTTGAATTTTCTTCAACTTGATCTCTAATCTTAACAAATTCATCATATTCAATGTTAACTATTTTTTCTTGAGCACCAATAATTTGATTCTCCATATTTTTCAATTCTTCTGTTATATATCTTTCACCTGTTGTTAATGTTTGTTTTCTAATATATCTATCTTGAGGAACTAAGCCAATATTTCCTTTTGATACTTCAATGAAATATCCAAAAACTTTATTGTAACTTACTTTTAAATTTTTAATTCCAGTTAATTCTTTTTCCTTAGTTTCAATATTTGCAAGCCATCGTTGTCCATTAGTTGTTAAATCAATTAATTCATCTACTACAGGGTTATATCCTTTTTTGATTAATCCAGCTTCTTTAACTGTTAGAGGTGGATCATCAACAATTGATTTATCAATTAATTCAAACACATCATCAAGTGTATCTAATGACTCATATAAATTTTTGAGTAATTGAGATTTTGCTTTTGAAAGCATTACTTTTAATCTTGGTAATTGTGAAATTGAATTCTTCAATGAAATCAAATCACGAGCATTTGCTGTACCATAAGAAATTTTTCCAGCAAGTCTTTCAATATCATAAACTCTATTTAGTTTTTCAACAGCATCATCTCTTAGAATAATATCTTCTTTTAATTCTTTAACTGCATTTAATCTTAAATTAATATCATTAACATCTATTAATGGATCACTAACCCATCTTCTTAAAAGTCTTCCACCCATTGATGTGTGAGTTTTATCAAGAACCCAAAGTAGTGTTCCTTTTTTAGTTTTGTCACGAAGTTTTTCTGTAATTTCTAAGTTTCTTCTACATGAAATATCAAGTGACATGTACTTTGTTGGTTCATAATAAATAATTCTATTTAAGTTTTGTGGAATTTGTTTTTGTGTTGATTGAATGTAATTCATAACACCATTAATTGCACAAATTGCAAATAGTTTTTTCTTAATATCAACATTTTCATCATTCTTATCAACTACAATAAAGCTGTTAATAATGTTCTTAACATCATTTGAAAATGTTAATTGATCTGATGTTCTCCAAATCATTTTATTTGCTTTTTCAATTCTATATGCATCTTTTCCAACATTTTGTACAACACCTTCATCATCAGTTAAAATTGCTTTTTCGCTTGTATCAACCTCTTCAGCCTTTTCCCCTTCTACTGAAATATATGTATCAAAACGTTGTTTAATAATCTTCATTTCTTCTTCAGATTCAGACATCATTTTATTAATAATAATTTCTGATGGCTGATATCTAGAAATTTCATCTAATAATTTTGAAAAATTATTATCTTCTTTTAGCTCTGTTACAAAGAAATCACCAGTTGAAATATCGCAAACTCCAATTCCAAAAAACATTCCTTCTTTATAAACTGACATTATAAAATTATTTTTCTTTTCTTCAAGTAAGTTTCCTTCAACAATAGTTCCTGGAGTAATAACTTTTATTACATCACGTTTTACTATACCTTTAACAGCACGTGGATCTTCTAATTGCTCACAAATAGCAACTTTGTATCCCCTTTCAACTAATCTATTGCAGTATGAATCAAGCGCATGATGTGGAATTCCGCACATTGGAGCACGTTGTTCTTGTCCACAATCTTTACCTGTTAATGTAAGTTCAAGCTCACGTGAAACTAAAATTGCATCTTCAAAAAACATCTCAAAAAAGTCACCTAATCTGTAGCATAAAATACAATCTGCATATTTTGACTTTGTTTCAATGTAGTTTTGCATCATTGGTGAATATGTATCTATATTATTTACTCTTTCAAGAGCTTTTTTTGCAGCCTCTTGCATCTCACTTTCCGCCATTTTTTTCCTCCGCTTTCGTGAACTTATCTTATAATATTTTTTAGATTTTATCAACTTTTCCTTGTAAATACCATAAGTGATCTTCTTCTATTTTTATAGGTACTGTTTGACCTATTAAGTCTTCACTTCCTTCGAAAATTAAAACTCTATTTGAATAAGTTCTTCCGGTTAACATTTTTTCGTTATTTTTGCTCTTTCCTTCAACTAAAACTTGGAAAGTTTTACCAATATATTCTTGATTTCTTTCTTTAACTTGTTCTTCATATAATTTTTTTAATCTATCGAATCTTTCATGTTTAACCTCTTCTGGAACTTGGTTTTCCATTCTATCTGCCGGAGTTCCAACTCTTCTTGAATAAATAAACATGAATATTTGTTCAAACTTAACTTTTCTTACAACATCTAATGTATCCTTAAAATCTTCTTCTGTTTCACCAGGGAAACCAACAATAATATCTGTTGTTAAACACATATCTGGAACTTTTGTTTTGATTTTTTCAACTCTTTCTAAGTATTGTTCCTTTGTATGATTTCTATTCATAACTTTTAAAATATTAGTGCTTCCTGATTGCAAAGGAAAATGTATTAGATTGCAAACTTTATCACAATCAGCAATTGCATCAATAACATCATCTGTGAAATCTCTTGGATGTGGTGAAATAAATCTGATATTTTCTATTCCATTAATTTTATTTAAAGCTCGTAATAATGTTGCAAATGAATTAACTACAATTTGCTCATTTTCAACAATTACATCAAATCTTAAATCTTGATTTTGTTTCTTTTCACTAACTAAATAAGAATTTACATTTTGGCCTAAAAGCATTATCTCTTTGTATCCTTGTTTTGCTAAGCATTCTACTTCATTTATAATATCTTGTGGCTTTCTACTTCTTTCTCTTCCACGAACATATGGAACAATGCAAAATGTACAAAAATTATTGCATCCCTTCATAATAGTAACTGAAGCTTTTACTTTATCCTCTCTATCTACTGGGATTCCTTCGTAAACTTCTCCGTCAACATCAATAACATCTTCAATTTTTTTATTTTCAGAAATAGTGCTAACTAAATCATTTAATAAATTTTCTAATGTATGAGTTCCAAAAATAATATCAACAAAAGGATAACTCTTATTGATTTTTTCAACCATATTTTTTTCTTGCATCATACATCCGCCAATAGCAATAATAGTGCCTTTTTCTTCTTTATACTTCTTAACTTCTCCAAGTTTTCCAAGTAGAGCATTTTCAGCATTTTCTCTCACACAACATGTATTAAAAACAATAACATCTGCAGTTGATGCATCTTCTGCCTTACTATATCCAGAATTTTTAAGCATTCCTGCTATTTTTTCTGAATCATTTTCGTTTTGTTGGCAACCCATAGTATAAATAATAAACTTAGGATCTATCTTACCATTCTTTTTATTTAATTCTTTAACTTTTTGATAAGTTTCAGTTAAATCAATATTCATAAATAAATTCCTTTTTAGTTTTGTTTTTACAATTTCTTATTCTTTAATAATTCTTCTGCCTTTTTTATATGTAAATCAGGGTTTTTTACATTTTTTATATAAAACAAAAAGCTCCGTACGGTATGTACAGAGCCTTTATATTAATAATTAAATTCCATATTTTTCTTTGAACTTTGCGGCTTTTCCACCTTTGTTTTCTTTTCTTAAATTTCCTGTCCAAAATGGATGGCAATTTGAGCAAACATCAACTTTCATATCTCCTTTTGTTGAGTTTGTCTTAAAAACATTTCCGCAAGCACAAGTAATTGTGGCTTCATGATATTCTGGATGTATTCCTTCTTTCATGTTACTACCTCCTTCTTTCTGTTATTAACGCTTCGTTTCGTTAAATTAAATTATTCGGTTTAAAACAAATTATTCAGCTTTCATTGAAATAACTTCAGTTCCATCATAATATCCACAACTTGGGCAAACTCTATGTTGTTGCATAAGTTTATGGCAATGTGGGCACTCAACTAGATTTTGTTTATCTAATTTCCAAGTTGATCTTTTTGTATGAGTTCTTTGTTTAGACCATCTTCTTTTTGGTTGTGCCATTTTTCTCCCTCCCTATGTTAATCTATTTTAGAATTTACATAATAATTCTTAAAAGTCACCTTGATATTATACAATCAATATGGCTTTTTTGTCAATATTTATCTAATAATTATTTGCCAAATACGACTTTTGCATCATTTTGATTATATTCTAGATATATATCATGATATGGCATAGTATAATTAGTGCTAATTTTTTCTGTTTTTCCCTTGAAATTCCAGTATTGGTTGCCTTTTCCCTTAAATGCAATTATTCCAACCTCTTCTCCTGCTTCTCTTGTTGCAATAGATAATACTGTTCCATCTTTATCACACATATATATTCTATGATAATTCATTGTGTCTAAGTTCTTGTATTGAGCTTCTTTTTCTCTTGCTAAACATGTTGCATATGCAGCACTAATATTTTTAAATTTCTCTATTTCAACAGAATCTGTAACTCCTGCACTTGCATAATCGCATGATAAAATTTGATCATATGTATATTTATCTCCATTATGAGAAACGATACATTCATATGCGTTTGATCCATATTGTGGATAATAATTTATTTGTTGTGTAAATGTTTTATATAATCCATCTCTATATGAATCATCAAATCCTAGTGCTCTAGCAAAGTTCTTTTGATATGTTTTATTTCTATCATATCCTTTTGATACAAATACTCCATTTGTATCATAGTACCACATTCCATCACTAGAATAAGGTCCACCAGTAACTTTCATAATATTTTCTGTCCAATAAGTTTCACCCGTTGCATTATCTAATAAGTTACATCCATCATTTAATACTTTACCACTTACACCACCTGTTGTTACTGTTCCACCATTTTTAATGCCATAAGGTAAGCCAATTCTATAATCTTGATAAGTATGTTCATATGACTCTATTAAATAATCATTTCTTCTATATGCTATGAAATCTGTATCTTTAGACTTAACTATTTCTCCACACTTTGGACTATGTTGCGTAACTATTTTTGTTGGATCATTTAGGTTATATCCTAAACCTTGACTACTATATACTGTTGGGAAATTCATATATGATAGCTTTTTATAAAAGCTTCTCTCAGTACTATCTTGATAAATTTCTACACCACCATTATTCATATTTACATTGTTTTCACCAACTTTTGGTTGAATATAAATTGCATCCTTTGAAACAAACTCTTTATTTGTTGTATTTCCTATAATGCAATAATTATTGAAGAACTTATAATTTCCAACAGGAATACCTTGCATAAATGCTGCTACTGTAACCCCATTAGTTATTGAATGCCAGTCTTCCATAGAAATTGTAGGCATTTCATAAATATATGAATTTGAGCCATAATAATCATTTAAACTTGATACCGTTTTTATTAATGATGATTCTATTGTTTTTGCTATTACATCCATTCTATGTGCATTAAATGATGATGCATCTAATTCAGGATCATTAGTACTATCTTTATAATCAAATATTTTCTTTGTTCTATAATTTGAAATTGTATAAGAATCATTTGAAACCTTTTCGCCTGTTCTAACTACCATTTCATATTTTTCATTGAAAGAATTGTTTTTAATAACTTTTAAGTTACTTAAATCAATTAATTTTAAGTAATCATACATTTTATTTGAAAAATTAACTGCTTTTTTATAGTAATAATAAGGGTTTACATCCTTAAAATATTTATTAGCCCAATTGCTATTTGTCTTAATTGCATTAGAAAATTCTTTTGCTACTTGGTAAGATTCATCTTTTGAAACTATATCACCTTGGTTATTGTTAACATCTCTTGTCCAACCTTCATAATTAGCTAAACTAATTAATTGATCAAGTGAAATATAGTTTCTACAATGATTTGTTAAAGTAAATATTGGTGGAGTATTTGCATTGTAAGTTGTATTTGCTGTATTTACACAATCATCAAAATAATATTTTGTATTATTATAATTTATATATTTGTAATATCTTGCATACACTGCGCCATTCATGTCATTAACAATTTTGCTAAGACCATTTTCATCTTTTATATTAATTCTATCGTAGAACGAAATATACTCACCTAATGTTTCTGCTTTAATTCTAACTCCAGCAGAATTTTTAACTGTTTTTCCTTTGCCATTAGCAGCATTTTCTTCATTTAGTGAATTATTTAAAAACTCTGTAACAGTTCCGACAACCTCTGTTTTATCACCATTTATATAATAGCCGGCTCCTGAAATTTGCTCACCATTAACATATCCAGAAACAGCAATATAATTATCTAGTGTATAGTTTATTGTAATATCATACTTATTTTCTTCTGCATATTCACAAGAATAATATGTAAATGGTTTAACACCGTAAACAGTATTTTCAGTATTTACAACATTCTCATTAAAGAATGGTCTTTTATTATCTATTTTGTCTTCATCCTTAGCTGTTGTATCTTTTATTCCATCACCATCATTATCAGAATCAACTGTGGCAACATTGTTATATGGTCCATAAACATAGAAACCATCATATAAATTAAACATAAGAGCTGGTACATATTCATTTAATGATGCTTTTGTAGAACCACTTTTGTGTAATCCTGTAGCTAAACTATTAAAGAACGAATTTACAGAAGCTTTAACATCTCTTTGTCTAGAAGTATTTACACCACTATAATCATTGTTAATAGTATTCATTTGATAAGCTCTAACAGCATCATATGTAGAACTCATAAGAATCTCATTATATCTTGCTTCTATGTTAGTAACATTTGTCAGATTGCGAATATAAGCTTGCAAAACTAACGTGATTGGTAACATTATAATAACAAAAATTACTGCTAAGTTTTGTATTCTCATTTACTATTTGCCTTTCGTTAAAAATCCTAAAAATAGGTACTTTTATCATATCAAAGCAGCCTTTATTATTCAACAATTTCAAAATTAATTTTTCGTAATATTTTGCTAGCTTCAATAACTCTTACATTCACTTTTTGCCCTATTTTATAAGTTTTTCCTGTAACATTATTTTGAAGTGTTTTTTCAGCTTCATTACAAATAAAATATCCATTCTTTTCTTTGCTCATATTTTCAAAACGAACTAATCCTTCAATTGTACTTGGTAACTCAACAAACATTCCGAAATTTGTTACATTAGAAACAATTCCTTCAAATTTTTCTCCAATTTTTGTTTCCATAAACTCTGCTTTTTTCATATCTTCACTTTCTCTCTCAGCCTTAGTTGCAATTTGTTCACATTCTGAAGATCTAATAGAATATTTTTCTGCTTGTTTTTGATACTTTTCTTTGAATTTTTCAGTAACATCATTATTCATATCAATATATTTACTTATAACTCTGTGTATAAATAAATCTGGATATCTTCTAATTGGAGATGTAAAATGACAATAATATTTACTAGCAATACCAAAATGTCCTTTATTCTCCGCTTCATACTTAGCAATTTTCAATGTTCTTAAAATTAAGTTTGAAACAACTTTTTCTTCATCTTTGCCTTTAACTTCATCTAATATCTCTGCAAATGCTTTTGGCTGAACATCATCCTTTTTACCTTTTACTTTATATCCAAGTGTGTATAAAAATTTATTTAATTCATCTATTTTTTCTTCACTTGGTTTTTCATGTACTCTATAAATAAATGGTGCTTCCAACCAATAAAATTTTTCAGCAATTGTTTCATTTGCTGTTAGCATAAATTGTTCAATTATTTCATTTGCAAAATTTATTTCATAAGGTCTTATATCTATAGGTTTTCCGCTTTCATCAAGAATAATCTCTGTTTCTGGAATATCTAAAGATAAGTATCCATTTTTAACTCTTCTATCTTTTAAAATTTGAGCAAGTTCTGCCATTCTATCAAAGTGATTATAATATTTAGAATCAATATTTTTTAATAAAACTTTATCTCTATTAATTTTTTCTAAATCAGATTCCTTCAAATCACTATTCTCTATAACTTTTAAATTATCTCTATTAATAATTGCATAGACTTCGTGATAACTCATTCTTCTAGTAACATTTATGACAGCTTTCTTAACTTCGCTGTCTATAACTTTTCCGTTATTATCTATTTTCATAATGCATGCAAGTGAATATCTGTCTCTATTTTGATTAAGACTGCATATTCCATTTGATAGTTCTTTTGGAAGCATTGGAATTACTCTGTCTAACATATAAACACTAGTTCCTCTTAAAATTGCATTTTGATTTAATACACTTCCTTCTTTTACATAATGGCTTACATCTGCAATGCATACTCCTAATGTCCATGTATCATCGTCATTTTTTTCAACAAACACTGCATCGTCTAAATCCTTTGCACTCTCACCATCAATAGTAAATATTTCTTTTCCACGTAAATCTATTCTATTTTCTAATGAAATTTCTTCTTTTGAAACTTTTATTGCTTCATCAAGTACTTCTTTAGGAAATTCATTTTCTAGTTTAAATTCTTTAACAATTGAAAGTATATCAACACCAGTTTCATCAATGTATCCTAAAACTTCTTTTATTATGCCTTCTGCTTTCTTTTTATTTTCTGGATATTTTGTAATTTCTACTACTACTTTTTGATTTGTTTTTGCTTTTTTCCAATGTGCTTTTGATATGAAAATATCTCCACCTAAAGATTTATCATCTGGTACTACAAATCCAAAATTGCGACTTTTAATAAATGTACCAACTATCTCATTAGTACATCTTTTTATAATCTTTATAATTCTTCCCTCTGGACTCTCTCCTTTTGAAGTTTTGAAAACTTTTACTTGAACAATATCATTATTCATTGCTCCTTTTTTATTTCTTGGACCAATAAAAATATCTTTCTCTTTTCCTTCTATTTGAACGAATCCAAAGCCTCTTTCTTTGTTGATATATTTTCCTTCAAAAAATTCCATTTATATCTCCATTTAATTTAATTTTTCGTTTGTTGTATTGCTTGTTTTGTATTAAAAATATAAACAAAAAGAGATGCAATAATTCTTGCATCTCTCTAATAATTCTTTTCAATTAAGCAGCTAAATATGTAACAATTGATGTTGCAATAGTTAAAACAGCAAATACAACACCTAAGATTAAAGTTCTCTTATTTGTTTTTCCTGCTTTTGTTCTGCTTTTATTTTTATCAAAATATTTATTTGCTGATGGATTTTCATAAGTATCCTCTGCAGCATTTTCACTTTCTTTTGCTTGAAAAGTTGTTACTAAAATCAATACAATACATACAATAATATATACTACTAATAAAATATCTCTTGCAATTTCCATTATAATCTCCTACTTTCATGTCTCAAATTGACTTATTAATATTAACATATGCTAACTCTTAAAGTCAAGCATCTTCAATCTTTATTTAACTTCTTTTTCTTCTAATAAACCAGCCTTCTTTTGCTTCTACTGGAATTGTCATTAAAACATTTTGTCCTATTTTTCCTGGATTTACATGATCAACTTCTTCGCCTGTTTCACTATCCCACATTTTTTCAATTTTAAATTGTACTGGATTTATTTCACCAGGAATTATTAATTCAACTTCATCTCCAACGTTAAGTCTGTTTCCAATTCTTACCAATGTTTTTTCTTTATCATATTTTTCTACCATTCCACCATACTCAAAGTTTGGATTATATTGTTTTCCTGAAAATTCTTGATAATCTTTATTTTTCTTATCATTAAAAAAGAATGTTGTTAATTCTCTTGTTCTAATTTTTTCAATTTCATTCATATATTTTTGATAATCATAATGTTCTGGATCATTGAAATAATCATCAATTGCGCTTCTGTAAACATTTACAATTGAAGCAACATAATATTCAGATTTTAATCTTCCTTCTATCTTTAATGATGTAACTCCCATTTCGCAAAGTTCAGGAATTTCCTTAATCAAACATAAATCTTTTGATGATAAAACATAAGTACCATTGCTATCTTCTTCAATAGGCATAATATTTCCTGGATTATTTGCTTCTTCAAGATACATATTATACGACCATCTGCAACTTTGTGCACAATCACCAATATTGGCATTTCTTTGAGCCATATAATCGCTTAAATAACATCTTCCAGAATATGCCCAACAAATAGCACCATGTATAAATGTTTCTGTCTCTAAATCTTCTGGAATATTTTCAATTATTTCCTTAATATCTTTTTTATTCATTTCTCTTGATAAAACAACTCTTTTTGCGCCATTTTTATACCAAAAATTTGCTGTATGAGCACTTAGAGTATTTGCTTGTGTTGAAATATGTACAGGAATTTCAGGAGCTAATTCTTTTATTTTTTCAATAACTCCTCCATCTGATGCTAAAATTCCATCAGCTTTAATTTCTTTCAACATTAAAACTTGTTTTTCAATATCACCATAAACTTCATCAGGTGCATATATATTAATAGTTACATAAACTTTTTTCCCTAGTTCATGAGCAAATTCTATAGTCTTTTTTAAATCATCATTATCAACTTCTGCTCTTGATCTAAGTGAAAGTGAGCCAGTTCCGCAATAAACTGCATCTGCACCATATCTAAATGCTGCTTTGGCTTTTTCAAAAGATCCAGCTGGAGCTAAAAGTTCAGGTTTTTTCATCTTTATTCCTTCTTTCAAAAATTACTAATTTAAGTGATATATATTATAACAAATAACAACTTCAATTTCAACATACTTTTTATTGAAAAACGCCGTATTTTAAGGTATAATTGATATGTTTATAGGTAAAATTTAGTAATTTTATAACAAAGGATTTAGAAATGATAGAAAAATATCTTAACAAATTAGAATTTAATACTATAAAAGAACAATTATCTCAAGGATGTTCAACTTATATTGGTAGAAAAATTTCAGAAGAACTTGAACCTTCATCAAATGAAGAAAAAGTTTCTACTATTTTGAAAGAAACTACTGAAGGTTGCGAACTTATTCATGCCTTGGGTAATTTTCCTATATTTAAAATAGACGATTTATCAATCATGGTAAAACGACTTGAAAGTTCAATGCCTTTAACTGCAAAGTATTTACTTGAAATGGCTGCTGTTCTAAAAAACGCATCAGAATTAAAAGATTATTATAAATCTTCTGGTTGTGAACTTGAAAGACTTTCATTATATTTTGCTGATTTATATGAAAATAAAAATATTGAAAAATTAATAAATGGCTCAATTATTTCTGAAGATGAAATTGCAGATAAAGCATCAGCAAAACTTGCATCAATCAGAAGTAATAAAAAAGGTCTTGAATTAGAAATAAAAAATAAATTAACAGGTATCCTTCACTCTAATACTTACTCAAAATATATTATGGATCCTGTAATCACAATTAGAAATGATAGATATGTTATTCCAGTAAAATCAGAATATAGAAGTCAAATAAAAGGTTTCATACATGATACCTCTTCATCTGGATCTACAGTTTATATAGAGCCTATGGCTGTTTTTGAAATAAACAATAGCATCAATAACTTAATGGTTGAAGAACAACATGAAATTGAAGTCATTCTTAATAATTTATCTGGCCAGCTATACCCTATTGCCGGTTTTTTAAATCAAGATATTAATTTAATTGGTAAACTTGATTTTATTTCAAGCAAAGCAAAACTTTCAATTGCAAATGATTGTACTTGCCCTAATATTGGTGAATTTGTTGAATTTAAAAATGCTCGTCATCCACTAATTGATAAAATAAAAGTTGTACCTACTTCACTTCACATTGGTAAAGAAGGTTTCACAACATTAGTAATAACAGGACCTAATACTGGTGGAAAAACAGTTACACTAAAAACAACCGGTTTACTTTGTGCTATGGCACAAGCTGGACTTCACATTCCTGTTTCTGAAGGAAGTACAATTAAAGTTTTTGATAATATTTTTGCAGACATCGGTGATGAACAAAGTATTGAACAATCATTAAGTACATTCTCTGCACATATGACTAACATTGTTTCAATATTAAAAACATTTACAGATAAAAGTTTAATTTTAGTTGATGAATTAGGTTCAGGAACAGATCCAATTGAAGGGGCTCATTTAGCAATTAGTTTGCTAGAGAACTTTCATAACAATGGTGCATTTACTTTAGCAACTACTCACTACTCTGAAATTAAACAATATTGTTTAACACATGAAGGTTTTGAAAATGCAAGTTGTGAATTTAATATAGAAACTTTAAAACCTACATATCACCTACTTTTAGGAATTCCAGGAAAAAGTAATGCATTTGCAATTTGTAATCAATTAGGTGTTCCTCAAGAAATTATTGATAGAGCTTCAAACTTAATTAGCAAACCTGATACCGATTTTGAAACATTGATGAAACAAATTTATGATAATAAAAAACAAGTTGAAGAAGAAAAAATTGAAATTGAAAAGAATTTAAATCAAATTACTCTTCTTAGAAAATCTTTAGAAAAAGATAATAATGAAAAACTTCAAAAAGAAAAAGAAAAAATTGAAGAAGCTAAAAAAGAAGCTCAACAAATTTTACTTGATGCTAAAGATGATGCTAATCGTATAATTAACAAACTTTCTAAAATGAATGAATCTGAAACACATAAAGCAAATAAATTAAGAGATGAATTAAATGATAAATTAAAAGCTCATGGTAGTAATGGATTAGATTTATCTGTTTTATTACAACTAAACGAAAAAGATAACTCTTCTCTATCAAAGACTAAAAAAACATCAACAAATTCTAAAGCTTATGTAAAAAATAATAAATCAAAAACTATTAATACAGAAATTAATTTATTAGGATTAACTGTTGATGAAGCAATAGCAGAACTTGATTTATACTTCGACCAAGCAAAAATGGCTCATTTAGAAAAAGTTAGAGTTGTTCATGGAAAAGGCACTGGCAAACTTCGTGAAGGTATTCATCAATATTTAAAAACAAATAAAAATGTTAAATCATTCAAAATTGCAGACTATGGTGATGGTGATTATGGAGTTACTATAGTTGAATTTAAATAAAATAAATTAGGCTAATAAAAATTACTAATAGATATAAAATAACAATATACAAAAATAATAAGATCTAAAAATAATTGTTTAGTCTAATTGACTTAACAGCATTTTACGTGTATAATAAATGCTGTTCATGGCCCTATGGTCAATCGGTTTAAGACGCAGCCCTCTCAAGGCTGAGTGATGGGTTCGACTCCCGTTAGGGTCACCAAATTTATAAAAAGAGCGCTTTCAAAAGACATTGAAAGTGCTCTTTTTTTGTTTTTATATTTTTTATTTTAGATATTTTCAACAAATTCAATTGATTGTTTTAAAATAACATCTAATCTTTTAGTTTGTTTTGTTAAATATAAATATCCTACTAATGCTTCGAAAGCTGTAGAATACATATAATCAACTGCTGTAGCGTGTTTAGGTAAATGATGGCTCTCTGTATTTCTACCTCTTCTAACAATATCTTTTTCATCATCAGTTAAAATATTTTCTTCAAGATATTTTAAAATTTCTGCCTGATGATTAGCTTTAACATATTTTATTGAACTAATATGCATCTTATGTGGATTCAAATTTGTATTTTCGCTTAAGTGTAAGCGAATATATAATTCATACACATTATCCCCTACATATGCCCATGTTAAAGGTGACATCATATTTATTTCAATTAAATCTTTTTTTAATACTTCTTCAAAAATATCCATTAATACCCTTTCAATAAATCATTTTTTTATTTTAAATGCTTTCAATTGTTATCTTTCCAAGTTTTCCAGATCTAAAATCTTTTAATATTATATCAGAAACTTTTTGTTCATTTATGTTCCCACCAGACATTAAGCATCCTGTATTCTTTGCTATCTCATTTCTTACTTCATAATAGTTTATTTTTTCATCTTGAATAGAAATGTTATAACGTTTTTCAACTCTAGTTTTGTAATTATCTATTAAAAATTTTAAAAGTGTATATGCTAAAGTTTCATTATCAACTGCATTTTGTCCAACACTATTTATAAATGACAAATGTGTTGCTACCTCTTGATCTTGTAGCTTTGGCCATAACATTCCAGGAGTATCTAATAACTCAACACCATCTGTAACTTTAGTCCATTGAACCTTTTGCGTAACGCCTGGTCTATTGGCTGCTACAACAACTTTTTTTCCAATCAATGTATTAATAAATGTAGACTTTCCAACATTAGGAATTCCTGCAATCATAACTTTTGTTGTGTATCCGCTTCTTCCTCTTGAAACATTTTTATCAATTATTTCTTTTGCTTCTTTCTTTATTTCAGCAATAATATTTTTCATTCCTTTTCCTGTATTAGCTTCAACAGGAATTGCAACTATATTTTTAGACCTATAATATTCAATCCATTTTTTAGTTACATTATCATCAGCTAAATCGGCTTTATTAAGAACAATAATTTTCTTTTTTGTTTTTGTATATTGCTCCATTTCCGGATTTTTGCTTGATTTAGGAATTCTTGCATCAAGTATTTCAATTATTATATCAATTAGTTTAAGACTTTCAATTAAGTCTTTTTTTGTTTTAGCCATATGTCCTGGATACCAGTTGATATTCATACTTGCACAACTTTTTTCTTGCTCATTTGAATTCTTTTCTTTTCTCATTTTTCTTTTTTGATACATATCCATTTTTTTATTCACCTACTTTATTATTTATTTTATTTCTCAATTCTTTTATCTTCTCTTTATCTTCTTTATATTCAAATCTTGGTTTTACAAAATTCTTTGAACCTCTTTTTTCGAAAGAATATCTTGGAATTAATTGAATATGAAAATGATTCATAGGACCATCACACATTGTACACAAATATATGCTTTCAGCATTATATATTTCTTTTAAAACATTCATTATTTTTTTTGCTAGTATAAATATCTCTTTACAAGTAACGTCATCTATCTCCATCATGTCTCTAAAGTGTTTTTTAGTACTTATAGCCGTATGCCCTTCTGCTCTTGGATTTCCTACTAAAAAACATTCAAATTTTTCATTTTCAAATATCATTTTATCTTCATTATTTCCATATAAAATATGATTATTGTTTTTATCAAAACAAGTTGGACATATCCCTGAATCAACAATATCAGCTACCTTAATATTTCCGCTTTTTATTAAATCGATTACTTCATCATTACTTAGTTGTTTTAAATTTTCCATTTATTTTTCCCTTTTATTATTTATATCATCATTTATTTTTATAAAATTAATCAAAATATGTAATATGTATCTTTAAAGAAAGTTTGAAATATCAACATTTTTACTGGTGTTTCCATAAAAGAGTATTACCCAGTTAATCGAAGTCTTAGAAAAACCTTTTTCTTCGTTCATTTAAATCAACTCCTTTACTAGATATTTTATCTCTATATTCTTTCAATAATTGTATTTGTTTATTAAATCCTGCCTCATCCCAATTACAAAATGTATAATTTTGATCGTCTTTTTTTCTAATTTCTTCTAATTCTTCTATATTATAATACTTAACCGTATTAACTTCTTCTTTTTGAAGCACAAAATCATCCTCTTTGTAATCAGTAAAAAATATATATCCATATGAATAATAATGTTCATTTGGATTAATACTTTTAAATATTTCAATATTCTTTATTTCATCATCACTTACTTTTAAACCTATTTCTTCATAAACTTCTCTTTTTATAGATTCTTCAGGAGTTTCTCCAGCATCTACATGACCTCCTGTTTTTGCCCACCTACCAGGATTTTTCTTTTTACTTAAAGCTCTCTGTTGTAGTAAAATTTCACCATTATAATTCATAATCCATGCAGATACATGGTGATGCCATAAGTTTTCTTCATGCACCTTTGAACGTTCCAACGAATAACCCAAATAATTATTATTTTCATCAAATATATCTATTAACTCCATACTATCCACCTCATTTTTATATTTAATGCTTAATTATCAATTTTCAAACCTTATTAATTGATTGTATCAAACCTTTTTAAATTCAATTTTCATATTATTTTTATTAATAACATAAATCATATTAATATATTTATTTAATATTTTTCTATTTAAATTATCTATTTGTTCTTCTTCATCAGTAAGTAAATCTTTATTTTTCATTATTTTCACTACTTTCTTCCAATAACAAATCAAAATCTGATTTATATAATTTATCTTGTTTTACTCTGTATTTTTCAAATTCTGTTAATGCTTTATCACAAGCAATTTCATGTGATATTTTACCTGCGTCTTTTAATACTTCCGTTCTTTTTAATAACTTTACATATTATACCGCAAAAGAGAGGATTTTCAAATCCCCTCTTTCCAACTTTATTATTTATATAACTTGCAATATTTTAACTTTTATCTTTAATTTTCTTCAAGTTCTCTAATATATTTTTCTACTAATGGAATTCTGTCAATATCCTTTTTCCTTTCACTCGATTTTAGATATTTTAAATATTCATAAATATTTTGTACTTGAATATCTCCAATTAATTCAGGTTGATATTCTAATGTCTCTTTTTTTCCATCGCATACGCATTCTATTAAGTCATTCACAATATACCATCCATTTTCTTTTTGCTCTAAATCATAATTCTTTGCTAATTGTTTCAATCCTTCATCCGTAACTGCAATATCCAAATCTCCAGCATCTGGATATATACCTCTAACAGTTAAAGCACCTGATGATAATATCCAAAATTCAGATTTATCACATTTCACAGAATTTATTAGCTCTATTAGTTCTTTTCTGTTTATTCTGCTCATTTCAATTCACCTCTATTTAAATTTTGATAAAAAATGTAATATGTATTTTCAAAGAAATATTGATATATCAGTATTTTTACTAGTATTAAATTTATTATTTTTTTATCCACAAATACATACCAGTAATCACATCAGGTTTATACTTAAATCCTGCTTTTTTATAGAATTCTTCATTTCCAGCAGTTGGTGTTAATTCTATTTGTAATTTTTCACCTTCTTTTACACCATTTTCAATTAACCTTTTTAATTCATTTACTATTTTTAACCCTAAACCATTTCCTTGATACTTTGGTTTAACACATATATCTGTTAACATACAAACAATGCTATAATCACCTACAACTCTTCCAATTCCTACTATTTCATCATCAACTGAAATTTTAACCATATACATTGTATTTTTTAAAGCCTTTGTCACTTGTTCACTTGAATATGTTCTCCATCCAACTGACTCAACCATTTCTAAAAATTCTTCTTCATTAATTGAATAATCTATTTTATATTCCAAACTACCATCTCACCTTCAAATTATTATTTCCTTATAAAATTACTAAAATAATGTAATATATATCTTTAAAGAAAGCTTGACATTTCAGCGAATTTAGGATGGTTTCCATTTATCCCGACATCACAGTTGATATTAGTTTTATTACCATTCATTTGGATCAACTCCTTTAATTTATTATAATTCCATCACCATCATAAAGAAATATTAAATCTTCTTTATCACAGTTTTTAAGCAATTCTTCTTTTTTATTTGTATGAGGTACAACTTCTTTATCTAATATACCAATTGCAGTAAAATCTGTCATATTAACATTATTAGTTTCATATACTGAGCATAAATTAATTGTGGAACCTATGATTTGACTACCAGCACTTGATCCAATATAGATTTTACCTTTATCAATAAAATCTTTTATTACCTCTCCAAAATTGTACTTTCTAATCATATCAAGTAAGTAAATTGTATTTCCACCCATCATATAAATGATATCAAAATCATCCATATTTATTTCATTACCTATTTTGTATTCAGTTATATTAGATTCTCTAAAGCCTAAATCTAAAATGGTTTTATATTCTTTATCCACCCAATCTCTATTATCATCAGGTTCACCGTCAACTGCAGTAGTAATGTATAATAGCTTTGCATTACATAAATCATTTTTTGAAATTAACTTATAAAACTTCTCTTTAAAATCTTCATTCCTAATTCCACATGAAGATAATACTATTTTTCTCATGAGTTCACCTCTTTTTATAGGGGTTTAACTTCTGTAACCACCTTATTAATTCCTATACTATTTTTAGTTAAAAGTAGTACTTTTTTACTAATTTTTATCTATTTTAACATATTTTTATATAAAACATGCAAGATGTTAATTTGAGTTTTTCCTTATTTTGCAATGCTTTCTAAAGGGGGTTAAATTAATTGTAATCAACCAGTTAATATTAGTTTTATTTTCGTTCATAAAATAACTCCTTAAAGATTCAAATCTATATAATTATAGCATAAAAAAGGCAGATTTTGTACTAATCTGTCTAAATTTATATTATTTATATGTTCTTAAATATTATGTAATCAATTTATTTAACTAAAACGCTAGGCCATATGGCAATTATATTAGTAAATATGCTCACTTTCAA
>JAZUKI010000009.1:0-37348 GCA_045643205.1 Clostridia bacterium | reverse complement strand
TCAATGGATACAGTAAGCGTAGAAGAAACAACTATTACATCTGCAAGTCTACATGCCGGTGGTATTGTAGCATGCACAACAAATCCTATTGATAAAGCTAGTGTTAAAAATTCAACAATAATTACATTAAAAGGTGAATATTCTGGAGATTTTCCAACATGTTTAGGTGGATTAGTAGGAGCAGGAGTAGGAACATCACCAGTAATTACAAATTCAACAGTTGAAAATAACACATTAATAGGTGCAGTAGGAACATTAGTAGGAAAATATGTTGGAGCACCAACTATAGTAAATGATGATTTAGTAGCTGCAGAAGATAATGAATAAGAACAAACTATAATAAACTTAGCAAAACTATAAATTTATATTAAACATAAATTAAAAAAGTTTCGAAATATAGATAATAAAAAGGAGAATACTAAAATAAAAACTAATCAAACTAAAAATAAAAAGAAAAAAATATTATCATTTTTGTTTATCATTTTATTGATTACTACAATTATTGTTGCTGCGATTTTTATAGCAGATAATTTAAATATAATTAATCTGAATAAAGAAGCGGCAGACTACTTAAATGAATTAGATAAAATAAATATAAATTTAGATGATGATCAAAATAATGTAGCTGATGAAAATATAGTTGCAGAAATAACATTAGATCAGAATGGAAATCCAATAAAGGCTCCAGGAGGAATATCAGCAGAGGGCAAAGTATATAAAGGCTTTAGTGTTGCAGGAAAAATTGAGATGCCATCAGTTAATCTAAGATATCCAATATTAGATACAATGACAAATGCAAATGCACTTGATGTTTCTGTATGTATTCAATATGGAGTACCATTAAATTCTGTAGGAAACACAATTATCATAGGACACAATTATAAAAATGGATTGTTTTTTGGAAGCAATTATAAAATGAAAACAGGCGATGAAATTTATATAACTAATTATGCAACAGGCGTGAAAAAAACTTATACAATTTATAGCATTTATCAAACTGAAGAAGCAGACACATCTTATTATAATAGAGATACTGCTGGAAAAAGTGAAATAACATTAGTTACATGCCAAAACAATAACAAGTATAGATTAGTAATTAAAGCAAAAGAAGTATAAGCTTAAAAAAAGTTGTTTGACAGTAATAAATCAAGCCAATGCAAAAGCAATAGAAACAAAAATAAGTATAAAAATAAAAGCGAGAAATGAAATTGAAGTGAATTACACTAGGTTCATAAAAATAAAATTTCTCGCTTTTTTGTTTGAAATTTTATCTTGTCTTTTATATTTTTTTTCAATATAATATAAACGCATTTCGAAAGAAAAAAAGTTGCAAAAGAATAGAGGATAAAATGAAGTTTTTAAAAGAGTTTTTATATTCATTAACAATAATACTTACAATTGTTTATATAGTGTTTAGAATTGTATTTACACTACCATTAAGTATAGGACCAGTTGCTATTATCTTTTCAATAATAGTTTTATTATTAGAAATTTGGGATGCAATTGATTTCACAATATATTATATGAATATTTTAGGAGTAGATCGTAAAAATAAAGAATTACCAAAGATTAAAGACACAGATTATCCAGATGTTGATGTGTTTATTGCAACAATTAATGAAAACGAAAAAGTTTTAACAAACACAATCGAAGCATGTAAAAACATGAAATACCCAGATAAAAACAAAGTTCATATTTATATTTGCGATGATGGCAATAGAAAAAATATTAAAGAACTTTCAGATAAATTGAAAATCAACTACATTACAAGATTGACAAACAAAGATGCTAAAGCTGGAAATTACAATCATGCATTAACTCAAACAAAATCACCATACATTGCAACATTTGATGCAGACATGATTCCAACAGAAGACTTTTTAATGAAAACAATACCTTACTTCCTAGGTGAAGATAAAAAAGTTGGATTTGTACAACTTCCACAAAGCTTCAAAAATCCAGATATCTTCCAACTACGTTTTAAACTAGCAGATAAAATTCCATTTGAACAAGATTATTTTTATCGTCAAATTCAATTATCAAAGAACGATATTAACACAGCAATAAATTGTGGAACTAACCTAGTTTTATCAAGAGAAGCATTAAATAGTGTTAATGGTTTTGCAAGAAAAACAATTACTGAAGATATTGCAACAGGAATGTTAATAGAAAACGCAGGTTACACAGGAATAGCAATAGATGAAATCGGAGCTCATGGAAACAACGTTAACGATGTAACATCATTTATAAAACAACGTTCAAGATGGGCAAGAGGATGTATGCAAGTTGCAAAGAACTATAAAATTTCAAAACAAAAAGGATTAAGCTTTAGACAAAAATTAGAATACAGATCATGTATTTCATATTGGTTTTACGGAATTAGAAGAATGCTATATATGTTAGCACCATTGCTATTCACAGTATTTGGAGTAATTATCATAGACTGCGATTTAAGAATATTCTTAGCAGTATGGTTACCTTCATATTTAATAAAAAGATTTTTAATAGATATGACAGAAGGACATCAACGTTCTTCTACATGGAATAAAATTTATGAAACAATACTAACACCAGTTCTTTTCAAAGAGACATTAAAAGAATTATTAGGATTTGGAAGTACAAAATTTGAAGTTACACCTAAATATTCTGTAAATAAAAAGATGACAAGAACACACAAAAAATTATTTGCATCACATTTAATTTTATTAGTAATAAGTATTGCAGCTTTAGTATATAGTATTATTCGTGGACAAGGTGCATTCTACTTTGATCCATACTTCAACAGTATGACATTCAACTTATCATTAATATGGCTAGCATCAAATATATTCTACTTAACATGTGCTGTAATATTTGACTTAAGCAATAGAACAGAAATTCCAAAAGATTTTGTTCCAAACAAGATAGAAAAATACAAAAGATCTTCTATACCATTTATATTCATAAATATTTTTAGAAGAGATAAAAAAGAAGTAAAAGGAAGTGATTAAGATAAGAAACAAAATTTTATATTTTGTGATTATTGTTTTTATTATTTCATTAGTTACTGCTGTAATTATTAAAATGAATAATGACAATAATAAACAAGCTGATACAAATGAAACAAATCAAATTGCAAATGTTCAAACAGATAACAATCAACATTGGTTAAAAATAAATGGAGCTAAAATCGAAGACTATGATGGAAATACAGTACAATTAAAAGGATTAAGCAGTCATTCAATTGTAGATTTTGCAGATGTAATTACATATGATAATTTAAAAAAGTTAAAAGAAGAATGGGGGATAAATTGTTTCAGAATAGCAATGTATACAGACCCAAATGTTAATGGATATGTTTTAAATCCAGAACAAAATAAAAATAATGCAACAAAAATAATAGATATGTGCGAAGAACTTGAAATATATGCAGTAATTGATTGGCATGTTTTAACTGATGGAAATCCTCAAACATATCAAACAGAAGCAATTAAGTTTTTTGACGAATTATCAAATCAATATAAAGAAAATCCTTTCTTAATATATGAAATTTGTAATGAGCCTAACAATTGCACATGGGAAGAAAATGTAAAACCATATGCAGAAGAAGTAATAAAGACAATTAGAAATAATTCATCAAAATCAATGATTTGGATTGGATTACCAACATGGGGAAAACAATTAGCAGCTCCTAAGGAAAACCCGATTAATATTGAAAATATAGCTTATTCATTCCATTTCTATGCAGGATCAATGTCAGATAATTATAGAAGAAGAGTTGATGAATGTATAAAGAGCAATATTCCTATTGTTGTTTCTGAATGTGGAATAACAAATTTAACAGGAAATGGTGAAATATTTAAAGAAGAATTTACTAAATGGGTAGATTACTTAAATTCAAACAAAATAAGCTGGATATTCTGGCAATTTAGTAACAAAGAAGAAAGTTCATCTATTTTAACAAAAGAATATGCAGCAAAGAAATTAGTAGAGTCATCAAAAAATGAAGAATTATTTAAGAATATAGATTTAAATAAAGATGCAGAATTTGGAACAACTAATAAAACTATAGAAGCTAATATAACAATTAGCGAAGAAACAAAAGATAATGAAACTCAAGACCAAAATACAAACAATGAAGAAATTCAAAACCAAGATACAAAGAACGGAGAGACTCAAAGCGAGGAAGTTCAAAAAGAAGAAACTTGGGTGGATACAAACTATAATATAAATGACTACTTAACTGAAACTGGTAAGCATATAAAAGAAATGCTATCAAGAGAAGCTCCAGCAGAGCCAATAGAAGTACCAGAAAATGATGTGGGAGTTGGCGTAGAAAACGAAAATGAAAATTCTATAGAAAAGAATGTTGAAATAGAAACTGGCATTGAAGGCCAAGAAATGCAACAATAATGCAAAGGGCTTATTAATACAAAGCAAATACATAAAGTGAGCCAATAAGCCAATAGAACAGGCTTAAACTAACAATAATTCAAACAGCAAAGAATTTTATGTAAATCTTTGCTGTTTTTTCTTATTTAGGTTGTGCTTAGGCTAAAAATTTGATAAAATAGGGGCACGGAAAAATATACTGTTATAGATTTATTTTTAGGGGAAAGTAAATGAAAAAATTCGATAACAGTACTAATGATAAATTAGATTATGAAATAGATGAAATTTCAGAGTCTACAGAGGAAAGAAGTTTATTTAAAAGATTATTCTCATTGAAGAATATTATTATATATATTGTCGCTTTTTTGATATCAACAATATCAATTAAAAGGGGCAACTTTATTGCGCCTTTTGGAATTGCAATGGTTGCAGCATCTATGAGTAACGGCATTCCAATTATTTTTGTGCTTTTCGCATCATTGTTAGGCACAACAATTAAGTTTGGCTGGGGAGAAACATTATCACAAAGCATAATACTTATAATATTCTTAATTAGTGTATTGTTTGTTAAACCTAAAACAGATGAATACGGAAAAAGAAAAGTAGGCAAGCAATTAATCTTTGCGATAGTAGCCCAATTCATAATAATGGGAATTGCAAATGGATTTACAACTGAGAATTTATATGTAACAACATGCGCTATATTTTTAGCATATGTACTTTATCTTGTGTTCTCAAACTCAATAGTAGCAATAGATTCAATATTACAAAAATTAATTTGCACAAACGAAGAATTAGTTAGTATTGCAATATTATTTACAATAGCATTCCAATCATTTGATTTTATATTATTAGGAGAAATCCCAATAAGTGTAGTTTTAGATTTTATATTATTAGGAATACTTGCATGGAAAAACGGACTATATCCATCATTTATAACATCATTAATAGTTTCATTATTAATATGTTGTTTATCACCAATGAACGATGTTCTAATAAATGTTTTAATGATATTAACACCAATCATAATATTAATTGGATTAATAAGATCATTCAAATTTAAAGGTGAAGAAGTTTTAAAGGTTATTCCATTATTACCGGAAAGAACTGGAGTTATAGAAGAATCAGACTCAGGATTTATTCCAGTAAATGTTGTTATTGAAAATGAACAAGAAGATTACTTAACACTTGAAAAGAAAAAAGAAAAATTCAAGAAAACATTAAATAAAGAGATAGATAAAATTCAAGATAATCTTTTATATTTATATGTAAAAGTTGGAGATGAAAAACTAATAGATGAATTATTTAAAGGTTTAGTTGCTAACAAAAAACTTTCAAAGAAAGAAATGACAAAGGTTTTAGAAAGCAATAATATTTATTTAATTCATACTAGTGATGATGAAATTAACAAAGAAAATGATAGACAATTAGAACAATTACTAGATGTTATTAATGAATCATTTGAAAAAATAAACAAGCAAAAAGAAGAAAAAGTTTCAGAAAAACCAGTAAAAACAAAAGACTTTACAGAAAAAGAATTCGAACTTATTAAGAATTTGAGTTTTTCAGGAACAGTACTAAAAAAAGCAGAAATCAATGAGCTTAGAAGCGGACGTAAACTTGTAAAAGTAATAATAAATAAATGTGGAGATGCTAACGGAAATTATTGTCCAATAAGAAATATCGCACAAGAATTATTTAAAATGTTCAACGAAGTTTTTGCATTACAAATTCAAAAATGTGGAATTAGAGAAGAAAGACAAGATTGTGAATTAGTATTTATGTCAAAAGATAAATCATCTTTTGATATGTCATACGCTTCACAAAAAATATATGGATCCACAATTAGTAGTGAAATTGTGGAAACAATAAGATTAGATAACGGCAATTATGCAATAACCGCAAGTGGCAGAGATACAGCTGGTACAAAGGCTCAAAAAATGAGCAAACATACAATAAAATTATATGAAGAAGTACTTAGTAAACAAGTTCAAAACAACTTATTCTTTGATGATTATGATTCTGAAAACAGAGATGTTGTTTTAAAGAAAACAATCAGTGAATTTGAAAAATACGCACTTAATGATGAAAATATAAACAACAATTTAGATTCTTTAATATTAAATATGTATGATAATACTGGAAGATTCATTAAGCTAAATGCAACACCAACATATTTAAAGAGAGGCAAAAAAGTTTCAATAATAAAACCAGAAAACTTTTTAGCTGATATTAGTACAGAGAATACTAAATTTATAGATGCTCAATTTAAGCCAGGCGATTTAATTGTAATGCCTAACATGGGAATACTAGAATCAAATTTTGAATATGTAGATATTACTTATTGGGTTCAAGATTTGCTAGAAAATTTAAATACAGATATTCCTGAAAACGTTGCTAATATTATAATGAAAGAAGCAATAGAAAATACTCAAGGAATTGTGGATAGCAACTTAAGAGTAATCGTAATTAGAATTAATTAAAACAATTAAAACAATTAAAACAATTAAATGTTTTTAATGAACAAAATAAAAATAGTAATATATGTTTTTATTATTAAATAGCATAGTTTTCTATTGAAAAAAAACATCAAAACTGATATAGTTAATGTGAATTTTTGTAACAACAGAAAGGAGCATAATATATCAGTTTTTTGTTGATATATTAAGGTTTTTAATGAGTAGAGGAAGAAGATATAATTACGAAGGACAACAATTAAATGTAAAGAAAGTTGGAGCAGTACTTTTAGCTATTGCTATCATAATTATGATTTTGGTTACAATTATCAGAGGAATCATTTCAAGCAATCAAAACAAAGTAGATGAAAAAGCAGTAACTAATGGATATTTTGCTGTTTTTACAGGAAACAAATGGGGAGTAATCAATTCAAAGGGAAACAAAGTAATTGATCCAATTTATGATTCAATGGTACTTGTTCCAGATTACACAAAACCTTTATTCTTTGTTCAAACAAACGTTGATCAAGAAAAGGAAACATTTGAAGCAAAGGTAATTAACGAAAAAAGTGAACAACAATTCACAGAATATGAAAAGGTTGAAATTTTTCAAAATATAAATGCAGACGGATCAATTTATTTTGACTCATCAGCAATTAAGGTAAAAAAAGATGGAAAATACGGAATGATTAATTTCGAAGGAAAAGTTTTATTACCTTGTGAATATGAAAATATAAGACCTGTTAAAAACATTAAAAACAGTTTTATAACTGTAAAAGATGGAAAACTAGGATTAGTTGATCAAAGCGGTAATACAATAGTAGAAAACAAATACTCAGATGTTTCTGCTTTATCAAACAAATATGAAGACGGATATATATTAAAAAATGAATCTGGGAAATATGGTGTTGTAAATTACAGCAAAAAGATGATACTAGAATGCAAGTATGATGAAATAAAACATGTAACAGGTTCAGGATATTATGTAATAAAAGACAGCGAAGGTTTAGCAATTATTGATGCAAACGGAAAAGTAACTGCACGTGGCGGTTTCGACAGTGTATATTCAATTAATAGTGGAAATGCAATAATTCAAAAAGGCGGAAAGATTGGAGTTATCACTGTTAATGGAGATAAAAAAGTAGATGCAAAATATGATTCAATGACATATTTATTTGAAGGAAACTATTCTGCTACACTTGATGGAAAAACAAGCATTGTAGATTCTAACGATAAAACAAAAATAAGTGGTTACAAAGCTATAACATATTTTAGTGATGAAGGTTTCATCAAAGCAGAAAAAGAAGATGGAACATCAGATTTAATAGGAACAGATTTTGAAGTAAAAGTTAATGGTCTTGTTTCTGAAATTAATAAAAAGAAAAGTTACATTAAGATAAGAAAAGATGACACATATAAATACTATAATTTCAAGTTTGAAGAAAAATCAATTCAAGATATACTTCCAGCTAATACATTGTTCTTAGTAAAAGAAAATGGAAAGTATGGATACAATAACAAAAATGGAAAGAATGCAGTTGAAGTTCAATTTGATGATGCTACTGAGCAAAATGATTTTGGATATTCAGCAGTTAAGAAAAATGGTAAATGGGGTGCAATTGATTCAACAGGAAAACTAATTGTTGATTTTAAATACACATTAGAAAATAATACTGTAATTGATTTCATCGGAAGTTATCACTTAGCACCAGATGTAAATGCTTACTATTATACAGATGTAGAAGAATAAAAATAAAAATAATACATAATACAAAAGACTTAATACACACGGAGGAGAAATATATGGAAAAGAGAATTTATCCATATTTAATCAAATCAAAAAGTATGGCAGGATATTATGAACTACTTTTTGATGAAGGATTTGAATTAAAAATTTTTGATAAAAAGAAAGATAAAAAAATGTATGATTTCTTTTTACCAACAGTAAATAATTATATGTTTTGGACATTTCAACTAACAGATATAGAAGGCTTCAACAAGATGCCAAATGATTTAAAAGCACCTGTTTGTAGTGATTATGACTGTAATGTTTTTGTTAAGGGTGAAGACGAAGTTGTATGTTTCAGAACAGGTATATGCCTTGCAATGACAGATGATCCACATGTTCTTGAAAAGCTAAAAACATATGAAGCACGTCAAGACATGGCAGAAATCAATATTAGAGATACAGATTCATATCCAATACTTGAAGATGAAATTGATAAATACATGTACATCATGCAATTACATAAAATGATTTATTTAAATAAATTATTAAATTACATGAAAAAAGAAAGCATGTTAGATAAAGCAAGAAATTCATTTGTTGAATTCACAACAAGATTTTACGATGTAAAAATTACTGATGATGAAGAAGCTGAAAACAAATTAAACAGATGGGCTGATGATTTTGAACTAGAAGATAAATACTTAAAAGTTGATAACCAATTTGATTTGATATACAAAAACAGTAACCTAAACGAATATAAATCAAAGCAAAATCTTTTAATTGGAACATGTGTAGTTATACTTATTGTTTCAATAGTTATGCTAATCTGTAGAGTCAGCTAAATTACAAAGTGAAAGGTGATAGAATGAGAATTTTAACAGGTGCTGATATTATTGAAGTTAGCAGAATAAAAAAAGCAATGGAAGATGAAAATTTTAAAACAAGAGTTTTTACAGATGTAGAAATCGAATATTGCGAAAAATTTGGTGAAAACAAATATGAACATTATTCTGCAAGATTTGCAGGAAAAGAAGCAATTTTTAAAGCTATCTCACCTGAATTAAAAAACAAGTATGACATAGGTTGGACAAACATAGAAATTCAAAGAACAAATTCAGGACGACCTGTAGTTTATATAGTAAAAGGTGATAATGAAAAAATCGCTGATATTATAGAAAAAGTAAAAGAAGACAAACTAAGCATAGATGTAAGTCTATCACATATTAAAACACATGCTATGGCAACAGCAACTGTAGTAATTAAATAGGAGCAAAGAATGGAATATTTTGATGCACATGCACATTATGATGATGAGCAATTTGATGAAGACAGAGATGAGCTAATAAAGGCAATATATGATTTTGGAGTCACTAAAATTGTATGCAATGGCTATAGCTTAGAAGGATCATTTAATGCATATGAATTAACAAAAAAATATGATTTCATATATGCAACAGCTGGAATTTCACCAAATGATTTAGATGAAAATTGGGAAGAAAACATAAATAAAATAGAAGAATTATTAGATAAGCAAAAAGTTCTAGCAGTAGGAGAAATAGGACTCGACTACCACTATGATACAGATAAAACAATTCAAAAGCAGGCTTTTATCAAACAAATTGAGCTTGCAAATAAATACAATTTACCAATAACAATTCACACAAGAGATGCAGTAATGGATACAATTCAAATATTAAAGGAACATCCAGTAAAACAAAAAGGAGTATTTCATTGCTGTCCATTCAACAGAGAATTAGTAAAAGAAGCACTAAAATTAGGATTTTACATATCATTTTCTGGAGTTTGTACATTTAAGAACTCAAATGCAGAAGAAATAGCAAAGATGGTTCCAAATGACAGATTCACTATTGAGACTGATAGTCCTTACCTTTCTCCAGTGCCTAATAGAGGCAAAAGAAACGACTCGAGAAACCTACAATACATAGTAGATAAGCTTTCAGAGTTCAAAGGTCTTTCAAAAGAAGAAATCGCAAGGCTTTCATACAACAACACAATCAACCTTTACAAAATTGACATTTAATTGTAATAATGCTATAATATTTTTGTTACGCTTAAAGCATGAAAAATGCTTGCAAGGAGGTTTTATGAGGATACACGTAGCTGAAACCGCTAAGCCTAGAGCAAGATTTTCCTTTAAGAAGGTGGTAGCAATCGTAACAATATTCATGATGATGATGGGAATGATGGGTGTTTTAGCATCAAACGATCAAGTAAAAAGCATTAAAATCATACTATCAAGTGGATATGAAATGAAAGTAATGACCACATCAACAAGAGTTTCAAAAATACTTAAGGAAAATAATGTTACTATATTAGATGGTGAAACAGTTACTCCTGATTTAAATTCTGACATTGAAGATAACAATCGTCAAATTATTATTACTAAAGAAAAAAATGAGGAGAAACAAGAAAAAAAGGCAGAGGATTATTTCTCAGAAGAAGAAATTCTTCAAAGTTACTCTCAAATAATTGAAAAAATAGTTAAAGTTGAAGAGCAAATACCTTTTGAAACAATCACAAAAGATGTATCAGGAGGATCAGCAACTACAACTAATAGAGTCGTTACTGCAGGAGTTAACGGATTAAAAGAAGTAACATATAAAATTAAATATCAAAATGGTACTGAAATAGAAAAAACAGTTTTATCTGAAAAGGTTATAAAAGAAAAAGTTGATAAAGTAGTTGAAGTTAGAACAATGATAACTTCAAGAGGATCTGTTGTTAGAACAGGTGCAGGAACTTGGACTTATAACGAAGAAGATATGAACTTATTATATGCAATAACAAGACAAGAAGCAGGATCAAGTTACGAAGCTTCATTAGCAGTTATAACATGTGCTTGTAACAGAGCAGAGAGTGCTAGATGGAGAAGAAACGGAACAGACCCATTAAGTCAATATTGTGCAAAGAACCAATTCTGTTATTCAATCGACAGACACTGGGTAAAATACTTAGGCGGAAATGTTCCAGAACATGTAAAAAGAGCAGTTAAAGATGCCTTAAATGGAAAACGTAACCACAACTTCTTATCATTCAGAGGATATTATGTAAGTGGTTCAACAAACATCGGTGGAAACTATTATTTCAACCCAATGTAAAATTAATTAAATAAGAACTTTAAGAGTAGTGCATTTTGCATTACTCTTTTTTTAAATCATATTGACTTTTTATTCTATATATAATAGAAAAATATAGAATAAAAATGAGAGGTATAAAAATGAAATTTATTTCTTGGAATGTTAATGGCTTAAGAGCAGCCATGACAAAAGGTTTCAAAGAATTCTTTGAAGAAATTGATGCAGATGCATTCTGTATTCAAGAAACAAAAATGCAAGAAGATCAAATAGATTTAGACATAACAAGTCTTAGAAAAAATCAATATTTCAATAGTGCAGAGAAAAAGGGATACTCAGGAACAGCAGTGTTTCTTAAAGAAGAACCAATAAAAATAACACGTGGAATTATTGATGAATTTAAAAATAATGATGAGCTAAAAATTTTAACAGAAGACAATGAAGGAAGAATAATTACAATCGAATATGAAAAAATTTATTTAGTAAATTGTTATATTCCAAATTCTAAAAGAGAACTTGAAAGACTTGATTATAGAATAGTTTGGGAAGATGCTATAAGAAATTATTTAAAGCTTTTAGATAGCAAGAAACCAATTGTTTATTGTGGAGATTTAAATGTAGCACACAAAGAAATTGATTTAAAAAATCCAAGTAGTAATCATCACAACGCAGGATTTACAGATGAAGAAAGAGAAAAGATGACAGAACTTTTAGAAAACAATTTCATTGATACATTTAGATATAAATATCCAGAAAAAGCAGAAGAATACACATGGTGGAGTTATATGTTCCATGCACGTGAAAAAAACACAGGATGGAGAATTGATTACTTTATAGTTTCAGATAGAATAAAAGACAAGATAGTTGACGCAAAAATTCATCAAGAAGTTTTAGGAAGTGATCACTGTCCAATAGAGTTAGAATTAGATATTTAAAAACGTAATGTTTAAACACTAAATGATAGTAATTCAACAAACATTTGTAAAAAGGGCAACACAGCCACTTTAAAACATTGTTTACATAATAGATAAATTAATAATTACAAAAATTACAGTTTAATTTTTTAATTTACAAATTGATAATTAGGCTGTAATTTTTTTGTCTTTTTTTATTGATAAATACGCACTAATATGATATAAAAAAAGAGTATTTAAGAGCATTTTTTTCAAAACAAAATAAACGAAAGGAAAGCGTAAAAATGGAGAACGAAAATATTGTCGCAAATGAAGTTACAAATGAAGAAGAGAAAAAATTAATTCTTGCTGTAGATGATGAAGAATCAATATTAGACTTATTAAAATTCAATATTGAAAAAGAAGGATATCAAGTAGAAACAGCAACTAACGGAGAAGACGGCTTTAAGAAAGCTATGGAATTAAAACCAGATGTTATTATTCTTGACGTAATGTTACCAAAACAAGATGGCTTAACAGTTTGTAGAAGATTAAGACAAGAAAACGTTAACACACCAATCATTATGCTTTCTGCAAGAAGTGAAGAAATTGATAAAATTTTAGGATTAGAAATTGGTGCAGATGATTACATGACTAAACCATTTAGTACAAGAGAATTAACTGCAAGAATTAAAGCTAATCTTAGAAAAGCTGATCAAGCTGCAACAGTTATGGCTTCAAGAAGAGACAATAAAATCGATGTTGGAAGCATGACATTAGATTTAGATAAATTCGAAGTTAACGTTAGAGGCGAAGTAATTTCTGACTTAACAAGAAGAGAATTTGAAGTATTAAAATACTTAGCTCAAAAACCAGGACAAGTAGTAACAAGAGAAGACTTACTTGAAAAAGTATGGGGCTACGAATATTATGGAGACATCAGAACAGTTGATGTTACTGTAAGAAGAATTAGAGAAAAAATTGAAAAGAATACTGCAAACCCTAAAATTTTAATTACAAAAAGAGGAGTAGGATATTATATAGCTAATAAATAGTTAATATAAAACAAAACCATTAATTAGATTAAGAGGCATATTATGAAAAATTATCATTTTAGATATATTCTTTTGTCAGATCTAATTTGTACTTTAGCAATTTTAGTAATGTGGTTTACTATATCAATTGTAATAGGTAATACAATAGGCAACGAAGCAATAATTACCAAGATTGGTATTATTGCTTTTATTGCATTATGCGCTTGTTCATTAATATTTATAGTTGTAGCAATTTTCACACAGTTGAAAATAATAGTTCCAACATCAAGAATGTTAAAGAGTGCAAATCTAACACCAATTGATAAGATGCCAAAAAACGAGTCAGAATTAAATGCACTTGTTAGCGAATTACAGTACAGATTAAGAGATACAGACAAACAAAAAACAGAAATTAGTACAATTTTAAATCACTTAGATGATGGAGTTATTTCATTCGATATCGATGGAACAGTAAATTACATCAATCCTAGAGCAAAGTATTTACTAGAACTTAGAGATACAGACGATACATTCACAAAAATATTTTCTAAATTCAGAGAAAACAAAGATGATTACAACATGGAAAAAATAATTTACTTAGACAACTTCACATCATCAGACAACAACATAACAAATAACGTAGGAACAATGACATTAATATTTGTTCCATTTAAGGATGAAATAAATAGACCTACAGGTCTTATGACAATAATTCATGATATAACAAACACTATCAAAAACGACGATATGAGAAAACGTTTCGTAGCAGATGTATCACATGAATTAAAAACTCCACTAACATCAATCAAAGGATTCTCAGAAACATTGCTTGATGGTGTTCAAGATGCAGAAACTGTAAATCACTTTATCAAAGTAATTTATGAAAATGCAGAACGTATGGAGAAACTTGTTCAAGACCTATTAACACTTTCAAAATATGATAAAAAGACAGAAATAAAAATTTCAACATTCGATATTGGAAAACTAACAAAAAGTTGTGTAGAAAAATTTGAAATTGAAGTTCAAAGAAAAGGTCAAAGATTAAACAGCTATGTAACATCAAACGTTCCTGAAATAAGAGGAGACTATGATGGACTAGAAAGAGTTATCATAAACATTATAAGTAATAGTGTTAAGTACACTCCAGAAGGCGGTTCAATCGATGTATATGTAGGATCATTCAGAAACATAGCATACATTAAAATCAAAGATACAGGAATCGGAATTGCAAGAAAAGATTTAGACAGAATATTCGATAGATTTTATAGAGTAGACAAAGCACGTTCAAGAGAAATGGGCGGAACAGGATTAGGACTTTCTATCGCAAAACAAATCATAGAGCAAAACGGTGGAAATATTGAAATAAAGAGCGAAACAGGAAAAGGTACAGAAGTAATTATTCAAGTTCCAATTAAAAACGAAAAGGATAAGGATATATAAAAAACATGAGAAAAAGTAATTTAGATGAAAATAATGAAATAATGGATCAAACAACAAATTCAGTTGAGCCAGAAGTAATTCAACCAAGCAACGTAGAATCAACAGACACAGCTACAACAAGCACAGTTGAAACTCAATCAAACGATGTAGATTCAGCACATGATGAGCACAATGATAATAAAGTTGATAAATTTGGAGACATTGAAGAAGAAAATTCAGATAGACCAAAAGCAAAGAGAAGCATGAATCCAAAAGTTAAAGCAATTCTTGAATGGGTTTATTGCATTGTAATTGCAGTAGTAATAGCAATTTTAATAAAATTCTTTGTAGGAACACCTACAGTAGTTCAACAAGAATCAATGTATCCAACATTAAAACCAGGTGATAGATTAATCTTAAATAGAATTTGTAGAACATTTCATCAAGAATATGAAAAAGGCGATATCATTACATTTACAGCACCATCAAATGATTCAGTACAACAAGTTAGCATAGATCAAAATAATCCAGTTGCAAAATATGAAGAAGAACCAGAAAATCCATTTGAAGCATTCAAATATTATGTTTTAGAAATTGGAAAAACAAGTTTCATTAAAAGAATAGTCGCAACTGCTGGGGATCATGTAGTAATCAAAGAAGGAAAAGTATATGTAAATGGTCATCAATTAATAGAAGACTATTTACCAGAAGGAACAGAAACATATTCAGACAACTATAATGATTTTGTAGTTCCAGATGGTTATGTATTTGCAATGGGAGATAATAGAGCTGTATCACTTGATTGTAGAGCATTTGGTTGTGTACCAATCGATAAAATAGAATCAAAAGTAGTTTTAAGATTCTTCCCATTTGATAAATTCGGTGGAGTAGAATAATAAAAATTAAAATAAAAATCAAAGTGCAAAAATAAATTTAAATTAAGTTTGATTAAATTAAAATCTAAATTAAATTAGAATTAAATTAAAATTAAATTTAAATAAAATAAAATAATATAGTGGAGGAGAAAATTGTTTGACAATTTAGTTGGAAATACTGAAGTAAAAAAATATTTAGAAAAAACAATTGAATTAAACAATGCTTCTCACAGCTATATGTTTGTTGGAAAATCAGGCATTGGAAAAAGATTGTTTGCAAAAGAATTCGCTAAAAAATTATTATGCTTGGATAAAGAAAATTGCAAAGGTGATTGTGATTCTTGCATTAAGTTTGATGCAGGTACACATACTGATTTCTTTGAAGTTGAGCCAGAAGGCAATCTAATAAAAATTGCACAAGTAAGAACACTTTTAGAAAAGATTTCAGTAAAACCAGTAATATCAAGCAAAAAAGTTTACATCATAAATGATGCAGACAAGATGAATCCAGAAAGCCAAAATAGTTTATTAAAAACATTAGAAGAACCAGCAGAATACGTTACAATTATTTTAATAGTAGAAAATGAAAACATCATTTTACCAACAATCAAATCAAGATGCATAAAAGTAAGTTTTAATAAATTAAAACAAGAAGACATAAAGAAAATAAATCCTGAAATTTCAGATGAATTAATTGAAATTTTAGATGGAAGTATGAGTAATGATTCCACAATTCAAGCAAACATTGTGGATTACGAAGCGATAAAACAGCTAATACAAGAAATTAAAAGTAAGCCATTACAAGAATTATTAAAAGAGGCAGATGTTTTATACAATGGTAAAGATAATATAAACTCATATTTAGAGTACATGAACATATTGTTCTTCAAAAATAATATGATTGATGCAATAAAATATGTTGAAAAAACAAAACAAAAATTGTTGATGAACAACAATTATGAAATGAGTATTGATTATCTATTAATGAATGCATGGAAATCAGTACATTAAAAGAAATAGTTACGAAAGAAAATGTTTAATAGCGAAAAGAACTATTAAATAAGTCTAATGATTAGAAAGGAAAATAAATGGTTAAAGCTGCAGGGGTAAGATTTAGTGATAATGGAAGAATCTATTATTTCAATCCAAACAACATAGAATTAAAAATAGGTGATCAAGTTATCACTGAAACAAGAATGGGACCTGAATTTGGTACTATAGTTTCATTAGGAAAATTAGTTGATGAAAGCAAAGGTGCCGAACCATTAAAAAAGATAATTAAACTTGCTGATGAAAACGATAAAAAACATCAAGCAGAAAACGAAAAGAAAAATGCTGAAGCATTTGAAATTTGCAAAAAGAAAATAAAAGAGCACAATCTTGAGATGACATTAACAGAAGTAAAATATTTATTCGATAACTCAAAATTGATTTTCTCTTTTACTGCAGATAACAGAATTGACTTCAGAGATTTAGTAAAAGATTTAGCAAGTGTATTTAGAACAAGAATTGAATTAAGACAAATCAGCACAAGAGATGAAGTTAAGAAAATTGGCGGATATGGAATGTGCGGAAGAGAATTATGCTGTTGTTCTTTCTTAAAGAAATTTGATGGTGTATCTATAAAGATGGCAAAAGAACAAAGCTTATCACTAGATGCTTCAAAAATTACAGGAGCATGTGGTAGATTAATGTGTTGCTTAAAATATGAGCAAGATGTTTATGATGACATATTAAAAACATTACCTCATCCAGGAGCTTTAGTAAAAACTGAAGAAGATGGAGAAGGAACAGTTGAAAGCGTTGAAGCTTTAAGACAAGTAGTAAGAGTAAAATTAAAAGATGAAGATGGAAACAATTACTTCAAAAAGTATAAAGTAGAAGAAGTAAAAGTTTTAAAAGATACAAAGAAGAGTATTTCAAAAGACTTTGCAAGCAAAGAAGAATTGCAAGAATTAAAGAAGTTAGAAGAAATGGATAAGGCAGAAAAGAAAAACGCATCAAACGATGATATTTAATTTTTAGTCTGGGAGAAATTCAAATGAGAAAAGAAATTTTAGAAATAATTGAAAAAGAAAAAGAAAAGTATAAAACAATAGACACACACGACCAAAAAGTATACGAATGCGGTTTTATCACAGTAGATGAAGCTGAATATGATTTAAACAACGGAGAAACAATCAATCGACAAATTATAAAAAAGCAAGGAAAAGATGGAAGCGGAGCTATAATTTTTCCAATTACAAAAGAAGGCAACATACTAATAATTGTAGAACCAAGAGTTGCAATAAAAGGCGGAGTTTCTGTTGAAGTGCCAGCAGGGCTAATAGAAGAAGGTGAAGATCCTGAAGAAGTAGCCAAGAGAGAACTAGTTGAAGAAACTGGTTACATAGGTCAAAAATTTACAAAACTAGTAGAATATTATCCAGATGAAGCATCAAGTAAATCAATAAATTATATATATTTAGCAGAAGGTTGTGAAAAAACATCTGAACAAAATTTAGATGATGATGAATATATTTCAGCATTAGAAATCACAATTGAAGAATTTGCTGAATTAATAAGATTAGGTTATATTAGAGGTGGAATTTCAATAATGGCATATCTTGCTGTTAAAGAATATTTGAATAATGATAGAACAGTTAATTAGTTATAATAAAGTATAAATACTAAGGAGGCACATGATGGACGAAGAAAAGAAAGAAAAGAAAGTTCCAGCAAAGAAAACTAGTACAGCAAAAGCTGATACTAAAGCAACAAAAGTTGCAAAAACAACTGCGAAAAAAACAACATCAGTAAAAGATGATGCGAAAAAAGTTCCAGCAAAGAAAACAACTACAAAAAAGGCAACTGCAAAAGCTACAGAAAAGAAAGCACCTGCAAAAAAGGTAACTACAAAAAAAGAAGCAGCAAAGAAAGAAACAACAAAGAAAACAGCAACAAAAACTACAACTAAAAAAGCCACAGCAACAAAGGCTACAAAAGTAACAAAGACAACTAAAACAACAAAAGCTACTGCTAAAAAAGCACCAGCAAAAAAATCAACTAGAGCAAAGAAAGTTGAAGAAGTAAAAGTAAGCGATGATGATTTAGAAGTAAAAGAAAATGTTGAAACAGAGAATGCAAATATCGAAGTTGCAGTTAACGAAGCACCAGTAGAAACAGTAGTTGAAGAACCAATTGAAGCTGTTACAACAAATTCTTTTGGAACAACAACAGTAAGTGCTGAAGTAAATAAAGCATATAATAAAACAGAAGTAGAAGAAGATATTCAAGAAGAAAAGAAAGCAAGAAAAAGCGGAAGAAAAGTTATAACTACTATGATTGTATTAATTGTTATAGCAATAGCAATCTTTTTAGGATTATGGTACTTCTCAAAAGTAAGTGCACACGATAAAATCGTAGATACTTTAGAAAAACTAAAAGCTGGAGACAAAGCAACTGAAATTGAATTAATAGACTTAGGAAGCACATTAGGATTAAATGAAGCAAAAGATGAAAACGATGGAGTTAGCATCAATGATTTATTAATCACAAACAATTCAACAGATGAAAACAAATCTGATGATTACAGCTTAACAAATGAAATTATTGAAAACAGCAAAAAAGGCGAAGATGATTACATAGATTTCTTCAAAAACATGGAATATGAAATAGTAGAAGAAAAAGCTGATTTCGTTGATGGATATGTTAGAGTAAAAATAGTTAATAAAAACATTGGAAAGATTATCAAAAAATATTACATCAGAGGATTTGCACTATCAATTCAATCAGCATTCTCAACACAACAATCATCAGCAGTTCAAGAAAAACTTGATGCATACTTAAAAGAATTATTAACAAGTGATGAAATCGAAAAAGTTGGAACAGAAGTTACATTCAAATTAAGAAGAGAAGGATTTGAATGGAAATTAGATATAGATAAACAAGAATTATGTGATGCTATATTACCAGGCTTAAGAGAACAATTAAAGGATTTTGATTTATAATTTAAATTAAGATAGTAGATTAAATAAGATAGCAAATTAAAAGCGAGAGCAGCTTAAAATAAAAGAAGAATTTAGAACTATTCTAGATTCTTCTTTTTTATGCAGACTTCATTTATATATTGGTGTACTTCAATAACCTATCATATTTTGTAACTCAGTTGTAAAATGCTTTTTATTGACTTTAAATATACGTAAATATATAATTTTGAGTGAAAAATACTAGATAAATAGTGTTTTATTATATGGAGGCTCACATGAAAGATTTAATAGAAATTAGATGGCATGGAAGAGGTGGCCAAGGTGCAAAAACAGCTTCACTTTTATTAGCTGATGCTGCATTCAACACAGGAAAATATATTCAAGGTTTTCCTGAATATGGACCTGAAAGAATGGGTGCACCAATTACTGCTTACAATCGTATAAGTGTAAACCCAATCAAGATTCATAGTAATATTTATGAACCTGATTACGTTGTAGTTGTAGACGATACTTTATTAAGCTCTGTAGATGTAACTGCAGGACTAAAAAAAGAAGGAGCAATTGTTATCAACACAACAAGAACAATCGATGAATTAAAACCTTTATTAAAAGGATATGAAGGAAGAGTTTTTGCAATTGACGCAAGAGCTGTTTCTGAAGAAGCACTAGGAAAATATTTTCCTAATACTCCAATGCTTGCATCTATTGTTAAAGTTTCAGAGATAATGTCTGAAGAAGATTTTATAAAAGATATGGAAGGTTCTTTCAAACACAAATTTGCAAAGAAGCCAGAAGTAATAGAAGGAAACATGAAAGCATTAACTTTAGCATTAGAACAAATTAAGCAATTACAATAAACATCAAGTATTAACAATAAGTAAGGAGGAAAAGATGGAAATAAATAAAGATTCAACCTGGCAAGAATTAACTCCAGGTGGAGAAATATATGAAGCAGGAAATGCTAGAGAATTCAAAACAGGTGACTGGAGAAGCATGACACCAGTATGGATTCCAGAGAAATGCAAACAATGTGGACTTTGTTATCCAGTTTGTCCAGATGATGCAATTCCTGTAGGAAAAGATTTATGCAGAGGCGAGTTCAATTATGACTATTGCAAAGGTTGTGGAATTTGCGCAAAAGCTTGCCCATTCAAAGCAATTGAAATGAAAGAGGAGGGCAAATAATATGAGTATTAGAGAACGTTTAAGTGGTAACGAAGCTACAGCTTATGCCATGAAACAAATTAATCCTGATGTTGTTGCAGCTTTCCCAATTACACCATCAACAGAAATACCACAATACTTTTCAACATACGTAGCAAACGGACAAGTTGATACAGAGTTTGTTGCAGTTGAAAGTGAACATAGTGCGATGAGTGCATGTATCGGAGCTGAAGCAGCAGGAGCAAGAGCTATGACAGCAACTTCTGCAAACGGACTTGAATACATGTGGGAAATGGTTCAAATCGCATCATCATCAAGATTACCAATAGTTATGGGACTTGTTAATAGAGCAATTTCAGGACCATTAAATATTCACTGCGATCACACAGATGCAATGAGTGTTAGAGATGCTGGATGGGTAATGTTATTCAGTGAAAATAATCAAGAAGCATACGACAATATGTTAATGGCTCATAGAATTGCAGAGCACAAAGATGTAAGACTACCATTAATGGTTTGCCAAGATGGTTTCATCACATCACACGCTATCGAAACAATTCAACTTGAAGAAGATGATGCAGTAAAAAAATTCGTAGGAGAATATCATCCTGAACATTATTTGTTAGATAGAGATAATCCTATTGCAGTAGGACCAATGGATTTACAACCATACCTAACAGAACATAAAAAACAACAAGCAGTTGCAATGGCAAATGCAAAACAAGTAATTCTAGATGTTGCAAGAGAATTTGAAGAAATGACAGGCAGACATTATGAATTCTTTGAAAGATATTATATGGATGATGCTGAATTTGTAATCGTATGTATGAACTCTACAGCAGGCACAGTTAAAGCTGTAGTAGACGAACTTAGATCACAAGGCATCAAAGCTGGATTATTAAAAATCAGAGTATTCAGACCATTCCCAGGAGAAGAGATTGCAGATGCATTAAGAAATGCAAAAGCAGTAGCAGTACTTGATAAAGTTCCACTAGTATCAAATGTAGGCGGACCACTTTATGAAGATATAACATCATCAATGTTTAATAGAGGAGTTCATGTTAACACAATCAATTATACATATGGTGTAGGCGGAAGAGACGTTACAGTTGATCAAATTAAGAGTGTTTATCACGACTTACAATACACAACAGATATGAGCGTTCCTTATAGATTTTTAGGATTAAAGGAGGGTAAATAGTCTATGTATAACGTAAAAGAAGTAGTAGCAAATAAACCATCTAGATTCACAGCAGGACACAGAATGTGTGCAGGTTGTGGAGCACCAGCAGTAGCTAGAATGGTATTAAGAGCAGTAAAACCTGAAGATCATGTTGTAGTTTCAAATGCAACAGGATGTATGGAAGTTTCAACATGTATTTATCCATATACAGCATGGTCAGATTCATATATACACACAGCTTTTGAGTGTGCATCAGCAACAGCTTCAGGAGTTGAAGCGGCTTATAAATCAATGAAGAAACAAGGCAAATTGCCAGCAGATAAAGATACAAAATTCATCGTATTTGGTGGTGATGGTGGAACATACGATATAGGAATTCAATCACTTTCTGGAGCAATGGAAAGAGGACACAACCTAACTTATGTTTGCTATGATAATGGAGCCTACATGAACACAGGTATTCAAAGATCATCAGCAACACCACAATTTGCAGACACAACAACATCTCCAGCAGGATCAGTTATTCCTGGAAAGATGCAAAATAGAAAAGACTTAACAGAAATCATGGTACAACATCATATTCCATATGTATGCCAAACAGCAGCAATTGGAGTATTCCAAGATTTATATGAGAAAGCAGAAAAAGCAATCTATACAGATGGACCAGCATTTATCAATGCATTAGCTCCTTGTCCTAGAGGATGGGGATATCCAACAGAAGACTTAATGGAAATGAACAAGCTTGCTGTTGAAACATGTTACTGGCCATTATATGAAGTTGTAGATGGTGTATATCACATCAATTATAAGCCAGCCAACAAAGTTCCTATAAGCGAATGGTTAAAGAAACAAAAGAGATTCAAACATTTATTCAAACCAGGAAACGAATGGATGATTGAAGAATTCCAAAAAGAAGTAGACAAGAGATGGAATGAACTTTTAGCTAAAGAAGAAATGACAAACAAAGCAAAAGAAGAGAAAGCTGAATAAGAAACAGAGATATAAAAAAAGAAATAAAAAATCGTTACAATTAGTTGAATTGTAGCGATTTTTTTGTTGAGAGCGCATAACCCGAAGGTCAATATTACCTATTTGAATAACATACAAAGAATGATACAATTGTAGAAATTGGAGAGAACTCAGAAGATACAATTAAAAGAGAGATTAAAGAAAAACTAGGAAAAGACATTGAAATTATATATCAACAATTGAGAATTTTTTTAAATCAGATGGTTCAAAATATCATGAAATTATGTTTGTACATAAAATAGAATTTGTAGATGAAGAAGATAAAAAGATTGAATACACAATGAAAGAAATTGCAGAACATGAAAACAACGAGATATTAAAAAAGGCATACCAAGAGATACTAAATGGGCATCTTAAAAACCTAATGTAAAACAAATTGAAACAACCCCTGAAATGTGCTATAATTAAGGCGTAGGAGGTGTTAAAGTTGAATAAAAATGAAATTAAAGATTTATTAATGTCAATGCAAACATCTAGTAACGAAAACGAGATAAGTAAACTAATAGGCAAGATTGATTTATTAACGGATGATAAAATTGAGGCTATGGTTTCTCAAATCGGAAATAGTGAAGATTCTATAAAAAATTATTTACAAAGGAAGTTAAACGAAAGACAAGGGGATGAACATAACAGTGAAAAACATATACCAATTAATGAAATGTTTTCATACGGTGTAGGAAGGAAGAGTATTCATTTGCATATGCCGGTTGATTTACACGGAATGATGAAAGAAAGAGGAGTCTCTAAAACATTTGATACTGTTAATTTGTACTTGCTTGATGCAATAGAAAAAATAAGAAGATTAAAAAATGAAGGAAATCCTAAGTTTGCTGGAAAAGATAACATATATATGATTTCACCAATATTAGTTAAAAGTGAAATGAAATTTTTAAATGATTTAGATTTTAAAACTCAAATATACAGTAAAAAAGATTTGCAAGATTCTAAGTTTGTAAGTGAGCATGAAGAAACAAAACTGGCAATAAAAATATTTGGGAAAGACAATAATGTTGGAACAGCTGTAATTGGATTGAATGTAGTAAATTCAAAAGAATGGCAAGAAAAGAGAAAGGCTAAAGTTAAGGAATTTGAAGGCAAAGGACTAACAATAAATGCAGAAAGTAAGGAAAAATAGCAAATATAAGAGATAGATATTGTTAAAAGGCTTAATATATGCTATAATAAAGAGGATGTTACTTTTTGTAACAGGTTGCAAATAGGCTTAGTAGATTTAACAACGGAGGAAAGTACAAATGAAAATTACTGAGGTGGAATTTGTTCCTTATTCAGAGGAAACTCTGAAAGGAGCGACGCTGTGCCGGTTAGAGCACTATCTTGAGAATGGATATGAAACCGTATATTACGGAGAAGTTGTGAAAGTATTGAAAGCTTCTCACATAAATATCTATTTGAAAAACGTCGGAATGATGGATGCGACAAAACAGATTTCTGCTCTCTATAATGTGAGAGAGATGACTGAAGAAGTCGCTGAAACCGTTAGGAAGGAAGTCAAAGCAGGAATACTGCGGGCTGAGTTTCTGAGCGAAGATGATCATACTGTAATTCTGGTAAGATAATCTATAATAGCTAAAGCCAAAAAGGAGGTCGGGAAATTTCCGACTTCTTTTTTTATGCAAATTGCTATTTTGTAGAAAATATAGTATAATGAAGTATACGGATTTTAAAAATTAATTGCTGGGATTTACTTCTAAAACAACAAGGAGGATCAACATGGAAAAGAAAGAAGTAAGAAAGTTCGGGACCGAGAATATTCGGTATCCAAAATGTGACTGGGGAAAGATTGTTTATCTGTACCATACAGAAATAATAATCGATTCAAACGATGTAGCCAAAAAGCAACAATTGATAAAAAAAGGATTTCGGAAAGTAAGAACTAAAGGCAATATTGCTAAACAGACTTACGCACGAAATGCAAAAATCATTATTGTTGTGAAGAATGGAAAGAACAAAGTTAATTTGGATATAACGAATTTTGTGAAAAAATCAGAAGGTGAAATATCACCAACTGCTTTCCAGAAAACATATAAAAAAATTAAAAAAAATAAGATTAATATAATGTTATTGGAAGATGAAATAATAATAGCTAATAACTTATAATAAATCAAAATCCGTTCCCAGCAGGAAGAGCCTAGTAACAACTGGCTCTTTTTTTTTGTAAATTGACATAAGGTAGAATATATTATATAATCGCGCAATATTAACCGTTTAGGGAAATAGCTGGGGGAGTTTTAGAGCAATAAAGGAGAAAGCAGAACATGAAACTTCTTAAACCTGTAATTATAGATATTAATACTGAGTTTTTAAACGAAGTAAGGATATCAGGTATAATCATTTTTTATCCGGAAGAAAGTCATACAATAACATGTAAAAATGATGAAAAGACATTGAGAAATGCTGATTTTAGATACCTTGGCAAACAAGGAAAAAATAAGCGGTTTTCAAGAAATCCAAAAGCTATTCTGCAATTAAAGGATGGCAATAAAGTTAATGAATTAGATATAACGCCAAAAATAATTTCTGCGAATGGGAAAATAACAGAAAATTCCACCAAGAGATTTGCGAGAGACATAGAAAAATATTATGCGTTCTCAAAAATTAATCAGGGAATAACAGTTATACCGTTACAGGACTATTAATAAAAATTCATTGATTTACACCCCAGCGAGAGAAGCTCTGCGACAGCGGAGCTTCTTTTTTATGCAAAAAAATTGCCAAATAGCACAAAATATTATATAATATAACACTAGTTTAGAAGTATTTATTTTTCAATTATTTTTAGTTCTAAAAATTTGTTTTATGGAGATTACAATGATCATTAATGATAATGTTTTAACTGAATTAGAGCGTTACACATCAGATAAGCTTGTTAGTGAAGCAAAAAATCTAGGATCTTCGAATGAGTTAGCAATAACAAGAGTAAAGTATGATGATAAGCAAATAAAAATATATGGAAGCGCAAACATGGAAGATGTTTCGTATGAACCATATATTGAAATTTCTGATGGCGAATTAAATGATGTTAAGTGTACATGCAACTATTACAAAGATTCATACGGAACATGCAAGCATATTTTAGCTTTAGCGTACAAGTTCAATCAAAGTAAAGAATTTGGCATGTTATTTGATGACAATAAAAAAGATAAGAAAATAATTGAAGATGATAAAGAAAAATATAGAATATATCGCCAAATGATTAGCGAGTTTTATTCTGAGGAACAATCAGAACAACAAGTCAAACTTGCAGGTACAGGGGAGCTAAGAGTTGAGCCACGTGTTATTTTTGATAAGTTTGAAAAGAACTTAAAAGTTGAATTTAAAATTGGCAACAAGCAAATGTACAAAATTAAAAGCATTCCTCAATTTTATGACAGAATGCAAAATGGTGAAAAATATAAATACGGACAAAAATTAGATTTTATACATTCTATTAATGCTTTTGATGAAGAGTCGAAACCATTGATAAACTTCGTTTTGAAGTATGCAGAAATTTTAAAATATGCAAATGAAAATAATAGTGCATATTATCCTTCTGTATTAAATGATGAACATATACTATTAACAAAATCAGCACTTGATGAGTTTTTTGAAGTTATGAAAAACAATTCATCATTGTATTTAGATGAGTATGGCGAAGATAGATTAGAATTTATTGATCGTGAACCAGCGATTAAATTTGAAGTTAAAGAATTAAACGATGAAGCTTATGCGTTAACTACAAACATAGACGTATATGATTATACTGTTCTAAAAGGAAAAGAATATTTATATTTCTTAAAGAACAATAAAATATTTAGATGTTCAAATAGATTTGAAAAAACAACTTTAAAATTATTATCTGCTTTTAGAGTAAATTTAATTTCAGAAATTCCTTTTAAGAAGAGAGAACTTGCAGACCTTTATTCTCTTATAGTTCCAGAGATGGAAACTAAAATTATTCTTGATAGCATTCCTAGATATGAGCTAGATGAATATTTACCAAGTGATTTAAAAGTTAATATATTTTTGGATTATACAAAGAGTGATTTTGTAACAGCAAATGTTAATTTTAAATATGAGAGCATAGAATTTAATCCATTCGATCAAGATCCATTTGATGTTTCAAGAAATGTAATTGCAGAGTCTAAAGCACTAGATTTATTGAAGGATTGCGGTTTCATGCTTGATATGAATAAAAAAGAATTAGTACTAACTGATGAAGCAAAAATTTATGACTTTATTAAAGTTGGTGTTGAACAATTGATTGAAAAGTATGAAGTTTTGGCAACAGAAAGTTTTAAATCAAGACAAATCATTTCACCTAAGATGTCATCTATTGGCGTAAAGATAGAAAACAATTTATTAAGCATCGATCTTTCAGAACTTAATTTTGATAAAGCAGAACTTGAAGAAGTTATGCAAGGATATATTTTAAAACAAAAATATCACAAATTAAAAAATGGACAGTTTGTTGACTTAGAGAACAATGCAACATTGGATGCTTTGAAGAAATTATATGAAGGAACAAATGTTGATTTTAAACAATTAACTTCAGGAAAAGTACAAGTTCCAATTTATCGTAGTTTATACTTAGACAAAATATTAAAACAAAGTGAGATTACAGTTAAGCAATCACAAGAATATAAAGAATTAATTGATGATGTTTATAATAGACAAATATCTGATAAATATGTTTTACCTAACGGATTAAAGGCACTTTTCAGAGAGTATCAAAAAGTTGGATTTGATTGGTTAAAAACACTTGATGATTACAAGCTTGGCGGAATTTTAGCTGATGATATGGGACTTGGAAAAACAGTTCAAGTTTTAGCTGTAATTGATTCATACATAGAAGAGTGCGAAAAGAATAACAGCATCGAAGGTGGAAATCAAATCGCACTAGATACTTCTTTAAAAACTTCTGATACAACAGCTGAAAATGAAAAGAGACCTAGCTTAGTTATTTGCCCAAGTTCATTATGCTTGAACTGGCAAGAAGAAGCAGCTAGATTTACACCTGATATTAAAACCGTTGTTATTAGTGGTGATACAACAGTTAGAGAAAAAATAATTGAGAGTATTCCTGAGTATGATATCGTAATAACATCTTATGATTTATTAAAGAGAGATTTAGATATTTATAAAAAATACAATTACAAATTTAGATATTTAATTGCAGATGAAGCACAATATATTAAAAACAACACAACAAAGAATGCACGTGCAATTAAAGAAATAACAGCAGATACAAGATATGCATTAACAGGAACACCAATTGAAAATTCATTGGCAGAACTTTGGTCAATTTTCGATTTTATAATGCCAGGATACTTGTTTACTTATAACAAGTTTAAGATTCAATTTGAATCACCAATTATTAGAGAAGATAGTCCTGAAGTAATGAATAGATTAAAACAAATGATAGAGCCATTTGTTTTAAGAAGAGTAAAAGAAAAAGTTTTAACTGAGCTACCTGAAAAAACAATTAGTGTACTAACAAATGAGATGGAAGGCGAGCAACAAAAACTTTATATGGCTTATATGAGAAGTGCTAAACAACAAGTTAGTGAAGAAATTGAAACTAACGGAATTCAAAATAGCCAAATTAAAATTCTTGCATTATTAATGAGACTTCGCCAAATTTGTTGTCACCCAGGATTATTTCTAGAAAACTATACAGAGGGTAGCAAGAAACTTAATCAATGTATGGAAATTATTGAAGATGCTGCAGCTGGCGGACACAAGATGTTATTATTCTCAGGCTATTCATCAATGTTTAGATATATTGAGGAAGGTTTGAAGGAAAAGGGAATTCAATACTTAAAACTTACAGGACAAACTAAGGTTTCTGAAAGAATGAAATTAGTAAATGAATTTAACAAGAACAAAAACATTAAAGTTTTCTTAATATCACTTAAGGCTGGCGGAACAGGATTAAACTTGATTGGGGCTGACATGGTTATTCATTATGATCCATGGTGGAACTTATCAGCTGAAAACCAAGCAACAGATAGAACTTATAGAATTGGACAAAAACGTAATGTTCAAGTTTATAAATTGATTACTAAAAATTCTATTGAAGAGAAGATATACAAATTACAGGAAAAGAAGGCAAAACTTGCTGATGATATGCTATCAACAAATGAGACATTTATCAGCAAATTGAGCAAAGATGAAATTATGGAATTATTCGAGTAAATTTTGACAGAAATAGGAAAATATATTAAAATTAAGGTGTAGTTTTTTGAAAGAAAAAAGGAGTTTATATGGGCTATTTTGAAGAGTCAAAATTAGATCGTTATACTAATTATGCGGAACAATATAAAGCAAAAATAAGAAAAATAAGAGAGCAAATAAAAGCATATGAAGATGAAAATTCTTATAGAACAGAAGTAGAAAAGCGTCAACATTTAATAAGCCTTAGAAGAGATTTAATTAAATCAGAGATACAATTAAATGGCAATTATTATGGAATATATAAAGAAGGTGGTTATAATACACAAGAAGGAATAAAGAAATTACAAAAACAAATATATGAAGATATTTCTTTATTACAAAATGATCTTTGTGATAATCGTACGGAGATGACTACAAGATATAATGCAATTCAAAAAAATGCTCCATATGATCTTAAAACAACTTCAGGAATAAAAAAAGAAATAATATATAGAAAAACTTTATATACAAATACAAGAGAACTTCTTTATTGGCAAGATAAAAAAATTAAATATGCTAAGTGTATGAATGATAGTGAAAGCTACATAGCAAAAGATTATCAAAATAAGCTTAGATCTGAATATGCGAAAGAGTTTGATATATTGTTTAATCTTACAATAAGAGGAATAAATACAGTAACTCAAGATGATAAATTAAGGTTATGGGATTTAGAATTAGAAGATTTAAAAGATGTAAAGGAATTTATGCAACAAAGAAGTGAATTAATTGGACAAGGACAAATAGATTCTTCTAAAAAGGGTGGCCAATTAATTTTGGAAAAACCAAAAACCTTACAAAATATTTGTGACAAAGCAAATAGAGTAACAGGATATAAAAGAAATATAGAAGAATATATCGAACAAGTTGAAGAGAAGATAGAATTTACAATAGCAGAACAAGAATTATATAATGCAGAACAAAGATTAGGTCAAATAAAAGAAGAAGAAGAAAAAAATAGATATAATCCTGACTGGGTTATTCCTGATGAAGAATTCGTAGATGAAGAAGGATACATACAAAAATATAATGACATAGATGATGAAGAAAGATAACAAATATAAGAAAATATAGAAAGTATAGAAAGTATGCAAAAAGTTGATTATATAACTGTTATAGGGGGAGGCCTTGCTGGATGCGAGGCCTCTTATCAAATAGCAAAAAGAGGAATTAAAGTAAAATTATATGAGATGAAACCTGTTAAGTTTTCACCAGCACACAGTAATAAAGATTTAGCTGAAATTGTATGTAGCAATTCTTTTAAATCAAATTTACTTACAAATGCGTGTGGCTTATTAAAAGAGGAATTAAGAAGGTTAGATTCATTATTAATTAAAACGGCTGATGTAACTAGTGTTCCCGCAGGACAAGCACTAGCAGTTGATAGAGAGGTTTTTTCAAAAAAGATCACTGAAAAAATAGAATCGATGGAAAACATTGAGATTATCAAAGAAGAATTTACTGCTGAAATGCTTGAAAAAGCAGTGAATGAAGGTATTGTAATTATTGCAACAGGACCACTAACATCAGACGAATTGTCTAAAGGAATTCAAAAATTAACGGGCGAAAATGACTTGCATTTTTATGATGCAGCAGCACCAATTATTGAAAAAGATTCTATTGATTTTGATATTGCTTTTTATGGAAATAGATATGATCAAGAAAAGAAAAAAGATGAAAGCGAAGAAGAATGGAAGACTAGAACTGCTGATTTATCAAGCTCTCAAGAGGATTACATAAATCTTCCGATGAATAAAGAGGAGTATTATAAGTTTGTTACCGAACTAAATAATGCAGAGGTGGTAACTTTACATGATTTTGAAAAGAAAGAAATTTTTTCAGGTTGTATGCCTATAGAAATAATGTCAAAAAACGGCGATGACACGTTACGTTTCGGACCATTAAAACCAGTTGGATTTGATGACCCTAGAACATGCAAGAGACCATTTGCTGTTGTACAATTGAGACAAGATAACAGCGAGGGTAACTTATATAATATGGTTGGATTCCAAACAAATCTTAAATTTGGAGAGCAAAAAAGAGTTTTTCAAATGATACCGGGTCTTGAAAATGCTGAATTTACAAAGTATGGTGTAATGCATAGAAATACATTTATAAATTCACCTGAATTATTAGATAATACATACAATTTTAAGGCAAATACCAATATTTATTTTGCAGGCCAAATAACTGGAGTTGAGGGTTATGTTGAATCAATTGCGTCTGGACTAGTAGCTGCAATAAACGCGGCACAACAGTTCGAAAATTCGACAAAATTCGACAAAATTACATTTGATTCTAGAACTATGATTGGCGCTCTAGCAAGCTATATTTCTTCGAAAAATGAGGCTTTTCAACCTATGAATGCTAATTACGGAATTCTTCCAAGTCTTACAGATGGGGAAATTGAGGCTTCTGGCTTGAAAAAGAGTGTTGTAAAAAGAGATAAAAAAGCTAAATATGGACTATTAAGTGAGAGAGCATTAAAAGTTCTACAAACCCTACGGAAATAAAGAAAAAATCGTTGACAAAATTACATAAAAATGATAAAATATGTACTGTTCGCTGAGAAAAAAATCGTTTCTCAAAAGAACAGTATTTTTTTATTTTAAAGGAGGTGAAATTTAAGTGCCAACAATTAATCAATTAGTTAGAAAAGGAAGAAAAAGCTCACATGCAAAATCTAAATCTCCAGCTTTACAACATGGTTTCAACACAATGAAGAACAGACCAACTAATGCTAAATCACCACAAAAAAGAGGTGTTTGTACAGTAGTTAAAACTGTTACTCCTAAGAAACCAAACTCAGCTTTAAGAAAAGTTGCCAGAGTTAGACTTTCAAATAGCTATGAAGTTACAGCTTATATTCCAGGTGAAGGACACAACTTACAAGAGCACAGCGTTGTTCTAATAAGAGGTGGAAGAGTTAAGGATGTTCCAGGTGTTAGATACCATATCATCAGAGGAACATTAGATACAGCCGGAGTTAAGGATAGACAACAAGCTAGAAGCAAATATGGAGCAAAGAAGCCAAAGGCTTAATAGTTTCATACCATTGAATTAGTGCAATAATTGATAATTAAGTTCGTACTTAAATTTTCGATAGATTGCGCTATACGGAAAATTTAAATGAAGTAAGCGTAAGCAGTAATTTAAATAGTTCCGAGTACCTAATGTCAAATAGGACATTAAAAATTTATAAGGAGGGAAGAATAGTGCCAAGAAAAGGATATATAGCAAAAAGAGATGTTTTACCAGATCCAATTTTTAATAGCAAAGTTGTTACAAAGTTAATCAACAATGTTATGTTAGATGGTAAAAAGACAGTTGCACAAGAAATCGTTTACGATGCTTTTGACATTATTAAAGAAAAAACAGGAAGAGAAGCTCTTGAAGTTTTCGAAGAAGCTTTAAATAATGTTATGCCAGTTCTTGAAGTTAAAGCAAGAAGAGTTGGTGGTGCAACATACCAAGTTCCACTAGAAATCAGACCTGAAAGAAGACAAACATTAGCATTAAGATGGTTAGTTTCTTATGCAAGAAAAAGAAATGAAAAAACAATGGCTGAAAAATTATCAGCTGAAATTCTAGATGCTACACAAGGTAATGGTGGATCTTTCAAGAAGAAAGAAGATATGCACAAGATGGCTGAAGCTAATAAGGCTTTTGCTCATTACAAATTTTAATTAGAGATAAAATATTGAGAGGAGAAAGACAATGGCAGATAGAGAGTTTCCTTTAGAGAAAACTAGAAATATCGGAATCATGGCTCACATCGATGCTGGTAAAACTACTACTACAGAAAGAATTTTATTCTACACTGGTAAAACACACAAAATCGGTGAAGTTCATGATGGCCAAGCTACTATGGACTGGATGGTTCAAGAGCAAGAAAGAGGTATAACAATTACTTCTGCAGCTACAACATGCCAATGGAAAGGTCATAGAATTAACATCATTGATACTCCAGGTCACGTTGACTTTACAGTTGAAGTTGAAAGATCTTTAAGAGTTCTTGACGGTGCAGTTTTAGTATTAGCTGCCAAGAGTGGTGTTCAACCACAATCTGAAACAGTTTGGAGACAAGCTGATAAATATAAGGTACCAAGAATTTGTTACGTTAATAAAATGGACGTTGTTGGTGCTGATTTCTATTCTTGCGTTGAGCAAATGAAAGAAAGATTAGGATGCCATCCTGTTCCAATTCAAGTTCCAGTTGGAAAAGAAGAAGAACTTAAAGGTATCGTCGATTTAATAAAAATGAAAGCTTATATTCAACCAGACCAATTAGGAAAAGAAATTGAAGAAACTGAAGTTCCTGATGATTTAAAAGAAATCGCTGAGAAATATAGAGCTGAAATGATTGAAGCAGCAGCTGAACAAGATGATGCTTTAATGGAAAAATATTTAGAAGGTGGAGAATTATCAGAGGAAGAAATTAAGCTAGGACTAAGAAAAGGTACTTTAGCTAACAATATTATTCCAGTATGCTGTGGTTCTTCATACAAGAACAAAGGTGTTCAAGAAGTTATTGACGCTGTAGTTGATTACTTACCATCACCTTTAGATATCGATGCAGTTAAGGGTGTAAACCCTGTATCAGGTGCTGAAGAAGAAAGAAAAGCTTCTGACAAAGAACCTTTCTCAGCTTTAGCATTCAAAATTGCAACAGATCCATTTGTTGGAAAGTTATGTTTCTTCAGAGTTTACTCTGGTGTATGCAATGCAGGTGATACTGTATTAAATGCAACAAAGGACAAGAAAGACAGAATGGGAAGATTATTATTAATGCATTCAAATCACAGAGAAGATATTGAAAAAGTTTACTCTGGAGATATTGCTGCAGTAGTTGGATTAAAAGAAATTGGAACTGGTGATACATTATGTGATGTTGACCACCCAATTATTCTTGAAAACATGGTATTCCCAGAGCCAGTTATTGATGTAGCTATCGAACCAAAAGATAAAGCTAACAGCGAAAAAATGGGTATAGCTCTTCAAAAATTAGCTGAAGAAGATCCAACATTCAAAACATGGACAGATAAAGAATCTGGACAAACAATCATCGCTGGTATGGGTGAGCTTCACCTTGATATCATCGTTGATAGATTAAAGAGAGAATTTAAAGTTGAATGTACTGAAGGTAAGCCTCAAGTTTCTTATAAAGAAACAATTAGAGACAAAGTACATGTTCAAGGTAAATTCGTTCGTCAATCTGGTGGACACGGACAATACGGTGACGTATGGTTTGATATGGAACCATTAGAAGCTGGTTCAGGAATCATCTTCGAAAATAAAATCGTTGGTGGTGCTGTACCAAAAGAATTTATTAAACCTACTGAAGACGGAATGAGAGAAGCTGCTGAATCAGGTATTTTAGCTGGTTACCCAGTTATCGATTTCAAATGTACTTTAGTTGATGGTTCATACCACGAAGTTGACTCTTCAGAAGCAGCATTCAAAGTTGCAGCTTCAATCGCATTCAAAGAAGGATGCAAAAAAGGTCATTCAGTTTTACTTGAACCAATTGAAAGAATCGAAGTAACAGTTCCAGAAGAATATATGGGTGATGTTATCGGTGATATCAATGCTAGAAGAGGAAAACTAGAAGGAATGGAAGCTAGAAGCGGATCTCAAATTATTAGAGGTTTTGTTCCACTTTCAGAAATGTTTGGATATGCTACTGACTTAAGATCAAAAACTCAAGGTAGAGGAACATATTCAATGGAACCATCTCATTATGAAGAAGTTCCAAAGAATGTTGCAGATGAAATTATTTCTTCAAGAACAAAGAAAGAAGACTAATTTTTATAAAACTGCGAACATGTTGAAATTGCTTACAAACATATTAAAAGGCGAACACATTTAAATTGTTTATAAACATATTAACTGCAAATGCTTTGAAATTGCTTGTTTTCAGTATTTCAACAAAAAAATAAAAATCTTGCATTTAATATTTAATTGTTATAAAATAATGCAAGTGTTAAATTTGTTTTTATAATTTAAAATATTATATAATAAAAATTCTATTTAAGGAGGAATTAAAATGGCTAAGGAAAAATTCGTTAGAAGTAAGCCACACGTTAATATTGGTACTATCGGTCACGTTGACCATGGTAAAACAACAACAACAGCTGCTATTACAAAATTTTTAAGTTTAAAAGGATATGCTCAATTTGAAGATTATGCTTCAATTGATAGCGCTCCAGAAGAAAGAGAAAGAGGTATTACAATTAATACTGCTCACGTTGAATATGAAACAGACAACAGACACTATGCTCACGTTGACTGCCCAGGACACGCTGACTATGTTAAAAACATGATCACAGGTGCTGCACAAATGGACGGAGCTATCTTAGTAGTTTCTGCAGCTGATGGTCCTATGCCTCAAACAAGAGAGCACATCTTACTTGCTAGACAAGTTGGTGTTAAATATATCGTAGTATTCTTAAATAAATGCGATATGGTTGATGATGCAGAACTTATCGACTTAGTTGAAATGGAAGTTAGAGATCTATTAACAGAATATGAATTCCCAGGAGACGAAATTCCAATCGTTAAGGGATCAGCTCTTAAAGTATTAGAGTGCGCTTCAAAAGAAGTTGATGCTCCAGAATATACTTGCATTAAAGAATTAATGGATGCAGTTGATAGCTACATCCCAACACCAGAAAGACCAGTTGATCAAACTTTCTTAATGCCAATCGAAGATGTTATGACAATTTCAGGACGTGGAACTGTTGTTACAGGTAGAGTAGAAACAGGTGCATTAAAAGTTGGTGATACACTAGAAATCGTTGGTTTATCACAAGAAAAGAAACAAACAGTTGCAACAGGTATCGAAATGTTCAGAAAAACATTAGACGAAGCTGAAGCAGGTGATAACGTAGGTGTTCTATTAAGAGGTGTTGATAGAAAAGATGTTGAAAGAGGACAAGTTCTTGCAAAACCAGGATCAATCCAACCTCATACAAAATTCAAAGCACAAGTATACGTATTAAAAGAAGAAGAAGGTGGAAGAAAACAAAAGAACCCATTCTTCACAGGATATAGACCACAATTCTATTTCAGAACAACAGACGTTACAGGAAAAATTGATTTACCAGCTGACAAACAAATGGCTATGGGTGGAGACAACTTAGAAATGACAATCGAATTAATCACACCAATCGCTATGGATAAAGGATTAAGATTCGCTATCCGTGAAGGTGGTAAGACAGTAGGTTCTGGAGTTGTTGGAGATATCATTGAGTAATTTTATTACTAGATATTAAACAATTAGAATTTAATATGTTTTATTCAAGAAGATAAGATGTCAATCTTATCTTCTTTTTTTGCGCAATTTGATAAATGAAAAATGAGGAAAGTCTACGAAATAAAAGGCTTTAAATACAAAACTACTCTAATATTTCATACATTTTTACTAATGATAATTAATCTCCATGGAAGACTATATTATATAGGAAGATAATTAGTGCAACAAAAACGGAAAATTGATTAATAAACCAGGGCTAAATTATTGATTAATTTTACAAAGGAGAAATGTTATGTTTAAGAAATTATTAAACAAAAAACAATTTCATATTGGACTAATTATAGTTGTTGCAATAGCAATAGCTATGATTGCTGGCGGTATAATAAAATCAAACAACAGAAAAGAAATTACACCAGATATGATTCATTCAAGAGAATATGAAACTGTAAAAAGTGAAGATGAAGTATTTGATAACTGTGAATTTGTAAAATTTACAGCTTTCTTTACTAAGGACTTAGATGGAAATGGAACAGCAGAAAAAATCTTAGGAAGTTGTACAAATTTAAATTCAACAGACACACTTTACATGGATATCAATGTTCTATCACAAGGATATTTAAGAGATGGAAAGATATCAATTGAGGGTGAAAACTTTAATTTACAAATG
>JAZUKI010000008.1:0-63274 GCA_045643205.1 Clostridia bacterium | reverse complement strand
AGTTAAAACTAAATGTTTAGGATTAGTTATAAGTGTCTTTTTTTCCTTGGCAAAATTACCCCATAATATAAAGACAACAGGTGTTTCTTTTTCATTTAATACTTTAATAATATAATCTGTTAAGCGCTCCCATCCTAGATTTCTATGGGATGCCGGAGTATCTTTATCTACTGTTAGCACTGCATTTAATAAAAGTACTCCTTCATTAGCCCACTTAGTTAAATTACCACTATTACTGGGAGTAATACCTAAGTCATCATATAATTCTTTATAAATATTTTTTAATGAAGGTGGAACTTTAACTCCAGGATTTACTGAAAATGAAAGTCCATGTGCTTCCCCTTCGCCATGATATGGATCTTGTCCAATAATTACAACCTTTACTTCATTAAAATTTGTCGTTTCTAGTGCCGCAAAAACATTCTTGCGCTCAGGAAATATAGTTTTGTTTTTATATTCATTGTCTATAAAACTTTGAAGTTTTTTAAAATATTCTTTATTTGATTCTTCTTCAATTATTTTTTTAAAACTCATTATTCCTTATTACTCTTTTATTTTTTATTTTTATTACATGTAATTTTGTTCTAAATTTTTATTTAATAATTTTTAGTTTTAGTTTTTATTTTTTTAATTTTTATTAAATAAATCTTGCTCGCAATTCTTCATCAGTTAATGAAGATAAATATTTTGGTGGAATATCTAAAACAGTCTTAGCTCCATAATTTTTCTCGTTTGCTAATCTATAGCAAGCTCTTGCATATGTAAGAAGCACTGAGCTTGAAAATTCAGGATTGCTATCAAGTTTTAAAGAATACTCAATTATTTCCTTGTTACCATTTCCAGTTTCACCACTTCTAATTACAAATCCACCATGAGGTAACTCACTATGATTTCGAATCAATTCTTCTTCAGAAATAAAATGTACTACTGTTTCATTCTCATTAAAATAAGCTGGCATTTCCTTAATTTCTTTTTCAATTCTAGCCAAATCAGCGCCTTCTTCAGCAACAACGAAGCACTCTCTTTTATGCTTATCTCTTTCCGATAACTCTGGATTTTCTCCATTTCTAACTCTTCTAATTGCATCTTTAACCGGTATAGTATATTGTCTACCATCTTTTACACCAGCAACTCTTCTAATTGCATTTGAATGGCCCTGACTAATTCCTTTGCCCCAGAATGTATATGTTTTTCCTTCATGTAAAATACATTCTGCATAAAGTCTATTTAGTGAAAACATACCAGGATCCCATCCAACTGAAATTATTGCAGTATGAGAACTATCAACTGCAGAATCATTAACATTTTCAAAATGTTCAATAATTTTTATATGAGTATCAAAACTATCTATGATATTAAAATATTTTGCAAGTTCAGGTGCTTGTACTGGTAAATCACGAACTGATCCACCACATAAAATCATAACATCAATTTTGTCTGTCCATTCGTTTACTTGGTTAGAACTAATAACAGGTACATCGCTATTAGTTTTAATAGAACTTGGATCACGTCTTGTAAAGATAGCTACTAATTCCATATCTTCATTCTTCTTAATCTCACTTTCTATTCCGCGTCCAAGATTTCCATATCCATATATTCCAATTCTAATCATTAAAATTCTCCCAGAGCTGTTTAAATTAATAATTATAGTTAATCAACAATTATGTTTAATTAATACTTTTCAGTTTTTAATTAATAATTTTCAGCCTTTAATTCAAAATAACTCTTTGGATGATTGCAAACTGGGCATACCTCTGGAGCAAATTTTCCAATTACAACATGGCCACAATTTCTACAAACCCAAATACATTCTTCATCTTTTGAAAAAACAACTTTGTCTTCAATGTTTTGTAATAATTTTCTATATCTTTCTTCATGATGTTTTTCAATAGCAGCAACTGCTCTAAATTTATATGCTAAAGCAGTAAATCCTTCTTCTTCAGCAGTTTTAGCAAATCCTTCATACATATCTGTCCACTCAAAGTTTTCGCCATCAGCAGCAGCTTTTAAATTTTCTTCTGTTGAAGGAACTTCTCCTCCATTTAATTCTTTAAACCACATCTTAGCGTGTTCTTTTTCATTATTTGCTGTTTCTTCAAATATAGCAGCAATTTGCTCATAACCATCTTTCTTAGCCTTTGAAGCAAAATATGTATATTTATTTCTAGCTTGGCTCTCACCCGCAAATGCAGCCATTAAATTTTGTTCTGTTTTACTACCTTTTAACTCCATAAAATACCTCCTATTTTCATATCTGCAATTTTACCACACATAAGCAAAATAGTCGATAAAATCTCTAAAATAATTTCTTTATTTATTACTATTTGCGCCATATTTTATAATTTTTAGACTTATATAATATAATGTGTTAAAATGTGACTGAAAGGAGCTTAGTTTATGAAAATAATTGAAACTTGTTTTAATAACAATATATTTTTAAAGGAACAAAATATCAACGATGTTTCAAACAAAAAAGACTCTAGTTCTAATAACTCTGATTGCAAAGAGAATATTATACCTAACATAACTGGTTCTATCGAAATCGGTGAAGCTATTAATAATTCGAACTTTGTTGGATTTGGCGGAGCCATAACTGAAGCAGCTGGATATGCATATGCAAAGTTAAGCAATGAAAATCAAGAAAAGTTTCTTAACGACTATAAAAATTATAATATAATAAGAATTTCTATTGGAAGTTGTGACTTTTCATTAAATAGTTATTCATACTCTAAAAAGAATGATTTATCTGATTTTTCAATAGAAAGAGACAAACAATATATCATTCCGTTAATAAAAGATCTCCAGAAGGTAAATCCAAACATTAGATTTTTAGCTACTCCCTGGTCTCCTCCATCTTTTATGAAACATTTTCATCAACTATATTTCGGAACAAAATTAAAGAAAAAATATTTTAAATTATACGCTCAATATATAGCTAACTTTATTCTTGCGTATCAAGCAGAAGGTATAAATATTTCTTATATGACAGTACAAAACGAAACTACAGCAAGACAGATTTGGGAATCATGTTTGTTCTCACCTGAAGAAGAAGCTGATTTTGCAATAAACTACTTACACCCTACTTTACAAGAAAATAATCTAGATATAAAAATTTTAATTCATGATCATAATAAAGATAATGTGTATGAAAGATCGAGCAAAATTTTTGAACTTGATAAAGATAATATAATTTCTGGAATTGCGATTCATTGGTATACTGGAGACTATTTTGAAAACGTTTTAAAATGTTATAACGATTTTAAAAATAAATTAATTTTTCACACAGAAGGTTGCGTAGGTTTTTCAAATTATAAACCTGAAGATGAAATTATAAATGCTAATATGTATGCACATGACATTATCGGTGATTTAAGTACTGGAGTAACTGCTTATATAGATTGGAATATTTTATTAGACAACAATGGCGGACCAAATCATAAAAACAACTTTTGTAATGCTCCCTCTATGATAAGAAACGAAAACTACTATAATAATCTTTGCTATTACTATATTCAACATTTTGCAAAATATATTCATCCTAATGCTTCTCTTGTTAGTATTCAGAACAATTCTAATATTGAGGCAATTTGTTTTAAAAACGAAGATAACTCTATTGTAGTTGTACTATTGAATATGCAAGATTATGATATAAACATAAAGTTAAAATCCAATACTATTTTAGTAAAGAAACAATCTATTATAACTGTTGTTTTATAATTTGCAATAAAAAAGTTGAACATGAACTGCTAAAAGTTCTTTGTTCAACTTTTTATTTTTTAATTATAATTATTGTTTGTTCTTATCTATCTTTGCTTCTATTACCTTTGTAAATTGATTGTTTCTTTAATTGACTTGTTAAAGGTACAGTTTTATTTGCTTGTTGTCTTTCTTCTCTATCTAATTCTTCCATTCTATCAACAATATAATCTTCATAACATGGATTTGTGTCAATTCCTACTTCTTCAAATTTACTTTCTATTTCATTTATTGTTTCTTCAATAAAATCAGGTTGTTTAAATAAAACTTCTGATGCTTCATCTTTTATGGCGTCAGCTTTAATAGGTAATGATATTGTTTTTCCAAAACTAAATAAAGTATTAGGAAGTTTAAAACTATAAAAATCTTCTTGCAAATCAAATTCTTGATAAACCATAGCATCAATTTTATAATCAACTTCATCTTTAATCTTTTTGATGTATTTTTGATTGTCTAAATCTTGTCTTTTAAAACCAAATACTTTCTTTACTTCTCTATCAGCTTCTTTATCAGAAATGCCTCCATCTTTTATTCCATCAAACCATGAATCAGCCATATTTTTTAAACTTTTAAGTAATATATCTAATGTTAGGTCAGATAAATGTTCTCTTAGAGTTGTTTCTTTTCCATCAACTTCAATAGGTTTAGTAAAATTTTCTTTTAAATATTTAATTGAATTTTCTTGAATAGTATCAAAAATAATGTTTCCTCTTCTTTCAGTAAATCCAAAAGTTGTTCTCTCAATTTCTTTTGCAGAATATGTTCCAATTCCAATCCATTCATTATCTTGAATTGTTCCACATAAAATTGGTGGTTTTTTCATTCCTTTAATCATATCAGGCTTAGAGTCTGCAATATCTTTAATAATTGCTAAATTTTTGCCTAAATTTGCTGTAGTTGAACTAATTTTAACAATTTGCTTAGTATGCTTATCAACTGATACATCAATTTCATATGGTATTTTGCATTTAATACATCTTGTAAGATATTCATTAATAAAGTTAAATTGATCATTCTTATCTGGAATAAAAGCAAGAAAGACTCCATTTCTATTATATTTATCTCCATCTTCTAATAAATAATTAGATTTAATGTTGATAACTTCTTCCTCTATATTTTTATTTGAATAATAATTTAATATTTCTAGCAATCTTTCTGTATTTTTGTCTTCTTTTTTTAGTTCTTCTTTAAATCTTTCAATTTGTTTAAAATCAGTAATATTATTTGTGTATTTAACTCTATTTGCAATTTTATTGAATGACCTTTTTACAGCATCAGTAGTCATTATTTTATCCCCATCCATAAAAGTGCCTACATCATGGCTAGCAAAACTAACTTTTTCAAAAAACTTAGCTTTGTCCTTTTCTGGAAGCTTACTAATTCTTTTTATATCTTGCATCCATTTATTAAACAAAATAAAATGAGTTTTATAAAATTCTCTATAATAATTTGAATATTCTGATGCTGTGAAAACAAAAGCATTTAAAAAATCACTTTCTGTATCTCTTAACTTAGTTACAAAGTCTAATTTATCTAGAGAATCACTATATATTTTTAATATTTGATCAACTATTTGCTTATCTTTTAATGGATTATTTGTTGCATTATAAATCTTTTTAAGTTCCATTCCTTTTCTCCTTTTAAAATTGCATAAAGACTTATCCATTATATCACTTTAAAAGACTTATGTAAACTATTTGCATATTAAAAGAGATATAAGTATTTTACTATTTTACTTTGCAATTACTTATATCTCTTTAATTTCAATTTAAAACTTAATTTCGCTTAAAGCTTAATTTCCTTTATAATTTATTCTATTTAAGTTTACTTTCAATTTTAAACTTATTTCCCGTTTATATTTCTATTTATAATGACTGCTCTAACAATAAGTGATGTTCCAATTAGTGCAATAGCAATAATTACTATTTTAACAATTTCCTCTGCAGTACCTGTTTGTGGTATTTTTTTATTAGCTATAGTACCATCATTACTATTAGAATTATTATTTGCGTTATTGTTTGTATTATTGTTTGTATTGATATTTGAATTTTTATTTTGAGTATTTGCTCCTACTTTGGTAGCAGCTTTTGTATTTGAATTATTTTGATTATTGTTTTGATTTTTATTTTGGTTGTTGTTTTGATTATTATTCTGATTGTTATTTTGATTGTTGTTCTGGTTATTATTTTGGTTATTATTCTGATTGTTGTTATTTGAATTTCCTGTTGTATTAGCAGATTTCAAAACTCCATCAAAATAAAATTTTGTATTTGCATTTCCTAAAATTTGAATAGTAGATTTTACTTCAGTATTAGTGATTTTATTTGTTTGAATTAAAGTTAAATAAATAGTATCTTTTTCTGTTATTGCTCTTAAATTACCTGTATTTTTTGATTCTATATCTAAAACAAATGAGCCATTACTTAGGCTTGTTCCTATTGTACTTTTATTTTGAACTTCACCCTTCATATTAGAAACATAATATTCATACTTGTATGAAGCACCTGTTTTTTCAACTATATTTTTCAAAGTTACTTTAAAACTATCAAATCCATATTTATTCTTAGAATTAAATTTAAACTCATTTAACTCTGCACTTAAATTTTTAAGATTATTCACATCATCAAATTTAGGTGGTTCTTCTGGTGGTGTTGACTTCTTTGCAACAGTTATTGGAATATCAACAGTTAAATTCATGTATTCTACAGTAACAGATTTTTGATTTTCTTTTAAATTAGTACCATTTTTAACAGTGATATTCGAACTTGGTATTTCATCAATTAATGGATTATTTTGAGTTCCATGTTTGTATTTTAAAACTAATCCTTTAGAACTAAATGTTTCACCCTCTTCATAAGCTGTCTTATTTGGATTTGTTTTTACTGTAAGAGTTGGACTAATTTGAGGATCAACTGATTTAACTGTAACTGGAATTCTTGCACTAGTTCCATATCCATAAACTTCTACATAAGTTTGACCTGCACTTAATTTGTCATTTTTCTTAAAAGTACAATCATTTAAATCAATTGCTAAATTAGAATTGTTTCCAGCATTATATTCTAAAGACAAACCTCTTTCACTAAATTTTTCATTTACATTATATTCTGTTTTATTTGGATTAGTCTTTACTACTAATTTTCCTGCAGGCTTTGTTGATGAAACTAAATTTAACTGAACTGTTGAATCACAATCAATTAATGTGTCATTAGCTTCATGTAACTTTCCTAAATCAAATACTGATTTACCATCTAAACATATAAAACATTTTTCTGTTTCAGTTTTAGTTTCACCAGTTATGTCTGATATTTTTTTATAAGAATTATTATAATAACTTGCTTTATTAAATCCTCCTTCTAAAGGTAAAAACATTTTGCTACCTGATTGTACTGAAACAGATATTTTTACAGTTACTGCATCACTTAATCCTGAAGCGTTTCCAGATACTGTATTAAATTTATAAGGTGTTTTAAGATTAAAAGTTCTAAAGCCCGGTGTTACACTCGTTGCATTTGAAATTATTTGTTTTTCAAAACGTATTGATTTATTTTTATTATAATCACCTTCAGCAATTTCAATTGAAACATCAGAATCATCTAAAACATACAATGAAACGCTATCAATAAATTCATTTATATTATTTGCTTTATTTCTTGGAAAAACATTGTATAAAATGTATTTATTAGTTGAAGCAGTTAAAGTATAGTTCATTCCTTTTTCATCATAGCTGACTACACTTGTGTAGTCATTAGCACGATCTACTTTTTCAATTCCAAAAATCGCTTCATATAATAATGGATCTTCATAAGAAATATGAATAAAACCATTATCTGTATATGGGTGATCACCATGTGAATTTCTAACTAACCATGCACCATTCTTAGATGGTTTATTTTTTGCCTTAAAATTATCTTTGCTATAGTTATCATCCCATCCAATAATTGAAATCATATGATTTACGTCTTTATCAGAGGTTGCAAAACTTGCTCCAGTATTCGTGTTATAAGTATCATCAGGGAAACTAGTAGGAAAATACATATTAGCGCATAATGAACCTGTTGTTCTTATAAAAGTCTTCATATTATTTATTTGTTCTTGTTGGTCATAACCATCGCTGTCTGGTGATGGAAATAATTTAATATCAGTTACTGTAGCAGCCTTATTTAATTTATTTATATCAATACTATTGCTTATACTTTCAGAAAATTCACATTCATTTTCTAAAACAGGTCCAGCTGCTCTTGAATAGTAATTCATAGCCATCCAATAAGTTGCCCCTTCAATTGGGTTTCTAGTATAGCCATTATCTCCTACAATACTTTTACTAGAAGCTAAAGCTACATGTCTCTCAGAAAAATCGTATTCATATGCAGGCATATCATTTAAATAATCTTCAAGTGCTAAATTAGTTTGCACTGAACCAAGTGAACTAAAAGTCCAGCAAGTATCAGTTCTACCTTGATCTTTAATTTCAGTATTCTCTGGAATGTAATCTGCTAAACTAAATTTGGCAATGTTTGATGAAACATAATTTGCCCCAACTAATGCAGCATTTTGTTTGTTTTGATTTGAAACAGCTGCAAAGTTTGGTGCTTTAATTGCTCCAGAATTATTATCTAAATTTGAATAATATTTATTATTATCACTTGCATCAATTGCTGATAATAATGAAACTGTTGAATTTTCACTAAAATTAATTAAACTTAAAACTGTAACTATTATTGAAATTAGCATTGTTAAAACAATACTTACAATAAATAAATTATAAATTTTTCCTACGTATTTAATCTTCTTCATATTTTAAATCCCTTAAAAAATTTAAATTTTAAATGATATATATTTTTAAATATTCTATTTAAAATTGTTTATTTTATATATAAAAACATCTTAAAATATTTAAAAGTTTTTGCTAATTACTTATTCCAAGGATTGTTTGGATCAGGATCAGTAGGATCCCATCCTCTTCTTGGATCATCACTTGAAATTTGTGGTAATGTTGGTTTGCCTAAAGGTCCTGGATTAGAATCTTCATAAAATTCGCACATAGTATATGCTGGAACATTATCATATATCCATTTAACATCTGCAACGCATAAACGTACACATCCAGCAGATGCTGAAGTTCCAAGTTTATTAAATTCTTCCCATTCTAAACTATCTGGGCTCTTAGAAGTATAAGTAACTGAATGGAATAAAACATTGTCTACAATGCCACAAGCATATTGTCCATAAACATATGTGTAACCATTATGTCCTTGAAGTGTTCCCCATCTTCTTCTATAGTCTTCCATTTCATAAGAAGATGCTTTATAAGTATTGCCCTTATTAGAATTTGGTGGTGTATAAGGTCCGGTTGAACATAACATTGCTTTATAAGGCACTGTATAATTACCTTCAGAATCTTTCTTATAAATTGTAACTACATTACATTTTTTATTTACTTTAATGTAGTATGGACTATCTTTATATTTTTCAGATTTCTTAGTTGTATTATTTGTAGTTGTATTTGTGTTGGTTGTATTAGTTGTATTTGCTACTTCATTTGTTGTATTCAAAACTTCATTAACAACAGTATTTATTTCATTTACACTATTACTTGTTGTATTTGAAACTTCATTTCCTGTTGAACTATTTTCTACATTAACTTGGTTAGTAGTATTTGGTGTTTGTGTTATATTTGAAATAACTAAATTCGTAATTAAAATTGATAAAGCAAATATAGCTATTCCTCCAACAAGATATAATACTATCTTTGAATTATTTTTCTTTTTACTTTTTTTATTTGCCATATTAACCCCTATTTTTTTATTCATTAATATTATTCATGCTTTACGCTTTATTATTCTTTTAAAAATATTATTTGTGCTTTACACTTTTTTATTCTTTAAAAAATATATTTGTGCTTTAAAAAGTTGTCATTTAGACTTTGAAAATTGTTTTTAATTTTTCTATTAGTTCAACGTTGTTATCTGTTTTAGTTACTAAACCTAATAACTCATCAATCACTTCTATTTGTTTCATTGAAGAAAGAGATTTTCTAAGTTGATAAACAACATCAAGTTCATCTCTTGTTAATAGTAAATCTTCTCTTCTTGTTCCTGATTTAGTAAGACTAATAGCTGGGAAAATTCTTCTTTCAGATAAAGATCTGTCTAAAACAACTTCCATATTACCTGTTCCCTTTAGTTCTTCAAATATAACTTCATCCATCTTACTTCCAGTTTCAATTAATGCAGAAGCTAAGACAGTTAAGCTTCCACCGCCTTCAATATTTCTTGCAGCACCTAAAAACTTTTTAGGATAATGAAGTGCAGCAGGATCAAGTCCTCCTGATAAAGTTCTTCCTGAAGCATTAATAGTTAAGTTATAAGCTCTTGCTAATCTAGTGATGCTATCTAATAAAATAACAACATCTTTCTTAGCTTCAACTAAACGTTTAGCTCTTTCTATAACCATTTCAGCAACCTTAACATGATGTTCAGGTAATTCATCAAATGTAGAATATATAACTTCACCTTTAATAGATCTTTCCATATCAGTAACTTCTTCAGGTCTTTCATCTATTAATAAAACAATTAATTCAACATCTGGATTATTATTCGTAATTGCATTTGCAATTTTCTTAATAATTGTTGTCTTACCAACTTTAGGTGGTGCAACAATCAAGCCTCTTTGTCCTTTTCCAATTGGACATAATAAATCCATAATTCTTGTTGAATATTCTTCTTTAGAAGTTTCTAATTTTATTTTTTCGTTTGGATAAATTGGTTTTAAATCATCAAATTTCTTTCTACTAATAAAATCTTCTGGTGATCTTCCATTAATTTCTCCAACATAAATTAATGCTGGAAAACGTTCTCCTGCTTGAGGTTTACGTATAACGCCTCTTACTTTATCTCCATTATCAAGTTTGAATCTCTTAATTTGAGTTGGTGAAACATAGATATCATTTGGTGTTGATAGATAATTTTTTCCTCTAAGAAAACCAAATCCATCTGGCAAAATTTCAAGAATACCTTCACCAACAGTGTCATTAGATGTATTTAATTTTAATCCATCCACATTTATCTCTTTAGTTTTTGCTTCATTTATGCCTTTGCTGTTTATTCCTTTTGTTTCTTCAAGATTTTCATTATTAAGTTTTTGATCATTTTCAATAATTGTTTCTTTATTGTCTTCTTTGATTTTTATTAACTCTTCAATTAATTCTTGTTTCTTTAGCTTAGTAACATTTTTAATTCCTTTATCTTTTGCAAGTAGTCTTAAATCAACTAGACTATAATCTTCGTATTGCATTTAATATCCTTTCACAAAAATTTTACTTGAAATATTAATTATATAAATTTACTTAGAAATATCAATGTATACTCTTTCATTTGGGTAATACATATCAAGTTTATCTCTTGCAATTGATTCAATTGTATTAGCAGAATTTATAGAATCAATCTCATCTTTAAGTTCTTGTTGCTTTAATTCAGCAGCTTCAATTTGATTGTTTAAACTATCTTTTTCATCAGCATAAGTTTCCAACATCTGATGATGCATTATAAAAACATATCCAATTAATGCTATTGTTAAAACAATTAAAACAATAATAATTATCTTTTTAATAATTGGCATAATTACTCCTTAAACTAATTTGACTTCTAAATTTCAAAATCAACTTTTGAATATCTAAATTAACTTTTAAACATCTAACTTACTGATTAGAAATCAACGAAATAATATATAGAACAATAACAATTGCAATTACAACAGCTATAGCAATTGTACCAAGGTTGTATTTCTTTTCTCTTTTAGCTTCTTCAACATCAAAATCTTTTTGTTCAGGTAATACTTCAACATCTACTGAGTTCATAAATTTTTCTACAGCCTTTTTATTAATCATTATAGTGTTGAAATAAACTCTTTTTACTTCCTTATCAGGATCATTACAGTATAAATTAATTGTATATGAATAAATAGGAATGAAGAATGCAAATCTTGTTTTCTCTCTATACATAAACAAACTATATATTTCGTTATAAGGTATAATTTCTTCTTTAACTAAACGTCTTATCTTTAATCCTTGATTGCACCAACTTAATCTAAAAGTATTAGTTGCAATTAAAGCTAAAGTTCCAACAAAATAAATTCCAATAATTATTAATAACATCTTCCAATCAAATTTAAAGCCTATGCAAATACATAAAACTAAAATTAATAAAATTAGAAGATATATAACTCCATAATTTTCAATAAAAAATTTAAAATTTGCTGTTAGCGAACCTTTCTTTTGAAACTCTGTAATTTTTGAAAGTGGTTTAGTATTAACTTTTTCATAAACATCTTTTAATTTAACCATAATCTTACCTCTTTAATTCTTTAGTATTAACTATGCTTGTACACATGTTATAGCAACAACTCCGACTATATCTTCTGCTGTGCATCCTCTTGATAAATCATTTACAGGTTTATCTAAACCTTGGCAAAGTGGACCATAAGCAATTGCATGTCCAAATCTTTGTGTTAATTTATATCCAATATTTCCAGCATTTAAATCTGGGAATATTAAAATATTTGCTTTTCCAGCAACTTCACTTCCAGGTGCTTTTGAATTAGCTACACTTTCAATAATCGCTGCATCAAGTTGCATTTCACCATCAATTAAAACATCTGGTGCCTTTTCATTTGCAATCTTAGTTGCGTTAATAACTTTATCAGTTAATTCTGAATGAGCACTGCCCTTAGTTGAATATGAAAGCATTGCAACCCTTGGTGTTCCTTCAGGACTTACCAATTCTTTAAAACTTTCTGCAGATGAAATAGCAATATCAGCTAATTGATCTTCATTAGGATTTTCAACTAATCCGCAATCTGCAAAAATTAAAGTTCCATTTTCTCCAAATTCATCGCTAGGCATATCCATAATAAAGAATGCGCTAACAGTTTTAACTCCTGGTCTTCCTTTAATGATTTGAAGTGTTGGTCTTAATGTATCAGAAGTAGCATGACAAGCTCCTGAAACAAATCCATCAGCATCTCCTACCTTAACCATAATAGATGCATAATATCTAGAATTTTTAGAAACAAGTTCCATTGCTTCTTCATAAGTCATTCCTTTTGCTTTTCTAAGTTCAAATAAAAAATTAGCATATTCTTCTAATTTTTCGCTATGCTCAAAATCTATTACATTAACTCCATCCAAATTAATTCCATTTGTTTCACAATCTTTAGCAATTTGTTCTGGGTTTCCTAAAATAACAATATTAGCAAAGCCTTGTTCTTTAACCATTTGAGCTGCCTTTAAAACTCTAGCATCTTCGCCTTCTGGTAGAACAATTGTCTTTATATTAGTTTTAGCCTTATCAATAATTTTGTTAATAAAATTCATTTACACTCCTTTTTTCCTTAAAATTTCTTAAGAAAATACCTAATAAATTATATAAATAAACTAGTAAAAGTACAATAAAAAATATATAATGTAACCAATTTGTAATCAAAATAAAAAAATATTGAATTACTTTAAAATCAAAGAAAATTGAGAGGTTAATCAAATATAAAATTATGGTAAATACTGGTAAACAAGTACTTGAATATAAAGTTTCTTCTTCAAAAACAATTAAGCAAATTTTAAAAGAAGATTTGTCATTTTCAAAACGACTAATTTTAAAAATAAAAAACAATATTTTGTTAAATAATAAAATTGCTAAAACTTATGACACTGCTAGTTCTGGCGACATTCTTAAAATTGATTTGGGTTATGAAGAAACAAGTGATAACATCGTGCCAAATAATTTTACATTAAAAATATTGTATGAAGATGAATGGATGTTAATTGTAGATAAACCTCCATTTATGCCTGTTCATCCTTCTATTAATCATTATGAGGACAGCTTATCAAATGGTATAAAATCATACTTTATAAGCATTGGTCTAAATAAGAAAATAAGACCTGTTAATCGTTTAGATAAAGACACTACCGGAATTGTTATATTTGCAAAATCAGAATATATTCAAGAAAATTTAACTGACTATCAAAAATATTACTTAACAGTTGTCGATGGAAAAACAGATAAGTCTGGAACAATAGATAAACCAATCGCTAGAAAACTTCCAAGTATTATAGAAAGAACAATTAGAAATGATGGTGATAAAGCTATTACAAAATACAAAACATTAGAATTTAGAAATAATATGTCATTAGTTGAATGTAAATTAGAAACTGGTAGAACACATCAAATTAGAGTTCATATGGCCTCAATAGGACACCCAATAATTGGAGATGACTTATATGGTTCTTGCTCTCCTCTAATTAGTAGACAAGCTTTACATGCATATAAAATTAGTTTTATACATCCTGTTTCTAGAAAAGAAATAATAATTGAATCAGAAATTCCTGAAGATATAAAAAATCTTTTGAATTAAATTTATAAAAATAACAAAGGAATCACCTACACAGGTGGTTCCTTTCATATATAAAGGTAAACAGTAAGCCGGGTTCTGTCGAGAATGATCATTTATCTAGCCTATATATTGCTATATAGTTCAAGCCACCAAATTAAGAAGATAGCGAGCAACTATTTAACCTTCTAGTCTCGGTGTTGCTCCGGATGGGGTTTACATGGCTAAATGCATCACTGCATTTACGGTGAGCTCTTACCTCGCCTTTTCACCCTTACCTCAAAAGAGGCGGTAATTTTCTGTTGCACTTTCCCTAAGGTTACCCTCGCTTGACGTTATCAAGCATCCTGCTCTGTGGGGCCCGGACTTTCCTCGTACGCAAGCTTTCGCTATTTGCTATACGCGATCATTTAATTTACCTCGTACTATTGTACTAAATTTAAGGCTTTTAGTCAATAAAAGTTGGCTAATTTTTCCAACTAGCCAACTTTTTATATATTTTATATTTTATATTTTATGTTTTATGTTTTACTTTTCATATTTATTAATCTAGTAATTAGTTTTTTAATTTAGTCTTCATATTTAATTGATCTAGTCATTAATTGTTGAACTGCATCTTTAACTTCTAATTTGTTAAACAAAATATCATAAGCAGCTTCTGTAATTGGCATTTCTACATTGTGTTTTTCAGCAAGTTTCTTTGCAATAACAATATTATCAACACTTTCTATAGTCATACCAATTTCATTTTTAGCTTCTTCAACTGTCATGCCTTTTCCAATTAATCTGCCTGCTCTTCTATTTCTACTTTCATCGCTAGAACATGTTAAAATTAAATCTCCTAAACCAGATAAACCATAGAAAGTTTGTTTATCAGCTCCCATAGCAATTCCTAATCTAGAAATTTCAGCAAGTCCTCTTGTGATAAGAGCAGCTTGTGCATTCATACCGAAATCAAGTTCAGCAGCAATACCAGCACTAAATGCAATAATATTTTTTAATCCACCACCAACTTCGACGCCTTTAACATCAGTTGATTTGTAAACTCTAAATATATCATTACTAATTTTTGCAGATACTTCTTCAAGTAACTCTTTATCTTCAGATGCAAGAATAACTGCAGTAGGAATATGAGCTGCAACCTCTGTTGCATAACTTGGACCTGATAAAGTAGCAACTCTAACTCCAGGAAGTTCTTCTTTCATAACTTCATCTAAAGTTAATAATGAACCTTCTTCAAATCCTTTTGAACAAATTACAACTGGTTTATTTCCTACATAATCTTTATATTTTCTAAATGTTTCTCTAGTAACTCTTGAAGGTGTAACGTGAATAATAAATTCAGCATCCTCGACAACTTCTTTAAAATCATTAGAACAATAAACATTTTCGTGTATTGTTAAATCAGGTAAATACACTGATTTTCTATTATTATTTAAATCATCTTTTTCTTCTTCTTTAAAAGACCAAACCTTAACTTTATGTCCTACTTCTGCTAAGTGTTGAGCAAATGAAACACCCCAACTACCGCTACCTATAACTGCTACTGTACCCATTTAATATCCTCTATTCATTTGTTTTAATTTAAATTTCATTTTTCAAAAACATTTTTATAAACTTTATTTATAAAAATATTATCCAATTGTTTTTATTATATAGAAACATTATTTATTTTCTGAACTTTCGCTATTTTCTACAGTTTCTTGAGCTTGAACTTGAGCTGCTTCTTCTTTCTTTAAAGCTGCTTCTGCAGGTGTAGAACTATATGTTGTTTGAACAGGCTCATTTTTATGTTTAAATGAAATAATATTTTCTTGTCCTCTAGTTAATCTTTGAATATTAGTTCTATGATTAAATAGAATAATTGCTGCTAAAACAATTCCAAATAATACATAACTTAAGTAATTGTCGTTTACAATATAGCTATCTCTAATAAAGATACAAATTACAGGGAATAAAATTGCACCTGCCATTGAACCTAAAGAAACCATTCTTGATAAAACAATTAATACTAATCCAAATATTAAGCAGATTAAACCAATTTTCCAGTTTAAAACTAATAAAGCACCAATTCCTGTTGCAACGCCTTTTCCACCTTTAAATTTAAAAAATAATGGAAATGTATGTCCAATAATAACAAATATACCTGCAACTTCGCAAAGTATTGCTTTAGAAGCATCTGGACAAACTTCTTGTCCTAACATATTTCCTAAAAGTAATCCTAATAAAACTGCTGCAACTCCTTTAAGTAAATCACAAACTAAAGTTAAAACTGCTGGCGCAACACCTGCTGTTCTTAAAACATTTGTTGATCCTGCATTTTTGCTTCCTTTTTCACGAACATCAAAACCTGCAAATCTCTTAGTAAATATTACTGAGAAACTTATACTTCCTATTAAATATGCAATTAATGCCATTGCAATGTACCACTTAATCATCTTCTTCATCCTTTCTTTCTCTAACTAGCATTCTAATTGGAGTTCCTAAAAAATTAAATTCTTGTCTTAATTTATTCATTAAATATCTCTCATATGAGAAATGAAATAATTTTTTACTATTTACAAATACTGCAAATGTAGGTGGTTTTGTTGAAACCTGAGTCATATAGAATATTTTTAATCTTCTACCTTTATCTGTTGGTGGTTGAACCATAGCAACTGCTTCAGCTAATAATTCATTTAAGACAGATGTTTGAACTCTCATTGCATTATTTTCTGCTACTTGATTTATTACAGCAAAAAGTTTGTTTACTCTTTGTCCAGTTTTAGCAGAAATAAATACAATTGGGGCATAAGATAAATATGCTAATTTATTATAAACCATTGCTGTATATTCTTCTTGAGTTCCACTCTCTTTATTATATTCATCCCATTTATTTATTGCTATAATTACGCCCTTACCTGCTTCTTTTGCAAGACCTGCAATTTTAGTATCTTGCTCAGTAACACCTTCATTAGCATCAATCATCAAAATACATACATCTGATCTTTCAATTGCTAAATTCGTACGTAATATAGAATATTTTTCAATGTCTTCTTCAATTTTAGAATGTTTTCTAAGTCCTGCTGTATCTATAAAAACATATTTACCATCTTCATTTTCAAAAGGTGTATCAATAGCATCTCTTGTTGTTCCTGCTATATCACTAACGATAAGTCTGTTTTCATTTAAAATCTTATTAATTAATGATGACTTTCCAACATTAGGTTTTCCAATAACAGCAACTTTAACGCTATCTGTTTCTTCTTCGCCATCATCTTCTGGAAGTTCTTCATAAACTTTATCAAGCATATCACCAATTCCTTGGCAATTTACTGCTGATATAGCTACAGGATCACCTAATCCTAAATTATAAAATTCATAAACATCATCTCTATATTTATTAAAATCATCAACTTTATTGCAAACTAAAATTACTTTCTTATTTGCTCTTCTAAGCATCATAGCAATTTCATTATCTAAAGAAGTAGCTCCAGCTTTTATATCAGTTATAAAAACTACAACATCTGCCATGTCAATTGCAATTTCAGCTTGTAATCTCATTTGATTAAGAATAATATCATTCGACTTTTCTTCAATACCACCGGTATCAACAACAGTAAAACTTCTATCTCTCCATGTTGTTTCACCATAAATTCTATCTCTTGTAACTCCTGGTGTATCTTGAACAATAGCTCTTCTTTCACCAATTAAGTAATTAAATAAAGTTGATTTTCCTACGTTTGGTCTTCCTATAAGTGCAACTACTGGCTTCATGCCGTGCCCTCCTTCCTTTTAATATAAAATAAAACCAACAGAAGAGTTGGTTTTATGAATTTGATATATTATTGTTTCTACATATCAAATGGTGATTTCATTGTAGAATTATCATTTATCTCATTTGATTCAGTTTCTATAACAGTTTCATTATTTTTTTCTGTTGTAGATTGTGTAACTGATGTTTCATTGTTAGCATTTTCATCTGGGTGAGAAAAAACATATTGAACAGCAGATTGTAACTCATCTTGTAATGAGTTTTTGCAAATAATTTTTATTAAAACATTAGTTAAACATGCAATTATTAAAACAATTAATAATATTCTTTTCCAGTTCTTTGCTAACATCTGATTCTCCTTTTCAAATACTCTTTAATTATAGTATTTTTTTGCTCTATTGTCAATATTTTCCTATGGTTGGAGCATTCTATATTCAAGGCTTTAATCGACTTTTTTTGCATCTCTTGGGCGCTTAGTTACAGTAATATCCCCAAACAATTTTTCTTGCTCTGTCAAAACTTTACTTCTTCTAGACATCTCTAGCAAACCGCTAAAAGCTGTAACAACTTCTTCTGGTTTATTCTTTTTAAGAGAGAATAATTTATTAAAAATAAATGTACGTTTCTTAATTAAAGCTCTAAACATCTCTTTTACAGTATCTGTAACTGATACTGTTTCAGTTATTGCTATTTTTTCAAGATTCTTTGAATTCTTATTTTTTCTTGCTTCAGTCATATCTAAAACATTCTTATATAAAGTTACTAATTCCATATATTCATGTTGTTCTTCTAATTTTGGTTCAGGAATTGGAATACTTTCCTTAGTATTTTTAAATATTCTTTTTTGATTTTTTTCATACATTTCAAGGAATGTATGAGTTATCTCTTTATACTTCTTATAATCAATAATTCTTTGAATCAATTCTTCTTCAGAAAGCATTTCTTCTTGTTCTTCTTCACGTGGTAATAACTTCTTAGACTTAATATATAAAAGATTTGAAGCCATAATTAAGAATTCACTAGTAATTTCAAGATCAAGTTCTTCCATAGCTTTAAGATATTCAATATATTGATCTGTTATTTCATTAACATTAACATCATAAATATTCATTTGATTTTCATCAATCAAATGACATAACAAATCTAGAGGACCTTCAAAGTTCTCTATTTTAATTTTGTATTTATTTGTTTCTAATGTTAATATGTTTTGCATTACTTCCCCTATTATTGCTTAAATAAATCAGAATAACTATCTGTTTTATAACCTTTCTTATATAAATAATTTTTAATTTCTATATCTTCTAGGCCACTTTTTTTCTTTTTGTCATAAATCTTTCTTGTACACTCTAATTCATAATTAAATAGTTCTTCTTGATGTTCTTGAAAATATTTATCAATATCTTTACTTGAAACACCCTTGCTTAAGAGTTTATATCTAATTTCATATTGAGACAAGGTTTTTAGAGCAAAAAATTCATTAATTGACCTCTCAATATATGAAATATCATCAATATACTTTAATTCTTTGAGATTTTCAACAACTGCATCTATTAAATTTTCATCATATACGCCTTGAAATTTCTCTCTAACTTCTTTTTCGCATCTTTTTTTGTATAAAACATACTTTAAAATTCTAGTTTTAGCCCTATCAAATTCTTCAATAGTATATTCTTCTACAACTTGATCAAGACCATCAGAATAATCTTGATGGTCTAAATCAATACCTTTTTTCTTTAATAATTCATTAATATCATTTATATCGTAATTTTTCATTTAAATTTGTTGTTTCTAATTTTAAATTATTTCATAATTTTATTTATCGATTAATTTATTTAGTGATAATTTTAATTAAATGATTATTCATCATCTTCGTCATCAAATTCATCATCATCGTCTTCTTCATTTGAATTTGAAGCGCCTTCGCTTAAACTCTTTTCAAATGCTGTATTAAAGTTATCTCTAACTTTATTTTCAACATCCTTCATAATTTCAGGATTGTTTTCTAAGAATAATTTAGCATTTTCTCTACCTTGGCCAATTCTTTCGCCATTATAACTAAACCATGATCCGCTCTTTTCAACAATATCTAGGTTAACAGCTAAGTCTAAAATGTTTCCTGATTTAGATATACCTTGGCCATAAATAATATCGAATTCAGCCTCTCTAAATGGTGGAGCAACTTTATTCTTAACAACTTTAACTCTAACTCTACTTCCTAAAACTTCGCCGTTATCTTTAATATTTTCAATTCTTCTGATATCAAGTCTTACAGAAGAGTAGAATTTTAATGCACGTCCACCAGGAGTTGTTTCTGGATTTCCAAACATAACTCCAACTTTTTCTCTTAATTGGTTTATAAATATTAATGCTGTATTTGATTTATTAAGAACACCTGTTAATTTTCTTAAAGCTTGTGACATAAGTCTTGCTTGTAAACCAACATGTGAGTCTCCCATATCTCCATCAATTTCAGCCTTAGGAACTAATGCTGCAACTGAGTCGACAACAACTATATCGATTGCTCCACTTCTTACTAAAGCTTCGCAAATTTCTAACGCTTGCTCTCCAGTATCAGGTTGTGAAACAATTAAATTATCTATATCAACACCTAAGTTCTTAGCATAAACTGGATCAAGAGCATGTTCAGCATCAATAAATGCTGCTTCTCCACCAGCTTTTTGTGCTTCAGCAATCATATGTAATGCTAAAGTTGTTTTTCCAGAAGATTCTGGTCCAAATACTTCTATGATTCTTCCTTTAGGAATACCACCAATTCCAAGAGCAACATCTAATGATAAAGCACCTGATGGAATTGAATCAATATTAAGAGTTTTAAAATCTCCTAATTTCATAACTGATCCTTTTCCAAATTGTTTTTCAATTTGTCCCATTGCTGCTTCTAGTGCCTTTAATTTTTCTGGATTTGGTCCTACCTTAACATCACTTACTTTTTCTTTTTCGACTTTCTTAGCCATAATTTCCTCCTAAAAAATTTCATTTGTGAAACGTTTGTTTGCATTTAATATATATTTAAAATTTTAAAAAGTCAATACTTTTAGCGAACATTTTTTCGCTTTTCAAAATTAGTTGTTTTTTTTACTTAATTAGTTGTTTTTTTACTTAATTAGCTGTTTTATTTAATTGTTTTTCACTAAATTAGTTTTTTTGCTAATTCGTTTTTTACTTATTAAAGTTGTCTATACCATTTGTCAAAATTGTTATATGGGCAATATGCATTAGGTTTAAGGTCTCCTCCTACATTAGGATTAAGTATAATTGTCCATTTGTTTCTATATAAACCTATATAAGGAACATCTTCATTTGCTCTTTTTTGAATCTCTCTAATTTCTTCTATAGAATCTAAACTATCACTGCCTGAATAATTTGCAATATTTCCGCCTCCATAAAAAGTTTTCAATTTTGGTGCAACTGAATTATTAACACCGCATAAAATCATATCATAATTTTTATCATTCAAGTATTGGTTATATCTATCTCTAGAAACTTGTTTAACATGAACTTTAATTCCTATTTCGCTCAATTGATTTTTAATATTGTTTGCAACATTAATTCTATCTTGACTATCATTATTAACTGCAATATTTAAATCAATTGTTTTATCATCTTTTTTCCAAGTACCACTAGCATTTGACCAACCATTGTTTAGTAATTCTTGTTTTGCTCTTTCTTGATCATAAGAAATTAAATTCTCTCCATTATATAAGAAACTTCCATAATCTAAAAATCCATTAGATACAATTTTGTTTCCGTAAAAAACATTAGTATTAAGAGTATCTTTGTTTATTGCATAATTAATAGCTCTTCTTACTGCTTTATCACTTAAAATTGAATTATTGCAATTTAAAGCTAAATAATCATAGCTTCTTCCAGCGTATCTTTTAATATTGTATCCCATTGTTCCAATATATTGTTGGTAATCTGTCATTGCTGTATTTATAATATCAATGTTTCCCATTTTAAAAGCATTATAAGCTTCACCAATAGAAGAATATTTTTGAATAGTAATTGATTCAGTCATTTGTTCTCTATTATGTAGTTCTGCCCATTTAGTATTCTTTGTTAATAATAAAGAATTTGAAGTATTACTAGCAATCTTGTACATTCCTGTTCCTATAGGAATTTTAGAAGAACTTGCAAAATCCTCACCATCATAATATTTCTTACATACTATAGGAAAGTTCAATGAAAATTCAAAAAATGCATCTTGATTGTTTGTTCTTATAATAATTGTTTCATCATCTTGGCTTTCCATTGAAGCAATGTTGCTTATGTTTGTTTTATAAACAGAATTTCCCTCTTGTATTTTTTTATAAGTGAATAATACATCTTCTGCTGAGAAACTAGAACCATCATGCCATTTTGCATTAGTATCTAACTTGATTTCATATTTATTATCTTCTACTCGTTGGCAAGATTTAGCTAAACAATACTCCAAGCTATATTCTGGTAAAATATTCATTAATGGTTCAAAAATCAATTTTGTATAATTAAGAACTTCTCTATTATGTGTCAATAAAGGATTTATATTATCATATTCGTATATAGCCATCTTTACATTATCAACTACTGAAATGTTGCCAATTCCTTTATTTCCAGAATCACCTTCCAACGAACTCATATTATTTTTATCTTGATAATAAACAAAATAAATAGAAGCTACTATTAAGGCGATAACAACTACTACAAATATGTACTTAAAAAAATTATTATGTTTCTTCTTATATTTATATTTCATATATCCCCCATTTATTTTGTACTCCCTATTTATATTACAAACAAATAAAAAAGTCTAGTAATTTTGGGGAATTCTAGACTTTATTTTTTACCATAATTTGACATTTTACAACAATATATTTAATTATTATTTGATATTTTAGAATAATATATTTGATTGTTTATTTAATATTTACAACAATGTATTTAATTGTTTTTATTATAGATTTACTCTATATATCTTTTTGCATTTTAGAGTTTTATCATCAAGTTCAAAAACTACTGAATTCAACTTACAATCGCCATCAGCTAGTTTATATCTTTCAGGAATTGAAGTTGTAAATCTCTTTAAAGATGCCTTTATATCCATTCCTATAACTGAGTTCTTAGGTCCTGTCATTCCAAGATCTGAAATAAATCCTAATCCTTTATCACAAATTTCTTCATCAGCTGTTTGAACGTGAGTATGAGTTCCAAATAAAACATTAACTCTTCCATCAACATAATATGCCATAGCTCTTTTCTCAGCTGTAGCTTCAGCATGAAAATCAATAATAGCAATATCATGTTCAACTGTAGCTAATATATTATCTATACATTCAAATGGGCTATTTGATAATTCTCCCATTCCAACTCTACCTATTAAATTAATAACAAGTATTTTCTTTCCATTCTTTTCAAAAACACAATATCCATTTCCGGGTACTTCTTTAGAATAGTTTGCAGGACGAATTAATATTTTGCTATCTTCCATAATAGAAAAAATATCTTTCTTTCCCCAAGTATGATTTCCCATTGTAAGTACATCTATGTTTTGTCTTGAAAGTTTAGTATATAATTGTGTAGTTAATCCGCTTCCGCTTGCTGCATTCTCTGCATTAACAACAGTAATGTCAATATTTTCTGCTTCTTGAATGTTCTTCAAATTTTCAATTAATTTTTGTGTTCCATTTTCTCCAACTAAATCTCCAACTGCAAGAATCTTCATTTCTTTTTCCTCTTTCTATTTTATTTTAATCTAATTCTGCTAAATCTCTTATAACTTCTGCAGCAATCATTAAACCAGCTATAGATGGCATATAAGAAATTGTTGCAACATTATCTTTATTTTCAGTATCAATAGGTACTTCTTTAGAATATAAAACTTTTACATGATTTATATTCTTCTTTCTAAGTTCTTTTCTAATAATTTTTGCTAAAGGACACATTTCAGTTTTTGATATATCATCAATCTTTAAAAGTTCTGGTTTATATTTAAATCCAGTACCCATAGCTGAAATTATAGGAATGTTCCTTGACTTAGCATATTCAATAATATCAAGTTTAGATGCTACTGAATCAATTGCATCAACTACATAATCACAATCATTAAAAATTGAATGATCTGAATTCTCATCAAAATAATCAGTAATAATTTCTACCTTTGCATCTGGATTAATATCATGAATTCTATCAAATTCTACTTCTGTTTTATTTTTTCCGACTGTTGATACATAAGCTAAAAGTTGTCTATTGATATTAGTAACATCTACTGTATCTTTGTCCACTAAAACAAAGTTTCCAATACCAGCTCTAACAAGACCTTCAACTACATATGATCCAACACCGCCAAGTCCAAAAACTAAAACTTTAGAATCTTTTAACTTATTCAATTTGTCTTTTCCAATTAATAATTCTTCTCTAGAAAATTGATTCATACTAACTCTCTCTATATTTTAATTTCTTTCGCTAATGATTCCACCACCAAGAACAATATCATCAATATAAAATACTGCAGATTGTCCCGGTGTAATTCTAGCAACAGGTTCATCAAATTTAACTTTAATATACTTCTTACCATCTTTTTCAACTTCAACTATTGAAGCGGGATATTCATTAACTGAAAATCTTGTTTTTGTATTTACTCTAATTGGTTCTTTAATTTCATCAACTAAAAGTAAATTATAATCTTTAACTAAAATCTCATTGCAATAAATATCTTCTTTAGTTCCGACAACAACTTCATTTTTATCTTTATTAAAACCAATTACAAATAATGGTTCAGAATAAGCAACTCCGAGTCCTTTTCTTTGGCCAATTGTATAATTGTACAATCCTTGATGTTCTCCAACTACAGTTCCATCTTTTAAAACAATGTTTCCTGGCATTGGTTTAATATCAGAATTTTCTTCCAAAAACTTTTTATAATTTCCATTTGTAATGAAACAAATATCTTCACTATCTCTTTTTGAAGCAACTGCCAAATTATTATTTCTAGCAACCTCTCTAACATCATCTTTGCTTTCATAATCGCCTAATGGAAAAACAATATACTGTAATATATCTTTAGGAATATAATAAATAAAATATGTTTGATCTTTTTGTTTATTCTTAGCTTTCTTCAAAACATATCTATTATATTCTTCACTAAACTCAACCTTTGCATAATGACCAGTTGCTAAATAATCAATTCCATTCTTCTTTGCAAAATCATACATATATCCAAACTTAAATAACTTATTGCAAAGAACACAAGGATTAGGTGTTAAACAATTTTTATATTCATCAATAAAATCTTTAATAATAGTATCTCTAAACTCATCCATATATTGAAGAGTTACATGTTTCATGCCATTTTGATCACATAAAACTTTTGCTTCATCGCATGAAGATAAATCGCAACAACCGCCATCAAATAAACGCATTGTTACGCCAGTAACCTCATATCCCATTTCTTTAAGTAGCAAAGCTGAAACAGTACTATCAACTCCTCCACTCATTCCAAGCAAAACTTTTTTCATATTAATATCTTTCTTCAAATATTATTTTTCAACTTTTTTCTGACTAATTTTCAATAGTTCATATCTTAACTATTTTTATCTAATTTATTTTAATAATTTTTTCTTAACTGTTTTTTCTGATTTGTTTTCAATAATTTTCTTAGCCTTAATAGAAATTCCGCAATTAAAGCAATTCTCATTATTAATATTATAACTGCACTCCTTAGGTGTTAATCCTAAAGTAGTATATGTATATCTAGCAAGTTTATTAAGACTTTCATCAGAAAGAATAGTCTTAATACCTTGAGCCTCGCCAGTTGCTTTTTCTTCATCAATTCCTAATACATCTACTAGGAACAAGGTTACAATATCATTTGCAGCCACTATTTTCTTAGCTTCTAATTTTCCTTGATCAGTTAAAACAATAGGTCCATACTTCTCATTACTAACTAATCCAAGTTCCACTAAATTATTTATAGCTGAATTGACACTAGCTTTTGATTTATTCAATTTTTCAGCAATATCAGTTAACTTACTTTTTCCTTCATTTAATTGAAGTAAATATATAGTTTTTAGATATTCTTCTTGTACATTTGTTAATTTCATAAAACTCTCCATTTCTTAGTAATTTCAAGAAGTTTGTACACTCTAACATTATATCTTATTTGCCAATTATTGTCAACGATAAAAAACTTATCAGCGATGATAAAATACATACACATTTATATACATTATAACTAAAAGTTTCTATATAAATTCTAGACATTTTTATCTTTTTATATTATTATTAAATATGTACGAAAGATTTTTAGGAGGCACTAATGAAAATAAAAGTATTAATAATTAGTTTAATATTCACAATTGCTATGAGCTTATTTGCTGTATCACTTGCTACTTCTGGAGTTGGTCAAGTTACTAATACAAATTCAGCAATTTCTTCAAACAATACTACAGAAAATAATTCAGTTAGTACCAATAATGGAATAGATTCTCATGTTACACCAAGTAATACAACAACTACTCTATCTTCATCAAATGATATAGTCGTTGAAAGCACTTCAAATATTAATAACAATTCTAGAGACTTCGGTTTTAATGAGATTTTAAATATTTTATTAATTGCCGTAGGAATTGTAATCATTCTTCTAGCAATTGCTATTATGATTCGTTTAAAATAAACTAATTTATAATAAAAATAATCTAAAATAAGTAATTAATCTAAAATAATTTAAAATACTTATAAATTACAAAAAGACTTCAGTTTTAACTGAAGTCTTTTCTTTATTTTTATTATTTATTTTTTATTATTTTTCTTTTATAATCTTTCATTCTTTCTTTTTTCTAATCTTGAGCCATAGCCCTTTTAATTTTCATATCAGCTTCTTTTTTCTTGATATCTTCTCTCTTATCAAAAAGTTTCTTACCTTTTCCAATTCCAAGTTCAACTTTAAGTCTATTATTTTTAAAATACAAAGCAGTTGGAATTAATGAAAATCCTTTTTGTGAAGTTACTCCAATAAGTTTATTAATCTCAGCTCTCTTTAATAATAGTTTTCTTGGACGAAGCGGATCCTTATTATATATGTTACCATTTTCATAAGGACTTATATGCATTTGATAAATATAAACTTCGCCATTTTTATCAACTGAAGCATAGCTATCTTTTATATTAACTTTTCCATTTCTAATTGATTTAATTTCAGTTCCTGACAAAACAATACCACATTCAATTTTATCTGTAATATCAAAATTGTGGTAAGCTGTAGGATTCTTTGAAACTAATTTTTCTTCTTCCTTCATAATAAATCCTTACTAGTTAAAATCGAATTTTTAACAATTATTGTATTTATAATTTATATTTTATATTTTGTACTTTATATTTTGTACTTTATATTTTTTATTTTATATTTTGTATTTTTAAAATTATAAACTTTAATGCTAAAATTAATTATTTTAATTTTTCAACGATAAAGTCTGCTAATTCTTGAGCTTTCTTTGTAATATTATCAATATCTTCGCCTTCAATCATAACTCTAACTAATGGTTCAGTTCCTGAAGCTCTAATTAAAACTCTTCCATTATCTTGGAATTCAGCTTCTAATTTAGCAATTCTATCTTGAATTTCTGGATCTTTATCAAAATCATATTTTTTATCATTATTAACTTTTGCATTAATTAAAACTTGTGGATAAATATTAATAATTGATTTAGCTTCTGAAGCTTTTTGTTTTGTTTCTAATAAAACTCTAATTAATGAAAGTGAAGTAAATATTCCATCACCTGTTGGATTATAATCTAATAAAATAATATGTCCTGATTGCTCTCCTCCTAGATTATATCCGTTTTCAAGCATATTAGCTAAAACATATCTATCTCCAACTTTAGTAATTTCAAGATTAATATCATTTTGACTGCAGAACTTTCTTAATCCTAAATTACTCATAACAGTTGCAACTAATGTATTATTTTTTAATGTTCCTTTAGCTTTCATGTTATTAGCTATAATAGCCATAATTTGATCACCATCAATTTCTTCACCATTTTCATCAACAGCTAAGCATCTGTCACCATCGCCATCATAAGCAATACCTAAATCACATTTGTTAGCAACAACGAATTTCTTTAATCCATCAAGATGTGTAGAACCGCAATTGTCATTGATATTCTCTCCATTAGGTGTTGAATTAATAATATAGTGATTAATTCCAAGTGCAGTAAATGTTTTATCAGCAATAACTGAAGTTGCACCATTAGCAGTATCAACTGCAACAGTAAAATTAGATTTCTCTAATCCTTCAAAGCTATCTTCAAAATTCTTTCTAAAAAAATATAAATATTCATCAAGTAAATCTGTTCTAATTTCAGATGTTCCTATTTTATTGCCATAAGCAGATAATTCATTTAATTTTCCTGAATCTAATACTTCTTCAATTTCTTCTTCAATTTCATCTGGTAGTTTCATTCCTTTGTTAGAGAAATATTTAACTCCATTAAATTCAAAAGTATTATGTGATGCAGAAATAACAACACTTGCATCAGCCTTTAATTTTTTAGTTAAATATGCAATACCAGGAGTTGGTATAACTCCTACAAGTTTTACGTTTGCTCCATAGCTTAAAAATCCAGCAGTCATAGCAGCTTCTATAAGCGTTCCAGAAACTCTAGTATCTCTTCCTATTAAAATTGTTGGTGTGTGATCGCTATGTTTTGCAAGAACATAAGCACCTGCTTTTGCTACATTATAAACTAATTCTGGTGTAAGCTCAGTATTAGCAATTCTTCTAATCCCATCAGTTCCAAAATATTTCATATTACCTCCTAATATAATATTATCATTTGTTTATTTTTCAACATCTTTTTTTATTGTTATTTTCTTTTTAATTTTATTTGTCGTTATTCTCTTTGTCATTGTTTTCATTGTTTTCTTTATTATTTTGAACTTTCTCAACATTAACTTTTTCTGCTTTAGATTTTCTTCTAAATTTTGATGTAATCTTCCCAACTATTTCATTAATTAGTTTCTTGTTAACTACTATTGCATATACTATAGCAAAGATTAATGCAATAACAGCAATTACATAATATACAACTATATTAAAGTTTGGTATGTATTTTAAATAATAAACTCCAACAATAATTCCTAATATTATATATGCAGGAACCATGTTCAATTCTTTAAGTTTTACATACTTCTTAATTTTTTGTTTTCTATAAAGATATACTGAAAAGTCTGCTACTAATGTTGAAATACATGCTGCCCAAATTCCAATAAATTTTAATAATACTAAATCAATAACTAAATTAATAATAGCAGCTGCAAATGTAGTTGTTCCCATTATTTTAGTGTTTTTATATGCTTCAAATATTCCACCATAAAATCTTGATAAATCTGTAAAATATGTTGCAATCATAATCATTGGAATATAAATAAATCCCTCTGAATATTGTGGATTAATTAATATTGGAAATGCTATTGGCATCACTGCAATTAATAATAACATTATTGAATACATAACTTTTTTAGTATCGTGATAAATTCCATTATAATGTTTTGTTAAATCTTTGTCTTTAACAATTTTAGCTGCTTGTTCTTTCCACGCTAGTGAAAAATAACTATAAAAAACAGTTATGATATTTGGAAACTTACTTGCAATTGCATAAATTCCGTTAGCTGCTGAACTTACCATAGATGTTAATAATAATCTATCTGACATATTAATGATAAGCCATGAAATATTGTTTGGAACAAGTGGTAAAGAATATTTAATCATACCTTTCATTGTCTTTTTGCTGAACTTTCCAAGTAGCTTTCTAAATTTTAATCTCCAAGCAATAAACAACGAAACTATAACATTTGCAATTGTGTTAGCAAGTAGCATACCAAATGCAGTTGGTGTTATTAACAAAATAACAATTTGAGCAATAATAGTAATAATTCCTAATACAAAGCTTGAAACTGAATATAGCTTTATTTTACTCAATCCTCTAGCTAAACTTGTAGTAAGTGTAATCATAATGTTTGAAACAACAAATGCTGTAAACATTATTTGCATATTAAACTGCCAATCAGTTGCTAAATTCATTACTAAGAAACTTAGTGGAATAAATACTAATGTTCCGAGTGCTGTATAAATAACAGTTTGTGTAACTATGTTTTTTCGTTTACCATCAGTGTCTGCATCAATTAAAAATCTAAACATACACTCTTCTATTAATAGTGTAATAATTGGACATAGAAAAACGCTTAGTGTACAAATAAAATCATAAGAACCATATTCCTCTGTAACCATCTTTGCAGTATAAAGAGGTAATAAAATGTATGATAATATCTGTGTTGAAATCTTTCCTAATGCAATTATTGCAGTATTTTTTAATAATTTACCTTGATAACTCATTATTTTTCCTTTGAAATTTTTATTTTTCTAATTTTATTATTTAATTTTTTTTATTTTTATTTTTTAAATTTTATTTTTTTCGGATTTTTGTTTTTGTAAGTTTATTTATTTCAGAATCTAATAACGCATTAAATTCTTTTTTATGTTGAACAAATCCTCTTGGTGTAAAATCAATTGTTAGCATTTTTTGAAGATTATCAAAATCATTTAATGGAATAATGTATCCTTCTTGACTAAATGCTTCAAGAATTTGCAATTGATGATCATTAACATGTTCACCATACTTTTTCAAACGTGCAGCAACAATTAATTTTTTATGAAGTTTTAGACCTTTGATAATTGTTCCAACGCCAGCATGACAAATAATTATGTCTGATTGTTTCATATAATCATCAAATTCATTATCATTAAGATAATTATGAAATTGAATATTCTTTTTTTCAGGACTAAAAGAATATTTAGTACTTCCAGCTTGTATAACTATTTGTTCCTGTGTTTTCAATTTATCAACTGCTTCAAGTAATCTTGGAAATTGCTTGTCTTGAGTTCCTAATGTAACAAATATCAAAACTCTAACCTCCTTTTAAAATTTTAGAAAATGCTTCCCCAGTATTTAGCCTTTGGAAACACTGTTAACATTTCTGACCATTGAACAATGAATGTATTATATAAATTCATTTTGTAGCAAATTCTGCCTGCAAGTGTACCAGTTGTTCGATTTGCATAAGTTTCTATCCAGATAACTTTTCTTCTAAATAATTTCTTAGCAATAAAGCACATCGGAATTGCTGTATGCGTACCTGTAGTAACAACCACTTCAGGCTTTATTTTTATAAATATAAATAAACTTTTAAAAAAGTTAAATAACAACACAAAAAAATAAATGAAAGGATTTTTTCGTGTTCCATAACTTAGGTAGTGAACTTTTCCAGGATATTTATTTTTCAAGTTTTTAGTAGAGTCAGTTTTTTCAGTTACGACTGAATAGTCATAACTATTAAAGTTAAGTTGTCTTAACTCTTGTAAATGTCCTCCTTCACTTGAAATAAACATAACCTTTTTCACTAAAGAATTTCCTTTCATTTAAAATTTTACATATTATTGAAATTAAATTATTTAACTATAAATTACATATATTAAACTTGTCTATCACTTATTTTACATATGATCTGGAACTTTGATTCCTAATAAATTAAGTCCAGTTGTTAAAACATTTTCAACCATGTAAGTTAAATATAATCTTGCTGTTTGAACATTTTGTTCATCGCATATTACTTTATTCTTATTGTAGAAAGAACTATACTCTTGTGCAACTTTAATTAAGTAACGAGCAATGATTGAAGGCTCACTCTTATCTTTTGCTTGAACAATAACATCTGAAAAATTAGATACTAGTTTAACAACTTCAATTGTTGAATCATTTGTTAAAACTGAATAATCAATTTCTTCATTTGCATTAAATTCAAAATTTGCCTTCTCTAAAATACTCTTGCATCTAACAGCTGCATATTGTACATAAGGACCAGTTTCTCCATTAAAATTCAATGCTTCATTAATATCAAATACTTGGTCTTTAATTCTATTTTCTTTTTGATTTGCAAAAACAATAGCACCAATTCCAATCATCTTAGCTATGTTTTCTTTATCTTCAATATCTCTATCTTTAAGTATCTCACTTGTTTTTGAAATAGAATCATTAAGAATATCTTCAACCTTTAAGAAATTGCCTTTACGTGTAGACATCTTTCCTTCTGGTAATGAAACCATTCCATATCCTACATGTTCAAGACCATGTAAATATTTTTTATCTATTCCTAAAAATTGTGCAACATAGAATAAATTTTTGAAATAGTTCTTTTGCTCATTTGCAACTACGTACAAACATCTATCAAAATTATATTCACGAGTTCTATAAAGAATTGCTGCTAAATCACGAGTTCCATAAATTGAAGAACCATTAGACTTAGTAACCATAAATGGAACTTCTTGTCCAATTGCTGTTAACTCAACAACTCTAGCTCCTTGTGAATCTGTTAATGCATTTTGTTCTTCTAATAATTTAATAACTTCTTGTTGTTTATTTGCATAAAATGATTCGCCATTTACAGAATCAAATTTAATATCTAATAAATCATAAATTTTATTAAATTCTTTTAAACTTAAATCTTTGAATCTATTCCAAATTTCAACACACTCAGGATCACCATTTTCTAATTTAGCAAATGTATCTCTACATAATTCAAGAACTTCTGGTTCTTCTTCGCATATTTCATTTATTCTTTTATAAATATCAGCTAATTTATCAATAGCATTTTCAGAAAAATCATATTCAGTTCCGAAACGTTTATATCCTTCAATCATCTTTGCAAATTGTGTTCCATAGTCGCCTAAATGATTTAAAGCAATTGTATTATATCCAAGATATTTGTAAATGTTATATAAAGAATGTCCTAATATTGTAGTTATTAAATGTCCGATGTGGAAAGGTTTTGCAATGTTAGGTGATGAAAATTCTACACAAACAGTCTTGCCATTTCCTTCATCTGATGATCCATAACAATCAGGTGCTTTCATAAATTTATCAAATGTTTCTTTTATAATTACATCTTTTGAAACATAGAAATTTAAAAATCCATTTACGTTTTCAATTTTTTCAAAACATTCATTAGCTAAGTTTTCAGACAATTCATTACCAATCATAACTGGTGCTTTCTTTAAAACTTTAGCCAATGTGAAACAAGGGAAAGAATAATCACCATTTTTCTTTTCCTTTGGAACTTCTATATTATTTGTTATTTCTTCAATACTAATTTCAGAATCTGAATTTATTTCTTTTATCTTATTAAATAATAAATCTGCAATAATGCTTTTAAAATTCATAATTCCTCCAATCTATTTTTATTAATATCCTAATTTAATTTTTAACTTATATTAAAATTAAATTTTCTAATTAAATTATCTTCAAAATTAAAATTAATCTCCTAATGATATACCTATGTCTCTTGCTGTTTGAACAAGTTCATCATCAAGTCTAACAAGTCTAACGTTGCTTTCATTTGTTCCGCCTTCAACAGCTCCTAGCTCTTTGTTTGCGCCAACAACTTCTTCTAAATCAACGCTATCAAGTTTTCCATTTTTAATAATAGTTAGTACACCAAACTTTTCTTCAAGAGCTAATTCCATTGCCTTAACGCCATACTTAGTTGATAAAACTCTATCGTATGATGTAGGGCAACCGCCTCTTTGCATATATCCTAAAGTTGTACATCTTGATTCAAGTCCTGTTAAATCTTGCAATTCTTTTGCAACTTTATCGCCAGCACCAGCAAATTTAACTTTAATACCTGTACCATTATCTATATCTGATTCAAATGTAGATGATTCACCATTAATTGATTGTGCTCCCTCTGAAACAACAACTACACTGAATTTCTTTCCCATTGCCATTCTATTTTTAATTTTTAATGCTGCTTTATTAATATCATAAGGTATTTCAGGAATTAAGCAAACATCAGCTCCACCGGCGATTGCAGATTCAAGAGCAATCCATCCAGCATATCTTCCCATAACCTCTAATACCATAATTCTATGATGTGTTTCTGCAGTAGTATGTAATCTATCAATTGCTTCAGTAGCAACACTAACTGCTGTATTATAACCAAAAGTAATATCTGTACAAGCAACATCATTATCTATTGTTTTTGGAACGCCAATACAATTAATACCTTTTACGAATAAATCTCTAGCAGATTTTTGAGTGCTATCTCCACCTAAAGTAAATAAGCAATCAAATCCATCCTTTTTGAAGTTCTCAACACATTTATCTGATAAATCTTCATAAACAATACTTCCATCTTCTTGTTTTACAGGATAGTGAAAAACAATTGTATTAGTTGATGAACCAATTATACATCCGCCTTTATTAATTAATCCTCTAACATTTGAATTAGCATCAAGTCTAATAAAATTATTATCCAACAATCCTTGATATCCATCAATAAATCCGTATGCTTCAATTCCTTTATTAGCAGCAGTTTTAACAATTGCTCTAATTACAGGGTTTAAACCAGCTACATCTCCACCATTTGCTAAAATAGCAATTTTCTTAATCATTATTTCCTCCTAAGTATTTTAAATTTTCCTTTGAATTATTTTTACAGTACTTTGTTTTATTTTGCTTAATATATTTTCATGTATAACATATTTATTATTTAAAAATTATTTTTGTGCTCTATGTTTTATTTTTTCTTTATTATTTTGTACTCTTTTTCTTTTAACAATTCTATGAACAACAAGTACAATAATTAATGTTATAACTCCGCCTATAACACAAAGTGAAATAATAACATTTCTAGGTTCTGAAACAAATTCAGTAAACCATTCTTTAGTATCATAAGCCATATCATAAATCTTGCCTTTTGAAAATTCACTAACAACTGTATTGCCTAAAGAAATATTTGCTTCAACTGAATAAGTAGTAATATTATTACTGCTATCAGTTAAAAGAATAGTAATGTAATTTGTTCCTTCTTTTAGATTTTCATTTCCGATAATTTCAACCTTAGCATTTTCAACACTTGGTGTAGCTTCGATTTCAAGATTCTTGATTTGATCTACCATAGAAACATTTACACTATATTTATATGCATCTTTGCTTAGCTCTGGGCTTATATCAAAATATTTCTTGCTTCCATCTGACTCTGTTTCGCCATTAGAAACTTTAAAATCTGTTAAATATAAGCCATTGTTTTTTTGTTTTGCAACATTTATTTTATATGTTGTTTTTTGTCCTCCCTTTTTAGGATAAGAAACAATTGTTATAGTTGTTGTATCTCTAGTTATATTAGTATTTCCTGAAACTTTTACTTCATGTCCATCAATTTCAGGTAACGCACTAACTTCTAATTCTGTAACTTCTGAAGGAATAGGTAAGAAATATTCTAAAACAAATTTATTAAAAGTTGGATACAATTCATATCCCGTTATATTTAATGTTTTTAAAAAACTGTTTTGATCCATTTTTTCTTGCTCTGTTCTTTTATCTTCATTAGATATTGCAAAAGCTTTACTTGCGAATAATATTAACATCAAAGCTGCTATAATTATTATTTTAATTAAACTTTTTATCTTTTGATTATTCATTTTATTCCCCCACTATTTTACGTTTTGAATTTACTTGTAATTATTTTTTCCAAGTTGTAACTTCTAATCCGTCACCAACTTCATAAATCTTAGATTCTAATCTATCGTCTTCAGTTGACTTCTTAATATAATTTCTCAAATGTGTAACTGCTGTTCTTTGCTTATGCAAATTGTAGCCACTCATTACATATCCTTTATATAAAATGTTATCTGCAAATATAATTCCATCTTTATCAAGCATTCTTAATGCATGATCTAAATAAAAATCATATTTACCTTTATTAGCATCAATAAAAACCATATCATACTTATTATCTAGAGTTTGAATAATTTCATAAGCATCACCTTCATGTAAATTAATATTTGTTACACCCATTAATTCAAAATTAGATTTTGCTTTTTTAATTCTTTCTTCATCTCTTTCAATTGTATCAATGATTCCATCATCATCTAATAAGTTTTCAAAACATAATGCTGAATATCCTGTAGCAGTACCTATTTCTAAAATTCTATGAAGTTTTCTAGTTCCAATTATTTCAGTAATTTTACTTAAAGTATCATCCATAATAATTGGAACATGATTTTCAATAGCTTCTTTTTTTATTTTATCTAGTTTATTCATAATAGTCTTTCTATAATTAAATTATTCATCTTTATGAATTTGAGATCTCTTGAATTCTCTTTCTCTTGTTTTTGTATCAAGAATTTTCTTTCTGATTCTGATGTTTGAAGGAGTTACTTCAACTAATTCATCATCAGCAATAAATTCAATAGCTTGCTCTAATGACATTTGAACTGGTGGAACTAATCTTAAAGCTTCATCAGATCCAGATGCTCTAGTATTTGTTAAATGTTTTTCTTTACATACGTTTACTGAAATATCTTCTTGTCTTGAATTTATACCAACAACCATACCTTCGTAAACATCAACACCTGCACCGATTAATAACTCTCCTCTTAATTGAGCATTATATAATCCGTATGTAATAGATGTTCCTTGTTCAAAAGCAACGATTGTTCCTCTAGTTCTTGATTGAATATCTCCCTTGAAAGGACCATATTCTTTAAATACTGAAGACATAACACCTGATCCTCTAGTATCTGTTAAGAACTCAGTTCTATATCCTATTAATCCTCTTGCAGGAATAACGAATTCAATTTTTGTATGTCCTGGTTCACCTGGTTCCATATTAACCATTTCACCTTTTCTTACACCAATCTTTTGGATAACAGTTCCTGCTGTATCTTCTGGAACATTAACAGCTAATGTTTCATATGGTTCGCATTTAACACCATCAATATCTTTGAAAATAACTTTAGGTCTTGAAACTAAAAGTTCAAATCCTTCTCTTCTCATTGTTTCAATTAAAACTGATAAATGTAATTCACCTCTACCAGAAACTTCAAAGCTATCTGCTTTCTCTGTTTCTTTAACTCTTAATGAAACATTTCTTTCAAGTTCTTTCATTAATCTATCTCTAATATGTCTTGAAGTAACGAATTTTCCTTCTTTACCAGCGAATGGTCCATCATTAACAGAGAATGTCATAGAAACTGTTGGTTCATCAATGTTAACAAAAGGAATTTTATCTGGATGAGCTGGATCAGCAATTGTATCACCGATATTGATTTCTGATAAACCTGCAATACAGCAAATATCTCCTGCTTCAACTGTTTCAACTTCAACTTTATTTAATCCTTCATATGTAAATAATTTTGAAATCTTAGCACTAATGTTTCCATTTTCTCTACAAATAACAACGTTGTCACCTTGTTTTACAATACCTCTTTCAACTCTACCAATTGCTAATCTTCCTAAATAATCATCATATTGGATATTAGAAACTAATAATTGTGTTGCACCCTCTGGATCAACTTCTGGTCCTGAAATCTTATCAATGATAGTATCAAAGATACATGTAATGTTATCTGTTTCATCATTTAAATTCATCTTAGCAATACCATTTTTTGCTGATGCATAAACAACTGGGAATTCTAATTGTTCATCTGTTGCATTTAAGTCCATGAATAATTCTAAAACTTTATCAACAACTTTTAATGGATCAGCTCCTGGTCTATCAATTTTGTTAATAACAACAACTGGTTGTAAATTTAATGCTAAAGCTTTCTTTAATACTTCTCTTGTTTGAGGCATTGGTCCATCAAAAGCATCAACTAAAAGTAAAACACCATCAACCATTTTTAATACACGCTCAACTTCACCTTCAAAATCAGCATGTCCTGGTGTATCAAAAATATTAATTTTAACATCATTATATTTTACTGTTGTATTCTTTGAAAGAATTGTAATTCCTCTTTCTTTCTCCAAATCATTAGAATCCATAATTCTTTCTTCTACTTGTTCATTATCTCTAAAAACATTGCTTTGCTTTAATAAAGCATCAACTAATGTAGTTTTGCCATGATCAACATGGGCTATAATTGCTATATTTCTAATCTTATCGTTTATCATTTTATTCTTGCCTAAAAATTATTAATTAATTTTTAGATTCATCTCCTTCCAAATTTTCTTCTTTATTTTGAGCTGCTGTTTCAGAGCTCCATAAAATTGTTTCACCACTAGCAGTTTCATCACTACTATTAGCTCCTTCAACTTTCTTACCTTCTAATTCTTTAATTGATAATTCAACTTTTCTATTTTCTTTATCAATATTTATAACTTTTGTTTCAACCTCTTGACCAACTTTAATCTTGTCTTCAGGTTTAGCAATTTTTTCACTACTAATTTGTGAAATATGAATTAATCCATCAATTGTAGGTGCAACATTTGCAAAAGCACCAAAAGGTTTAATTGATTTAATCTTAACTTTAATTACATCATTAACCTTAATTGATAATGTATCCCAAGGATCTTCTCCCTTGCCATCATAAGCAAGTTGAATTCTCTTGTTTTCTTTGTCTAAAGTTTTAATTCTAACTTTAACTTTTTGACCTTCTTTTAAAATATCATTAGCTCTAGCTTCTCTATCCCAAGACATTTCGCTAATATGAAGTAAACCTTGTACGCCATTAATATCAATGAAAGCGCCATACGAACTAATGCTTGCTACAACACCTTGATATTCTTTTCCTTCTTTAGCCTCATCCCAGAACTTCTTTTCATTTTCTGCTTTAGCTTCATCAACTAAAACTTTACATGAACCAATAACTTTATGATCTTTTGGATTGTATTCAATAACTCTAAATCTAACTTTATCTTTTTGTCCTGCTGACAAAGAATTAGGAATGAAAATTCTAATTCCATTGTATTCAACAATTAGACCGTTAGCATTTGATGAAGAAACATTTTCTTCAAATACTTCTTTGTTATTAACTTTCTTCTCAAACTCATCTCTTTTTAATTTAGCTTGAAGTTTTTTATAAGAAAGTAAAACATTTCCTAATCCATCATTCATTTTAATTACTTCAGCAGTAATACTATCTCCAGGTTTAAATTCATCAGCTGGGTTAGCATTCTCATCAAATGAATATTCACTCTTAGGAATAATTCCATCAGCCTTATAATTTATATCGACATAGATTTCTCCAGAACTTGTAACATTAATTACTTTACCTTCAACAATCTTGTCTAATTTTGTTTTCTTATTCATTGAATCATTTAATAATTCTTCGAATGATTTATTATCTTCTTCCATCTTGTTACCTCTTTTCACGTTGTGCTTTCATATAATTTTTGTAGTAATCTTTATCTGATAATTTAACAACTTGTTTCATAACTTCTTCAGTAGCATTATCTAACCAATTTGGATCATCAGTCTTAAATTTTGCTACATCAATTGGATCACCATAATTAATATAAACTCTTGTAAAAGGTTTAAATGAACCAGCAATACCAACAGGAATAATTTCTACTTTTCCTTTATAAGCCATGTAAACAGCGCCGTTCTTTATATCTTTTCCTTTCTCCATACCATTTCTAGTACCTTCTGGGAAAATTCCAATTACCTCTTTGTTCTTTAATCCTTGAAGTACAAGTTTTACAGTTCCTATATCTCCTGTATCTCTCTTTACAGGAATAATATTAAATAGACGGCTCCAATGACGGATAATCCAAATTCTATTTAAATCAGCTTTTTCAATAAATCTAATCGGTCTATAATTTAGTAATATAATTGCTGCGGCATCAATGTAATTAACATGATTAGCAGTAATAATATAACCTTTACTTCTATCATTTACAGCTGCCAAATTAGATCTTCTGATTCTATAAACAATATGATATAGGGCTGATAAATACCATTTTGTAAGTTTTCTTCTAATCTTTTTACTTGTAGTTTCAGGAGTCATTATATATGCTTTTTCAATAATTTCGCGGTTTTTTTTTGCCTTTTTAATTATCTTTGCAATGTTCTTAACGTTCTTCTTTATTGACTTACCAGTAGTATCTACATAAATTGCATCATCTGCTTTTTTTAAAGGACCAACATCTGAATGAGCATCGTTATAATCACGTGTCTCCATGTTTTTTCTAACTTCTTCATCAGACATCTCGATGCCTTTTTCTTTATTTTGTTTTATTCTTCTTCTAACTCTTTCATCAAAGCTTGCGTCTAAATAAATTTTAACATCAGCATTTGGAAATACGTTAGTTCCGATATCTCTACCTTCAAGAATAACATCTTTACCTTCAGACATTTTTCTTTGAAGACTAACCATTGCTTTTCTAACTTCTGGAATATGAGAAACAGGAGAAACATTTTTAGCAACATCTGCTTCTCTAATTTCTTTAGTTACGTCCTCTCCATCAACAAAAACTCTTTTAGGTTCATAATGTTCATCTTTGCAGTCCTTAGGTTTAGGAATTTTCTTGAATTCAATTTTAATATTATCAAGAACTTTTTGAACTGCAGGAATATCATCAAAATCAACTTTTTCTCTAAGAAGTTTTAGTGTTACACATCTGTAAGTAGCACCAGTATCCAAATACATTAAATTAAATTTTTCAGCTAATGCTGGTGTAACTGTTCCTTTACCTGAACCTGATGGTCCATCAATTGCAACTATAAAAGACATTTCATTATCCTCACTTATTTTATTTTTAATTTAAATACATTGATTCATCATTTGGTAATTTGATTTTCTTTGCAACAATTGTAATACCAGAGAAGTTCATTGCTGTTTGAGTTTCAAGTTCCTTTTGAACTTTTTCTTTAAACTCTTTTAATTCATTTTTTATATTGCAACCGAAATTAACTTCTACTTCAATATAAATTGAAGGTGGAATATCATTCTTAGCCTTGGTTACATTTACTCTTAATATTTGATAAATTGATTGATTCTTAGTTGCAAGATATTCAATTATTTGTCTAAATACTGTATCTGAAATTGTGAAATTTCCAATATATGAAAATGTTGGACGAATAATTGAATTCTCAGCAATATATGGATTGTTATTTCTTCTAGTCTTAAAAATCTGTAATGGATCTAATAAATAACCAGAGAAATCTTTTTTTATTTCAAATGTTGGAACAGGAATTACATGTTTTCCTTCTTGAACTCTAGTTCTCTTTGCATTTGCAATTTCTTCTTTTGTAGCAACATCAGTAATATATATTGTTTTCATAATTTTAGGTAACTTCAAATTTTGTTGAATCTTTTCAACCATTCCATCAGAAGTTCCTAGAATTAAAATTGATTCAGGTTTACATCTTTTCAAAGCTTTAATCATAGCTTTCTTTTGTTCTTCATCAACAAAGATTGCTTTCTTAACAGTTTCAATTTTTGTTTCAGCTCTCTTAGCAGAACTACCCTCAACAATATAATTATCTCTAATTAAAATTCCATCATCAATGATATATCTGATATCATGTTCATTTGCTACCATTTGTGCCCTGTAACTCTTACCTGTACCTGAAGGGCCTACAAAAGCATAAACTTTAGTTGTTCCAAAAAGCATTTAACTAACCTCTTTTAATTTATTTCTCATCTTTTCATTTTAAAATCTTTTATTACAAAAATTGTTTTTATAACAAACTATTTTAAAGTTTTATTTATTTTTTACTTCTTCAATCTTTACACTTCTTGTGTGATCAATCTTATCCCAGCTTGTGTTTTGAACGAATAAACATTTAAAGTTGATTAATAACCATGAACCCATAAATAATGGATATAGTAATAATCCCTTCCACATTCCCTTAAATGATTTATGTTCTAATATCATTGTAAATGCAGCAGTTATAATTGGTAATATAAATGTTGGAATAATATATTTCAAAATGTTTATTAAGAAATCATCTGTTGACATTCCTTGATTTAAATAAACAACTGCATTTGATAACAATAACAAGATTGTAACTATAAACATCGGAATACTTCCGGCTATGTATAACAAACCATCAATATTTGTTAATGACTTAAATTCTTTAGTAGATTTAAATAATGGTTTTGTATATTCCTTCATAACTTGAATATGTCCAACTGTCCATCTTTGTCTTTGCTTCCATGATGGTTTAAAATCAACAGGCTCTTCATCATAAACTTTTGCATCTGTAGCCCATCCAACTTTCTTTCCACCAATCATAGATTTTATTGAGAACTCAATATCTTCTGTTAAAGTATTAGTATCCCAACCTTTATCTCTGATGCAATCAAACTTAACCATAAATCCAGTACCATTTAATAATGCTGAAAGTCCAGCATTATATCTAGCTAAATGGTAGAATCTATTCATCATCCAATAGAACAAAGCGTATCCAGATGCTATCCAGCTATCAGTTGGGTTCTTAATATCTCTATATCCTTGTACAACTTCTTCACCTTGGCATAAATGTTTGTTCATTGCTTCAAGGAAATGTTCATCAACAATATTATCTGCATCAAAAATACAAAAAGCATCATAGTCCATATTTTCATCATCTAATAATGTTCCGATGTATTTTTGTAATGCAAAACCTTTTGTTCTTTTTGCCTTATCAGGTTCATGTCTTTCAAAAACCATAGCACCAGCTTCTTTAGCTATCTCTGCAGTATTATCATCACAATTATCAGCAATAACACATACATCATAAAATTCTTTTGGATATGTTTGTTGTTGTAAACTGTGAACTAAGTTTCCTATAACTGCCTCTTCATTATGTGCTGGTAAAATACAAATAAATTTATGATTTTTTTCTACTATCAAAGGTTTATCTTTAAGTTTAACAAATGAAAAAACTGAAATTAGTAATTCATAAATATAATAAATTGTTATAATCCAAATAATTGATTGTTGGATAAAATATAATATTTGCATATTATTAATCTTCCCTTTCTTTTATTATTCAACAGGTTCTTCAGTTACATGAGTTGTAGAATTTACATCTTTCATGCTTAACTCTATTTTTCCTTTTACTTTGTCAACTTTCATAACTTTAACTTTTACTTCATCTCCGATTTTTAAAACATCTTCAACTTTTTCAATTCTTTGTTCAGAAATCTTAGAAATATGAACTAATCCTTCTTTGCCTCCGCCAATATCAACAAAAGCACCGAAAGCAGTAATTGATGTAACTTTTCCATCATAAATTGCGCCTTCTTCTGGATCTTTAGCAATTGCATTAATCATGCTTTCAGCTTTCTTTCCAGATTCTTGATCAACTGCATAAATTAAAACAGAACCATCTTGTTCAATATCAATCTTAACTCCAGTAGCATCAATAATTTTATTAATTGTTTCTCCGCCTTTACCAATAACTTCTTTAATCTTATCAACATCAATTTTCATAAATGTAACTCTTGGTGCAAATGGTGATAATTCTTTTCTTGGTTCTGGAATTGCTTTTAAAATATATTCATCAATAATCATATCTCTTGCAATCTTTGTTCTTTCAAAAGCTTGTTCGATAAAGTCATATGTTAAACCATCAATCTTGATATCAACTTGAATAGCTGTAATACCATCTTTTGTTCCACCAACTTTAAAATCCATATCTCCAAAGAAATCTTCAATATCTTGAATATCTGTTAGCATTATATAGTCTGATGGATCATCTGGATTTGTAACTAATCCACAAGAGATACCAGCAACTGGTTTTTTAATTGGAACACCTGCATCCATAAGTGCTAGTGTTGAACCACAAATTGAAGCTTGTGATGTTGAACCATTTGATTCAAGTACTTCTGAAACAAGTCTTAAAGAATATGGGAATTCTTCTTCAGAAGGAATAACTGGAACTAATGCTCTTTCAGCTAAAGCTCCGTGTCCAATTTCTCTTCTTCCTGGTGACTTAGGTGCTTTTGCTTCACCAACTGAATATCCAGGAAAGTTATATTGATGCATATATCTCTTTGATGTAACGCTATCTAATCCATCAAGCATTTGAGCATCATCCTTTGTACCTAAAGTACAAATTGTTAAAACTTGAGTTTGTCCTCTTGAGAATAAACCACTACCATGAACTCTTGGAACTAATCCAACTTCTGCATTTAATTGTCTTACTTCATCAATTGCCCTTCCATCTGGTCTCTTATGTTCTTTTAAAATCATTCTTCTAACACAAGCTTTTTCCAAATCATGAATAGCAGTAGCAATATCAAATGCATGCTCTGTTTCAGCATCTTCGCCCCACATCTCAATAGCAATTTGTTTAATCTTTTCAGAAACAACATCAACATCTGCGTTTCTTTGTTCTTTATCTGTATTTTGTACAGCTTCATACATTTCTGTATCTAAAACTTCTGTAACTTTAGCAAAGAACTCTGTATCAACTGCAAATGATTGATATTCAAATTTAGGTTTGCCAATTTCATCTTTGATTTTTTGAATAAATTCACAAACTTTTTTAATTTCAATATGTGCTTCTTTAATTGCTTGAAGCATAACATCGTTAGGAACTTCATCAGCGCCTGCTTCAATCATTGTAATTTTTTCTAATGTTCCAGCAACTGTTAAATGTAGTTTGCTTTGTAAACTTTCTTCTTCAGTTGGGTTAATAATAATTTTTCCATCGATTAATCCAACTTGAACTGCTCCTGTAGGTCCTCCCCAAGGAATATCAGAAATAGCAAGTGCAGCTGCAGTACCAATATTAGCGCATACCTCAGGATTGCATGCAGGATCAACTGCTAAAACTGTATTTGTAATTACTACATCATTTCTAAAATCATGTGGGAATAAAGGTCTGATTGGTCTATCAATTGCTCTAGCAACTAAAACAGATTTATCAGAAGGTTTTCCTTCTCTTCTGTTAAAGCTTCCAGGAATTCTTCCAACAGCGTACATTTTTTCCTCGTAATTAATTGTTAATGGGAAAAAGTCGATTCCATCTTGTGCCTCCTTAGCAGCACATACGTTAGTCATAAGCATTGTATCACCATATCTAACAGTAACACTTGCATTTGCTTGAGCTGCAAATTTTCCTGTTTCGATAGATAATTTTCTACCTGCTAACTCCATTTCATAAAATTTAACCATTTTTACCTCCTAAATTTTATGTGAGATGATCTATCTGTAACCTCTAAAAAGATATTTTAGATCAACAAATTTTGATCAAAAATAACTTTGTACAAGCTACAATAAATCAGGTCACAAAATAACACTTATATTTTATCATAAAGCCCTTATATTATCAATGTTTTATTGACATTTTATGTTCATTTTTTCACTATTTTTTAGACATATTTTTTCACTATTTTTTAGACATATTTTTTCATTATTTTTTGAACATGTTTTTTCATTATTTTTTGAACATAATTTTATCCAATTTTGCATAAAAAAAAGACTCCTGTATTTATACAGAAGTCCCTACGCAATTTAGTTAAAATACTCATTTCCCTTTACTACTTCAAAAATGTTCGCTACATACAGATAGCATTCTTCAAAATCTTTGCCAAAAGCATAATAGTATATGTAATTAAACTTAGCACTAATTATGCTTCCAACTCCGCCTGTACTACACATAGCACCCGAATAGAGATTTTTCGAATCATAAAATTTGTAATCTATGCCTTCGTATTTTTTTACTAGGTTGATTGCATCTGTTAGCTCTTTAAGGTATATTTCTATATTTTTAACATCTTCATCATATACCTCGCTATCTTCTTGGAGATTACTCTTCCTAAGTGACTGCGATCTTTCTTTTGCAGTAATTTTAAGATTCTTTGCTACTAAAACTTTCTGATTTAATTTTTCAATGATTTCGTTATTTTTCATGGCAAGCCCTCCTTCGTAGTTTATAACAAAATCAAATCTCAATAAATAAAAAACAATTGCGTATATTTGTTGCTATTCTGTTATATTATAGTCTTTTCTTGCTTATGTCAACTGTTTTCTTGTTATTTTTGTACAATTAAGAAACTTAAATAAGCATTTTTAAAAATTAAAAAATCTAAAAAAATCTAAAAAAACAAAAAAATCATAAACTAAATAATTTTAGGAGCAAAAAAAGAATCTAGACTAAATAATTCTAGATTCTTATAATTTTTTATATAATATTACATTACTTCTAATTCTTCATCTTTTTCACTATTTTTTATAAGTTCTGTAACTTTACATTTATCTGATTCTTTAATTTTTCTCAATAATTCTTTATATTCAGCTTTTGCCTTTGAATCTTGAGATTTACTCATATTGTTATCTGTAATAATAGGTGAAATTTTACTTGATTCTCTGCATATTTCTTCGAACTCTTTATCAGAAATTATTTGTAATTCATGTGCTTTTTTATATGCATTTACAAAGATTCTATCAAGTGCTATTTGACATTTATATCTTTGTTCATTTTTTTCTGGAATATCTGTTTTTGTCATATTACATGCATTGATTAATAATATTTTTAATTTTTTATCAGGCATAGCTAGTAAATCTTCACTTACTCTTTCGCCAAAAATATTTAAAACCTCTTCAATACAATCTTTGTAATTAATTGAAAATTCTTTAATAGCTTCATCAGTACCAAAAAACATTGAAGAAAACATTGCTGGTTTACTAACTAAATTTTCTAAATGATAAATAAATCTTCCGCCACCTGCAAATCTATTTAATGAATTAGGTGTACAAACAATTAGTTTTCTTCCTTCAGTATCTTTACTTTTTTCTATATAAGCTGAAACTAATGGTTTATACATTTCTTCATTTTCTTTTCCAAACATATTAGCAAATTTTGTTGAATAATATTCTTCTGCAGTTAATGCTAATATTTCAGAATCAAATGGAACTTTACTAAAATCATTGCAATCATAATTTTTTACAGCTTTATTAACTTCATTAAAATCTTGAATTCTAAAATAAATTTTATTTAAACCATTTATTAAATTTCCAAGTTTTGTAGTTGGTGTAAGTTCATTAGGTTTCTTATTTCTTAAAGATGTATGCAATGTTCCACTATCAATATAATCATAACTATATAATACTTTTCCGGTTTCTTTTAATAAATTTTTTTGTCTTGCTTTAGAAAGTAATGCATCATTTGAATATTTGTTATAAATAGTATATGCAGTTGTATCTAATTGTAATTTTCTATCTGAATATATACTTTTTTCTAGATCTTCATCTGTTTTTATTCCATCTAAATTAGAAATAGCTCTATTAATTAAAAAGTCTAATAATGGATATCTTGGGTTGCCATTATCTATTGGTTTAATTAGATGATATTTATATGTTTCCATAGTAGCTGGAATTGCTTGTATATCATCTTTATATTGCTCATAATTGCATTTTACATTCTCAAATAATGCATCAATTACTTCATCAACAGCTCTATTAGTATATGGATTTATTACTGCTTTATAAACATATTTAAAATCTTCTATCTTTTGTGATGTAGAATCAGTATCAGTCAATTAATTTTCCCCTTCTAAAAAAATAAATCGTATCAACAAAATACAATTTATTTTACTATATTTTTCCATTTTTGTCAATTTATGTTAACTATGTTACAGAGTACAAAGAGAACCTATGAAATCATAGGTTCTCTTAAAAATTCATTAGTAGAAATATTATTTTCTTAATCCTAATTTTGCAACGATATCTCTGTATCTTTGGATATCTTTGTCTGCTAAGTAGTTTAATAGATTTCTTCTATTACCTACCATTTTTAATAATCCTCTTCTTGAATGATTGTCATTTGGATTATTTTTTAAATGTTCTGTAAGTTCATTGATTCTTTCTGTTAATAGAGCGATTTGAACTTCTGGAGAACCAGTATCTTTCTCATCTCTTCTATAAGATTCAATAACTTCTGTTTTTCTTTCCTTTGTCATTTTACACCTCCTAAAAATTTCTAAACAAAGTTTAGATTTTACCGATAACTGAGCCTTAGTGGTGTGTTAACCTAAAACTAAGTTAAGGGCACTTTTCTATAATAGCATAAACAATAGATAAAATCAAGTTATTACCTATAATTTATATATTATACTTTTAAATATTTATTATAATAATCTTTTAAAATAGCCTTTAAAACTCATATCAAAGTCAAACTATTTTACTAATTTGCAGAAACCTTTCTTTCCTTTTCTTAATAAAGGCTCTGTATCTAGTATTTCACTAGTAATAACCATAGCAATATCTGTTACTTTTTCATCATCAAGTGTAATTCCACCTTGAGCAATTAATCTCTTCGCTTCACCCTTTGAAGGAGCAAAACCTGCACTGATAATTGCATCAAGAATTGAGCAATCAGCACTAACTTGTACTGATGGAACATTCTCACTGTTTTGTCCATTTCCGAATAATGATTTAGCAGCTTCTTCAGCTTCTTTGGCAGCTTGTTCACCATGAACAATTTTTGTAATTTCATAAGCAGCAACTTCTTTAGCATGATTAATAGCTTCGCCTTCAACACTTGTTAATTCTATAATTTCATCATCTGGTAAATATGTAAGCATTTTTAAAACATTTCTTACATCTGCATCACCAATATTTCTCCAATATTGATAAAATTCGTATGGTGTTGTAAGTTCTGGATTTAACCATAATGCACCTTTTTCTGTTTTACCCATTTTCTTTCCTTCTTTTGTTGTAAGAAGTTTAAATGTTAATCCAAAAGCATCAGCATGATTAAATTTTCTAACTAATTCAACACCACCAATGATATTTGACCATTGATCGTTTCCACCAATTTCAAGTTTTACACCTAATTCATTGTATAAATGTAAAAAGTCATAAGATTGCATCAACATGTAACCCATTTCAAAAAATGTTAGTCCTGTTTCAAGTCTGTTTTTATAGCAATCTGCTGCAAGCATTCTGCTAATTGTAAATTTAGAGCCAATCTCTCTCATGAAATCAATATAATTTAATCCAACTAACCAATCAGCATTATTTACAATAACAGCTCCGTTATCTCCCTCAAAAGAAACAAATTTTTCAACTTGCTTCTTAATAGCCATAACGTTACTATCTATTTCTTCTCTAGTTAGCATTTTTCTCATATCTGTTTTACCAGATGGATCACCAATTGCAGCAGTTCCACCGCCCATTAATATAACTGGTCTTAATCCATGTTTTTGCATAATTGAAGCAACCATTAAGCTAACAAAATGTCCAACATGTAAACTATTTGCTGTTGGGTCAATTCCAATATAGAAAGAAATATTTTCCTTCTCTATAACTTTTATTAATTCTTCTTTATCAGTTACTTGTTCAATGTATCCTCTTTGTTCTAAGATGTCTATAATATTTGCCATCGATCTTCTTCCTTTAAAATTTATTTAGATTTTTTGGTAATCTATAAAACCTGTATAATCACATCCTTATTTATACCATAAAAGTACTTACAATTCAATAATTATTACGTATCAAAACTTTTACAAACCTTAAAATTTTGCTATTATCAAAATTTAAAAATCATAAAATTCAAAAATTATTACATATCAAATAAATATGTTGCTTCAATATCAGCTTCATGAAGCATTAAAGCATAAGGATATTTTGAATAAGCTAAACCAATTGTTGTATATAACTCTTTAGGTTCTGTATATCCCATGTGCCATCTAACCGCATACTTTTCTTCAGGAGTCATTTTAATATATTCAGTAATCATCATAACAGACTTTTCGCCATGTCCATAAGGTATTGTATCTTCAACTTTATAGTAAGGAACTTTTTCCCAAACTCCAAGTTCATTCTTTGCATTTCTATAATCAACTGCATAATAATTTGTTTTACAAATATCATGAAGTAAAGCACTAATAATTATTGAATCATCTGGTGTATTAATTTCAACTGGTACGTGTTTCATTTTTTCTGCAACAATTTTATAAACTAATAAACTATGACTTAATAATCCACTTTCTACATTTCCATGAAATCTAGTACTTGCAGGTGCTGTATAGAAATCAGAATTTTCAAGAAAATTTAGTAAATCTTCAATTCCATCTCTGTTTGTTGATCTTAACAAACTAATAAATTCTTCTTTATTTTTCTTTGCTTCTTCTGTCATGTTTTTTCCCCCTATTATTTTTTAATTAACTTTGCTAAATAAAATCCTTCAAAATTTTTATTTGGTAAAATTTTAATTGTATCTTTAACTTGTTTGTCCAAGCCTTTTACATCACCATTTAATTTGTTTTTTATTTTTAAATCAATTGGTGCAACTTCCATATTTAAATTTTTAATAGCATAATCGACTATCTTTTCATTTTCATTTTTATTCAATGTACAAGTAGAATAAACAAGTGTGCCACCGCTTTTTAAGGCTTTGCAAGCACTTGTAACTAATTTAATTTGAAGAGTTGATAATTCATCAACCATTTTAGTTGACCACTTTGAATAAGTACTTGCTTCATTTAATAAAAATCTACCTTCACCACTGCAAGGAGTATCAAGTAAAACTCTATCAAATGTTTCAGGATACTTATCACCCAAATTACATCCATCATCATTGATTACTTCTGCAATGTTAGCGCCTTGTTTTTCAATGTTATATTTTAATCTTTCAAATCTAATTTTATCAATTTCATTTGCATATATTATTGCTTCATTATTACTTAAAGCTGCAATTTCAGTAGTCTTGCTACCAGGTGCAGATGTCATGTCAAGAATTTTATCATTAGCCACACCACCTAAAATTAATGGTGGCACCATACTCGACAAACTTTGTAAATAAATTTTTCCATCTTTGCAAATATCATAATCAAGCATATCTTTTTCTGTTTTATTAGAAACAATATAAGCATTTTCGTAAAATTCACATTTTTCAAACTTTACATTATTTTCATTTAAAAACTTCTCAACTTCTTCGCAGTTACTTTTTAATGTATTAACTCTGAACGTTGTGTTCCTTGCTTCGCACATACCTGAAAGAATATTATTTACAACTCTTTCACCAAAGTTAGCTTCTATGTAATTTATAAAATCAATAGGCAATTTTAATTTTGCCTGAATAATTGAATTCATTATTTCTCCTTCTTAAATCTTTTGAATTATATCATTTTATCTTAAAAAGTGAAAGTAAAAATACATATGTTGCACTTTTTTATTTACTTATGCTATACTTTCAAAGAACATTTATAAAGGAGCACAAAAATGATTTCAAAATTAATAAAACTATTTTTCTTTTCAATGATACCACTTATAGAATTAAGAGGAGCTATTCCAATCGGATTAAGTGAAGCTTGGGGCCCTGCTTGCCAATCATGGCAACAAATTTTAATTTTATATGTAGTATGTGTAATTGCGAATATGTTACCTGTTCCATTTATTTTCTTCTTTGCAAGAAAAGTACTTGAATGGGGTAAAGATAAAAAATTCATTGGAAAGTTTTTTACATTCTGTTTAAACAAAGGCCACAAAGGTGGTGAAAAACTTAAAAAGAAAGCTGGCAAAGGTTTATACTTCGCACTATTTTTATTTGTAGGTGTTCCTATTCCAGGAACAGGTGCTTGGACAGGAACTCTTGCAGCATCATTCTTAGATATGGATTTCAAAAAGAGTTGTATCGCAGTAATGCTTGGAGTTGTATGTGCAGGTATAATTATGGGACTTGGAACAGCAGGAATTTTTGGTGCAATTAATATGATGCATTAATATTAATAATTAATAGTAATAATTAATAGTAAATAACTATTTAAGAACAAAATAAAAAGATGATATTTTTGAAGTAAGCTAAATATGTTTCACTTCATTTATATCATCTTCTTTTTTTACTTATTAAAAAATAATTTGGCTATGCTGTATAAGTTCATCTTCACTCTTAATTGTAACCATTCTCTTACCATTCATTTCAGAGTATTGTAACTTTACAGTTTCCTCAGGTTTAATTTCTTTTTTATAAATTATTTCTATATCATTAATTGGTTGATTTAAAATTTCTTGTGGTATTACTTCATCTGCTAAATCAATATAACTTGTATTGTGTACATGATTATTAAAATCAATCATCATTGAATTTATATTATAATATTTTTGAACCATTATATTTTCTGGTGCTTCAATCTTAGGAAATTCATATCCTGGGAAAACTTCACGTTTCTCAGGTTGATAATTTGCCATCATAGAAGGTTCTATTTTTCCTAAATGTCTTTTCTCTGTATCAACTAAAATCCATCTTGATGTACAAATTGCAATTCTTTCATTAGATTCATTATATACTTCATAATCACGATAAGAATAAAGTCTATCATAGTTTCTAGCCCAAGTTTTAACATAGTAATGTTCAAAATATTTTGGACGTTTAAAAACTTTTAACTTCCAATTAATTACTAACCATGACAAATGAGTTTTCTTCATTTGATAAGGTCCTGAGCCAGCAAAATTTGAATGAATGCATCCTAAGTTTCCAAACGCTTCAAAAAATGCTTTATTTGTAATTAAATCGTTCTTATCAATATCTTGTATTCCAACTAAAAATCTTTCTTCAAGAATCATTTTTATTTCCTTTCAAGTGTTGCTACTGTTTCTATACTAGAGCTGTAGCAAAAATTATCAACTGGTGTCAAACTTGTTATTGTATATGTTTCTTCTAACATATGCAAATCACGCATCAATGTTGCTGGATTGCAACTAATGTATGAAAGTTTTTCAAGTTTTAATTTGTTGATGTTATGTACTGTTGTTTCATCAAGACCACTTCTTGGTGGATCAACAATAATTGCTGTTGGAACAATTTCTTTCTTTAGTAATTCTTCAAAAGCTTGTTCACAATCTCCCTTGATAAACTCAATGTTATCAATGTTATTAAGCTTTGCATTTTCTTTTGCATCATCAATTGCTTCATCTACAATTTCAATTCCATAAACTTTTTTAACTCTATCAGCAATTGAAATTCCTATAGTTCCAATTCCACAATATAAATCACATACAATGTCATCTGGCTTTAAATTTAAATTATCAATTGCTAGTTTGTAAAACTTTTCAGTCTGCTCATTATTAATTTGAAAAAATGAGTTTGGTGAAATTTTAAAAATGTAATCACCAATTTTATCTTTAATGTATCCTTCGCCATAAACAATAGTATTGTCTTTTGATAAGATAACATTTGTATTTGCAGTTTGTTTATTAATAATTATTGTTTTGATTTGTGGATAATGTTCTAGTAACTCATCTACATTAAATTTAAGTTCATTTCCATTCAAAACAACAACTACCATTACTTCATCAGTGTTAATTCCAGTTCTAATCATTATGTTTCGAAGTTCACCTTTATTAGTTTCTTCATCATAAAAAGTTCCCTTCCAATTTGTTGTAATATGTTTTGCAATGTTTTGTGAAATTTTTGATTGAATTTTGCAATCATTAATTGGTAATACAAAATGTGATCTACCAGCAAACGTTCCGACTATTCCATCTTTGCTAACTGGATAAATAGCTTTGTTTCGATAATACTTATTTTTTTCACAACTAACACAATCATTAACTTTAATATCTTGATCAAGCATTTTATTTGCTAAATTTTCAACAATGTACTTTTTGATTTTTAAAGTTTCATCATATGTCATATGTCGTAAAGAACATCCCCCACATCGAGGAAAACTCTTACAATCTGGTGAACATCTTTTTTCTGATTTTTCAATAACCTCAACAAGTTTTGCAAAGCCAAAATTTTTATTTACTCTAGTAACATGAATTTTGCAATGCTCACCTTTCATTGCGCCAGGAATAAAGAGTGTAAAATTATCAACCTTTGCGATACCTTCTCCATCTCTTCCATAATCTATAATATTTACTTCAAATTCATCATTTTTGTTAAACATTAATTTCTATTCCTCAGTATTTTCTTTGTCGGCTGTTTCAGTTTCTTCGTCAGCTACATCAGTTTTGTCATTTTTTATTTCATCGGCTGTTTCAATTTTTTCTGTTTGTTCTTCAACAGCTTTTTCTTCTTCTTTTAAACGATCATCACTAATTTGATCCATATATCCTGTTAAATCAAATTGCTTAATAAGATCTTTTGTTTCATCATCTATATCGATGCCAATATCCTTAAGAAATTTTTGTTTCATTGTTTATTCCTTTCATGTATCAAATACTAGATACGCAATTCTTAATTCATGACAATTTTATAATAATAAATATATTTTTTCAACATAAATTTAATGTTATACTTGACTTTTAGTGATAATAAGAGTATTATAATTCTTGTCAAAAACATATGCGGATGTGGCGGAATTGGTAGACGCGCTGGTCTTAGGAACCAGTACTTCGTGTGTGGGGGTTCGAGTCCCTTCATCCGCACCAATTTAAAACAACCAGATTTTTCTGGTTGTTTTTTTGTTGTATAAAAAATGTAAACTTTGGCAATTGACAAATTATGTAAATTTGCTATAATCGTGTGCAGCTAGTTGCGTTTTAACTATGCTTTTGTTTCATGATTCACAAAAATAAACTAACTACGGAGGTATTAAAAATGAAACAAATGAAATTTTTTAATGCAAGGAATTCGCTTTTACATGCGAACAGACTTTGTAAAGATCCTATTGATGGATATTTATTTTCATTCATCAAACATTTAGGAAATTATGTACCTGACACAGTAGATTCACTCGACCTTGTAATGTTCGTCCATTTGATGAAATGTGACATAGAATCTGGACATAATAGCTTTGAACCAAATAATCCAAAGTTGCCAAATGAATTGATAAAGTGGAAAGATCAAATTTTAAAAAATATTAATAACTTTCCACAGATAGTAGATCAAATTGCAACCCCTGAATTTTCAGAAGCTTTTAGAAACGAGTGGTTTGCATTTTTTAAAGCTATTCCGCCTAAAAAAAATTACGCATAGTACTTTAGTTTGTATAATTACAACTAAAAAGGACCCTTATGAAATGAAATTTTTTCCATTTTATAAGGGTTCTTTTATTTTCGTTTTCGTTTATTTTTATTAATTATTTAACTACTCAATTGAAGCTGTATAGATTTTCATAATTGTTTCGTTTAGTGTATTATCAAAATCTTCTTGTGATTGTTGTGCTGTAAGTCCTCCAAGTAAAGCCCTTGAGAAACTTGCAATCATGTTTTCGTTTTTGCTTAATAAATCGCAAGCTACATCTAATTCATATCCACCTGAAAGTGCTACAATTTTAACAACAGCTTTGTTATCATATAAACTTAAATATTTATTTGCTTCTGTTGGAATTGTAAATTTAAACATAATTAAATCATCTTCATTCCATGTAGCTAATTTTTCTTCAATTTTTTGTTTTAATATTGTTTCGCATTCTACTTTATCAACTGCATTAATATCAACTTCTGGTTCAATAATAGGAACTAAACCAGCATCGCAGATACGTTTTGCAAATGCGAATTGTTGATCTACAATTGCAGCGATTCCTTCTTCATTTGCAGAATAAATAACACTTCTCATCTTTGTTCCAAAAACATTTTTGCTATTTGCTTCAGCAAGTTGCTCATCTAAGTCAGGAATTTCTTTCATTAGCTTAACTCCGTTAGTCTCTTCTTCTAATCCCTTATCTACCTTTAAGAAAGAAACAATGTGTTTCTTGTTCCATAAATAATCAGCTGTAAATTCATCATCAACTTTTCCCATCATAGTTTTATAGAACAAAATAGCACCAACTATATGTTCATTATTGAAAACTGAACTTGTAAAAACTCTTTTTCTCATTTCATGAATAAGATTAAACATTTCTTCTTCTGTTGAATAACTATCTTCACTAATACCATATCTTAATAAAGTCTTAGCACTTGATCCTCCACTTTGGTCAAGAGCAGCAATAAATCCTCTTCCATCTTTCATTACTTGAAGTTTTTCTAAATCCATTTTGTCCTCCTAAAAAAATATAAATTTGCATTGAGATTATAGCATTGCAAATTAAAAATTTCACTAATATCAACACAAATGACACCAAACTGAAATATAAAAATAAAAAAGAAGTGGAATTATTATTCCACTTCTCTACATCATAAAATGAAAAAAATTAATTTTCTGACCTCTCATGAAGATTTGCTTGCAGAGTAATTAAAAAATCTCTAACATCTTTATTTAGATGCACATTCTTTACTTCAATTTGAATGACTTCTATGCCTTTTTTGATTGAGATTTTATAATTAATATCATCTGAGCTTTTAATTTTTATTTCATCTTTAACACCACAAACTTCTAAAATTTGTAATGTAATCTCAGATATCGCCCGCATTCCTTTAGGTCCTTCTACAATTATAGTTTTTTTCATCTTGCTATACCTCCAGATGTTCAAAAAATTATGTAAGATCTATTATATCTATTTTTCCATTTTTTGTCAAATATTTAACTTTTTATAACCTTGCATTTTTATTTTTGTTCTTATTTCATTTATATAAGAAAAGAAAGGCTAGCATTTGCTAACCTTTCCTTAAATTAAAAAGCAGTAATTATCAATTCGTTATTTCTATCGAAGAATCGTTTATTTCAGGAATCATTTCCCAAATTTTCTGGTACTCTTCATCCAAAATTTTGAATTCTTCTTGATAAGTCAGAACCAGTTCCGGCTTATAACCATTAGCCTTCAAAACATTAATTATGTGATTACCTTTAGCAACGTAGGTGTCGCTATCAGCATGCACAAAAAACGTAATTTTCCCAAGTACAGCATACTGGCCGATACAATCAAGCACTCCCACTTCATCTCGATTCATGTACGAGACTATTGGAGCATAGTATGCGTTTCCATCAGGTTGCCTTACTCTGATTCCTTTTCTTGGAATCTTAAAACAATTTTTGAGAGCTTCTGATGAAATAGGATAAACTGATTTGGTCATTGCCCATTTCTTACAATACCAGCGAAATTCATCTTCATGAGCCTTCGCCGCATCTTCTAACAATTGAAATACTCTTTGTTGTTTTTGTTTTTCCGCAGGAAGATAACTCAACAGCTTAATGTAAAAATTCTTTGACACAAACTGATTTCTTTTTAAAATCGAAATAGCATTGTCTGTTTTTCCTGCAACATAGTATTTCTCGTTGTAGATAAATGCAATTAGATCACCATCCTCTGAATAAACATTTTGTTTATCTGCCATAGCAATGAAATTTTGAATTTCGAACTCCACTTCCTTCTGTGGTTTTTCATCCACAGCTATCAATTTCATTCCTTTTGGAATTTCCATTGCCTTTGTACTAATAAACACCTGCAACTCTCTTTCAGCGAGCTGCCGCTCCTCTTGCTTACTACTTTCCACTTTCATTTTTTTACCTCCTAAAAAATTATTTTTGCTGTTGTCCCAAGTTGAAATACCCTAAGGATTTGCAAATAAAAGTTAGGCGACATTATACCACGATTTTAGCCTATGTTCAATATAAAACAAATAAATATCCCGCTTAACCGAAGTTTATAAAACAAAAAAAAACAAAGTGAGCAAAATCTTGCTCACTTTGTAAAATACTCAGTTGTCATTAAATCCGATTGATTAGATTAATTAAATAAATTAGATTAATTAAATTAATCAAAATATTCATCATAGTCATCATCTTCATCATCGTCCTCAAAATCATCATCCAAATTATCGAACTCTTTTGAATATTTCGGTAGCCAACTAAACCTAGGATCGTAACTATTATGATTAGAATTAGCCTTACAATTAGCAGCATAATTAAAATCATAAACACCTGCTATATCAAGGCCTTCTGTATAGTAATCTACACCTGACTTGATAAGCTCTTCATTTAGTTGAGTAATATTCTGAGCAAGTAAATCGTACTCTTCTATTACTTCATTACTGCTCTTTGAATTAGCTTTCAGGATTATTTCAATATTCCCATCTGGTTCCGAACTAGGAAAAAATCCTTTATCTGGTAAATAGTACGCGGACCAAATACCTTCTTCTCTTAGATTTGAAAAAACACAAAGAATAGGAGAAAGTTTTGTACTATTGGTCATAATAAAGAATGCCATTCTACTACTGGACTCATCGTACTTTCCATAGATAAACCTATTTTCCTCATGCTGACTAAAAAATTCTTTTAAACTTCCCTTGATTTCTGAACTATTTTCATCTAAAGAAAAAAATCCATCAAATTTAACAGATCCGAAATCATCATCGTCTTGTTTAAGACGACCAGCAACACTGAATACTTTCATATGTTTTCCTCCTTAGTATTCACTTTAAGTCGGAGGATACAGGGCTCCGACTAGATATTCTTGTGCAAATGTCAATAATCTAGCGGATTCCCACTCTGTATGAAATTAATTGATAGAACTAGTATAGTATAAAATAGGCATTTTGGCAACAAATTATGTAAAATTAATTTGCTTATTAATTATCCAATAACCTCTACTATTGCTTCCTTAATTATTTCTAATCCCTTCATCATAATATCATCTGGAATTAATAGCTCTGGCATAATCTTAACAACATCATCTCCTCTACCAGCTCTCTCAATAATTAATCCTTTTTCAAAACATTTATCAGCAATCTTCTTAGCAAGATCACCTTCTTTAACATCGATACCCCAAATCATTCCAATACCTCTAATTTCAATTGTATCAGAAATAGGTTTAATCTCTTTATTTAAAAATTCTTCAATGATAGTACCTTTGCGTTTTACTTCATCGCCAATCTTTTCATTAATTGTAAGTTCAATACCAGCCTTAGCAGCAACAAAGGCTAAATTGTTTCCTCTAAAAGTTCCATTATGCTCGCCTGGAGTCCAAACATCAAGTTCAGGTTTGAATAAAGTCAATGCAAATGGAAGTCCATAAGCTCCAATTGATTTACTCATAGTAACAATATCAGGTTCAATTCCTGCACGCTCAAATGAGAAGAATGTTCCTGTACGAGAGCATCCAACTTGAACATCATCAACGATTAATAAAATTCCATATTCATCGCAAAGTTTTCTTAGTTCTTTTAAAAACTCTGTATCAAGTACATAAATTCCGCCCTCTGCTTGAACTGTTTCAATAGCAATAGCAGCTGGAAGTTCAATTCCGCTGTGATCATCAGAAAGAATTGTACGTAAATATTTGATTGTATCTAACATGTATGGTGCAGGAATATGAGTAACTCCATAAAGAGGAACACCTGCTCCGCCTCTTCCACCTTTATCAGTTGTCAAAGCCAAAGAACCTAAAGTCATTCCGTGAAAACATCCCATCAACGCGAATATATTACTTCTTCCCTTAACTTTTCTAGCTAGCTTGTAAGCAGCCTCATTTGCATTAGTTCCAGTAGGTCCAGGAAATTGAATTTTATAATTTAAGTTTCTTGGTTTTAAAATATTCTCAGTAAAACTTTCTAAAAATTCTTGTTTTGCCTTAGTATACATATCAAGTGAATGAACTATTCCATCACTCTTAATATATTCAATAACTTTTTCTTGGATGTAGCTGTTATTGTGGCCATAATTAAGCGCACCGGCTCCGTCAAAAAAATCAATATATTCTTTACCATCTTCAGTTGTAATAATTGCATCTTTAGCCTTAGTAAAAATTACAGGCCACTTTCTGCAATATGATCTAACTTCAGATTCATAATCTTTAAAAATTTTATCGTCCATTTTAATACCTCTTTCAATAAAATTGGTGCTGGCAATGAGAATCGAACTCATGGCCTCATGTTTACGAAACACGTGCTCTACCAACTGAGCTATACCAGCATGTGTTTTTGCTCTAGTTTTGTATTTTATCACAACAATAATAAAAATACTATATAACTTTATATAATATTGCAATTATTAAAAACTCTATTGTTAAATGTCTATCTTTGTGATATTATGTAAACACGTTCTTTTAGAACATTGACAAACAACTTGTCAGTATAATGACAAGTTCATATGCATCTATAATAAATCTATAATTACTCAATACTAAACTTCATAACTATAGAAAGGAGTCTTCTATGACATACATTATTACTTACAAAAATAAAAAAGATGATGAAACTTACACCGAATTCGTAGAAGAATTCACTAATAAAAATATTAGATTTGTAAAAAGCTTTTCCGCACAAGTAGATTATTTGTACATGCGTGCTTTAGAAATTTTAAGCACCGATGTAAACAGTCACTATACTACCTACTACAAAAAGAAACGTAGTGGAAAATTACGGCGTATAGACATACCAGATGAAGAATTAAAAAAATATATGAGAGAAGTGAATCATTATTTTGTTCACAATTTCAAATTTTTATTTCCTAATTTTGTGTATGCTTATGTTCCAGGAAAATCGACGATTAATGCTGTTACTAAACATTTGGGTGCACGTTGCATTATGGGATTCGATATCAAAGATTTCTTTGGTAGTTGTACTATTAATGTAATAATGAATAGTTTATCTATAATATATCCATTTTGTTTAATGGATCTTAATAAACTAGAAACAATTGTTGCTTCATGTATGATCTACTACAATGATGATTACAGACTTCCACAAGGTGCTCCGACTAGCCCTTTGTTTTCTAATTTAGCAATATTACCGCTAGATTTAAAACTTTGGCAGGATGATCCATCGTATACTCGGTATGCAGATGATATTTATTATTCTACTCTGCCTAGAGCGTACAAAAATTTTAATGAAAAAAGAGTTGTACTAAGTACATGTTTAAAAAAATACAATTTTGCATTAAACCAAGACAAATGCAAATGTCTGCTATCGAATAAAACTAATGTATGGGTTTTAGGTGTTTCTATTGGCTGTTACGGACCAAAAATCGGTAGCAAGAAGAAACAATATCTCAAAGCAAAACTTTGGAGCTTTCTCATGGATTTAAAAAATGGTAAGATGTGGTCTGCTTCTGAATTATCTAAGTTGCTTGGCCTTATGTCTTATTATAGATGCATAGAACCTAGCTTCATAGCATCTATCATTGAAAAATATGAAAAGAAAACAAATGTTAACTTTGAAGCTTCGGTAAAAACAATTTTACAATCAGCACGATGAATGTAACGGCATTTTCATTGATTTAAATTATGTGATTTACTAAGTATTTTACTTAATGTATTTTACATTTATATTTAAACATACGAAACCAGTGCCTGGATCAATGTCATTGATTCATAACTCAATTCACTGGGTTAGTCGAGATTTTGCTCTCTTTAGTTTGTGGAAAACTTTAAGTTTCTGAATCGCAAAATCTCTTCTCCGACCGCTACCAGCTAATTGCCTAATGAAAGCACACCCAGTGCTAGATTTATCTGTTGATGTAAATTGTCTATACAAGAGACAGTAGCAATTGAACTGAAGAAGTTCTTTTGCTTTCTGTCTCTTTTTATATTCATTTATTATTCTTCTAAATATAATCATCTCTACATATCTATACATTTTTTCAAATATATGGTATACTTGTGTACTATAAACATTTATTTTTTATGTTTATGTTCCAACTAGTATCTTCCTTATCGGCTACTTTGATAAGGCAAAAAAAATTATTAAGGAGGGTTTACTATGAACTATGAAACAAAAGAAAAGGATTCATTGCTTAAGATTTTAAGAAAACGGCGGGATCGTTTGGAGAAGATTAAGAATCTTCCAACAAAACCAGCTGATGAGGTTGCCAAAAAAGAGTACTATCGTAAAAAAGCAAATGCAGATTCCTATATAAAGGAAGTTGATATTTTGCGACGTGACTTCATAGTCTCTGATGGTATTCCATTTTTGCTGGTGAGCCAGACAATGTTGGATAACCTTATTGATGAAGCTGATTTTTTTGAGCTTCTCTATGAAGGTAATTGGACCACCGTTGCTGAGATCAATAATAATCCATATGATGATCACAGCGTTGCCGAAGAAAGGCTGTGCCTTGTTTATTTAAAGCCACTTCAGAATCTGTAACTTAAATCTTTTTCTGCAGTTTCCAAAACCACCGACAGCATTAAATAATTATTAATGCTATCGGTGGTTTCCTATTTTAATATTAAATGTATTTATTTTTTATAATCTATTATGATTATTGTCTAGCTACACAATCCATTGCTGATTTAATTACATCATCCATGTCATAATATTTGTATTCAGCTAATCTTCCGCCAAATATAACATTTTCTTCCTTAGCAGCTAATTCTCTATACTTTTCTGCTAATTCATTATTTTTATCATCATTAACTGTGTAGAACTTTTCCATACCTTTTTCATAGTCAGCTGGATATTCATATGTAATTACTGTCTTTGGACTTTCTGTATCAAATTCAAAATGTTTATGTTCAATTACTCTAGTGTAATCTACTTCATGTCCTGTATAGTTAACAACAGCATTACCTTGATGATTCTTCTCATTTAAAACTTGTGTATCAAATTTTAAAGATCTCCACTCAAGTTCACCTAATGAATAATTAAAATATTCATCTATTGGTCCTGTATATATAATCTTTTCTGCTTCTTCTCTTAATTCTGGATGTTCAAAGAAATCTGTATCAAGTCTTACTTCTATACCATCTAACATTTTTTCAACTAGTTTAGTATATCCGCCAATTGGAATGCCTTGATATTTATCATTAAAATAATTGTTATCATAAATCAATCTAACTGGTAATCTCTTAATTATAAATGCAGGTAAATCTTTACAATCTCTGTTCCATTGTTTTTCAGTATAACCTTTAATTAGTTTTTCATATATAGTTCTACCTACTAATGAAATTGCTTGTTCTTCTAAATTTTGTGGCTCGTGATCTATTTCTTTCTTTTCTTCTTCAATATGTCTCATTGCATCTTCAGGTGTGAAAACATCATCCCACATTTTAGAAAATGTATTCATATTAAATGGCATATTATATATTTCATTTCCAATTCTAGCTACTGGTGAATTAGTATATCTATTAAACTCAACAAATGAATTAACATATTCCCATACATCTTTATAATCAGTATGAAATATATGAGCTCCATATTTATGAACTTGAATACCTTCAACATTCTCAGTATAGATATTTCCTGCAACATTTGGTCTTTTATCAATAACTAATACTTTTTTTCCTGCTTTAGTTAATAAATTAGCACATGTTGCACCAAATAATCCTGTGCCTATTATTAAATAATCATATTTCATCTATCAAACCTTTCTTTTTCTATACTTTTATTAATATTAAGCTTCTTTTTCTACTAAAAGTTTTTTAGTAAATGATTTTAGATGTGGTATTATTTTTATTAACTGTAATTCCAATATCGAAATAATAATTGTTGCAACTATTGTTATTAATAATATTAAATAAAAATTCATTGTTATATTATTAGCTATAAGAATTTTATTAATTATTCTTATAACTGTATTATGTGTTAAATATATAGGAAGGCTTAATTTTTCTAGATAAAAAACAAATTTATTAGATAACATTTTTCCTGTATATGTTTTATTTGAAAATCCAATAGATATACAAACAAATAAAATCACCAACATAATATAATCATATTTTTCATGTGAATTTTTTGTATTTACAATAAAGAAAATACTTGCAAATCCAATAATTTCAATTATATTCAATAAAATTTTTCCAAATTTATTAAAATTAATATTATTAAGTCTTCCATTTACAAATTCATATACTAA
>JAZUKI010000007.1:0-119025 GCA_045643205.1 Clostridia bacterium | reverse complement strand
TATTTAATTTGGATGGTGTAAAAAAAATTACTACATATGATGAAAATTCAGGTATTTATTATGTGTTAAAAGATGATGGTAATATTTATAAGGTTGTTATTAATAAAGGAGATAATAAAAGTGCTGTATCTTTAGTTAGTCAAGAAGTAGCTTATAGTTCTAGTACATATGGAAAAATAATAGATTTTAGTTATACTGCTTCGATTGCTACTAACTATATTAGATCAGAAGAAAAAATTTATAGAATGAAAATAACAAATTATGAAAATTGTAGTCAATATGCAAATGTTGAATGCACTTATGAAATGTATGAAGATACTCCTTTAATGGAATATAAAGATTATATATTGGCTTTTAATGGTAGTATGTTAGTTACGAATTATGGTAAAGAATTTACTGCAACTTATAATTAGAGGTGATTAGATGTTATTAGCAAAATGGGATGATTATGAAATTATTGATGCTTCGCAAGGGCAAAAATTAGAAAGATGGGGTAAATATTATTTACTTCGTCCTGATCCACAAATTGTTTGGGATAATGGTGATTTACTAGAAAAGTATCATTCAAAAATTGATGCTGCATATTATAGAAGCAATAAAGGTGGAGGTCATTGGGAAAATTTGAAAAATATTCCTAGTGATTGGCAAATAGGTTATAAAAATTTAACATTCAATATTAAGCAAATGGGATTTAAACACACAGGATTATTTCCAGAACAAGCTGTTAATTGGGATTTTATGATAGATAAGATAAAGTCTTCTGGTAGAAAAATTAAAGTTCTTAATTTGTTTGCTTATACTGGTGGCGCTAGTGTAGCATGCTTAAGTGCTGGGGCTAGTGTAACTCATGTTGACTCTTCTAGAGGAATGGTTGATTGGTGTAAAGAAAATGTAAAATCAAGTGGATATGAAAATGCTGAGATACGTTATTTGGTAGATGATGTCATTAAATTTGTTCAACGTGAAATAAGAAGAGGTAATAAGTATGATGCTATTTTAATGGATCCTCCTAGCTATGGAAGAGGTGCTAATGGTGAAGTTTGGGATATTGAAAAGAATCTTAACTATTTAGTTCAGATTTGTACGGAAATTCTTAGTGATAATCCATTATTCTTTTTAATTAATTCATATACGACTGGACTTTCTTCTATGGTTCTTTCTAATTTGTTGAAGTTAACGGTTAATAAGAAATGTGAAGGTAAAATTACTTGTGGAGAAGTTGGACTTCCTATTAAAAATGGTGATTTAGTTTTACCTTGTGGTATTTATGGAAGATGGGAAAAAGATGACTAAATTAAATGTTTTATATGAAGATAATCATATTATTGTTGTTGAAAAACCAATAAATATTTTAAGCCAGGGTGACGCTACTGGTGATAAAGATTTATTAACTATGGTTAAAGAATATGTAAAAGTTAAGTATAATAAACCAGGAAATGTTTACATAGGTTTAGTTCACAGACTTGATCGTCCGACTGGTGGCGTTATGGTTTTTGCAAGAACATCAAAATCTGCTGGAAGACTTAGTGATGAAATTCGTGAAAGAAAAATTCAAAAAAGTTATTTAGCAATTTGTAATGGTAAGTTTGATGAAAACAAAGGAACTATGAAAGATTATCTTTGGAAGGATGAAAAAAATAACACTTCATATGTTGTAAAAGAAAGCAAAAAGAATGCTAAAGAAGCTGTTTTAGACTATGAAGTATTAAAATATGATGAAAAAGAGGACGTTTCTTTAGTAAAAATAGATCTTCATACAGGAAGACATCATCAAATTAGAGTGCAATTTTCAAGCAGAATGCACGCTTTATATGGAGATACAAAATATCATGGAAAGGGTGGAAATGCTCAATTATGCTTATGGGCATACAAATTAAGCTTTATTCATCCAACAACTAAAGAAGATTTAACATACATTGATTTACCAAAAAATGATGGAATTTGGAAATTAATAGATGGATTAGAAATTAAATAAGATAACATAATTATTACAATGTGAAAGGCTTGTTTCCAATGGAATACAGCCTTTTTTTATTTTTGACAAAAAATCAGTCAAAAAAACATAAAATTTTCATAAAAAAGACTTTAAAAAACAACATGTTTTATGATAAAATGAGACCGAAATTGTAGTAGATATAAAAATTCAATTTGCTCTACGGAATATTGGCATATAAGAATTTTTGTAAACCAATGAAAAAACAGAAAGGATGTAACATGGGAGCACAAGAAAGAAGCTTAAAAGTATATGATTCAAAAAGAACTTTTTTCTCAAAGTTAGGAAGTAGATTTAGTAAGATATTTGCACCTACTCATGCAGGAATTAACAATTGGCTTGTTAATATGAAAAGAAGCTCAATGTTAAAGAACTATAAGAGCATAGATAAGGCAAAGAGCGATAAAAAAGAAACTTGCCAAAAGAAATTTCAAGAATCATATTCTTTGTACTTAGAATCAATAGATCAATTAGTAATTGAAAATATATATAAAAAAGTTAGAACTGATACAGCTTCTGACTTTGAAAGAAACGCGCTTTCTAAATATTATAATGTCATTCATTTAAAAGAAAATGATACAGAAGAATATAAATACAAAAAACAACAATATTTACTTAGCCTAGATTATAATTCTTTAAAATCTATGGATAAGAAAAATATGTTGGAAGAATATCAAAGTTTTTATCTTTATGAGATGGAACAATTATATAAATCATTATTAAAACATTATTCAATGAAGTTATCAGAAAAATTAAGCCCTATGCAAAAGCAAGAAGCATATGATAAAATATTCGATACACTTGATGATTATGTAACAAGCATTATTCCACTTAAAAAGATTGAAGATGCTGAATTAATAAAAGAATGCAGTTTGTTTGAAACATACGAAGTTGGAAAACTTGATCAAGTAGACATCATCGACAAGAGAATGATTCTATTAGGAATTAGTAGAAAAATCTTTACTCATAGTCTTCCACTAGTTGCAGCTGAAAGATGCTATGTAAAATTATTAAAAGATACAAGAAATCTTATTGTTGATACAAAGATTGCTCGCAAGAGAGAAAACGCATATCAATTATTGTTAAGATTAGTAGAGCAATACAATGACAAATTATTAGCAGTTAAGATTTATTGGAAAAACAATGATGAAAAGAAAAAATATGCAAGATTTAATGAAGATAGAAATGCTTTAGAAGCATTAAAAACTTCAGATGGAAATCATGCATATGAAATTAAAAGACAAATATTATTTATTAGATCTGACATGCAATACTTAGAAGAGTCAGGTGATAAATACTTCAGAATACTTAAATTCTACAGAAATCGTTTAGTTAATTTAGGCGATATGAGAAGAATTAAAAATTCTTATTCAAAAGAAAAAGGTGTTTTTACAGCTGAAAATGAATTAAGAAAGGTATTAGAAAATGAAGCAGCATGCTGAAATAGTATATAACAAAGTTGAAGAAAATTCTGAATATGAAACTATTATCAACAAAGTTATAGATGAATGCTTTGAAAATGAATACTTAGAAGGATTAAAGTTATACGTAAGTATAACTTTAACTGTTCCTGAGGAAATTCATATTCTCAATAAAACATATAGAAACATAGATAAACCAACTGATGTTTTATCATTTCCTATGTTTCAACCTGATGAAATTGAAAAGATGATTAAAGAAAATTATAAAGAAGAAGATGTATTAGGTGATATGGTTATTTCAATTCCACAAGTTGAGATTCAAGCAAAAGAATATGGACATAGTTTTGAAAGAGAACTAGCTTACATGGTAGTTCATAGTTTTTATCATTTGATGGGTTATGATCATATGGTAGAAGAAGATAAAATAAAAATGCGTGCAAAAGAAGATGAAATTTTAAACAAGTTAAATATAACAAGAGAGGGGTAATATGAGGGAATATCCAAAAGCAGGCGTAACAACTGATTATGCTGATGCTAAAAAGAAAGCCAAAAAAGGCGATCCACGTTTATATAACAAAAATTTTATTCAATCATGTGCTAACGCAGTAAACGGAATTGTATATTGTACAATTTCTCAAGCAAATATTAGAAAAGAATTAGTATTAGGAGCTTTAGCATTAATACTTAGTTTGTTTTATAATTTTAAAACAGCTGAATTCCTATGCTTAATGTTTGCAATATTCTTTGTTATTTTTGCAGAGTTTGTAAATACAGCACTAGAAACAATTGTAGATTTATATGTTGATGTTTATCATCCAAAGGCAAAGATAATTAAAGATGTTGGAGCTGGAGCAGTTGTTATGGCATGCATCAATGCAATTATTGTTGCATATTTCTTATTTTTTAGAGAAACAAAAATTACTGAAATCAGCCAAAGTTTACTTTCAACAATGGTACATTCAAGCAATCACTTAACATTTGTTGCTTTAGGATTAACATTAATAGCTATTGTATTATGCAAAATGTTTTCGGCAAGAAAGAAACAACAGAATCCACTAGCACATACTTTTAATCCAAGTGGTCAAACAGCTTTAGCATTTGCAATTCTTACAGCAATTTGGATGAATTCAAGAAGTCCAATAGTATTTTGCTTAGCATTAATTTTATCATTTATGGTTTTAGGAAATAGAGTTAATGATACACGTACATTTGGAGAAGTATTATTTGGAGTTTGTATGGGCGTATTAATAGTAATTTTAGTATATGGTTTAACAGCATTCACAATGCCTATGTAAATTTTTGCGATATACAAAACTAATAGTAATATATAAAACAATTAAAGATTAAAACAGTAGCATATATAGAATGTAAGGAGTTTAATGGAAAAATTTAAATCTGGATTTGTAACCGTTATTGGTAGAACAAATGTAGGAAAATCAAGTTTAATAAATAAAATGGTTGGAGAAAAAGTTTCTGCAGTTGCTGATAAAACACAAACAACAAGAAAAAATGTTAAAGCAATTGTTAATCGTGAAAACGCTCAAATCATTTTCATTGATACACCAGGTATTCATTCACCAAAATCTAAATTAAGTGAAGCAATGATTGAATCAGCATATTACTCATTAGAAGAAGTGGATGTAATAGTTTATGTGGTTGATGTTACATCAACAAGAATAGATGAAAAAACATTAGAAAAAATAAAAGATTCAAATAAAAAGACAATTTTAGTTTTAAATAAAATAGATATGATTTCACCAACTGAAGTTGCAGAATTTATTAACAAGTATAAAGATTTATATGATTTTCAATCAATAATTCCAGTATCAGTTGAAAAAAACAGAAATGTAAAAGATGTTCTTGATGAGATAGAAAAGTGCTTACCTGAAGGTCCAGCATATTATGATCAAGAAGAATATACAGATCAAACATCTAGAGAAATAGTTGAAGAAACGATTAGAGAAAAAGTTTTACGATTTTTGCATGATGAAATTCCACATGGAATTTATGTAGAAGTTTCTAAAATGAAAACAAAAAAGACAATGAAAGATGAAAAATATTATGATGTAGAAGCTACAATATATTGTAATAGAGATTCACACAAAGGCATTATCATTGGTAAAAAAGGCGATATGTTAAAACGTATTGGAATGAGCGCTAGAAAAGAATTAGAAAAAATGTTTGATTGCAAATTTAATTTAAAATTGTGGGTTGTTGTTCAAAAAGATTGGATAAATGATCCAAAATTTGTAGACAAGTTTAAAGTAAAAAAATAAATTTTAAATAGGAAAAAGATATGGCAACAATTAAAACAAAAGGCATCGTTTTAGCACGAAGCAACATGGGCGATAATGATCAAATGGTTACTATATTAACTCCTGATTTAGGTAAAATTGGCGCTGCAGCACGTGGATCAAGAAGACCTAAAAGTGCATTAATGGCAGGAACACAATTTTTATGTTTTGCAGATTTAGTTTTATATAAAGGAGTTAATAGTTATACAATTAATTCTTGTGAACCGATTGAAATTTTTTATAATATAAGATTAGACGTAGATAAGCTCACTATTGCTTCTGAAATTGCTAAAATAACTAATGATGTTACTGATGAAAATGAATATAGTTATAACATTTTACAGTTAGTACTAAATACACTTTACATGATTTCTGAAAGCGAAAAGAATTTAGATTTTGTATTATCTGTTTTTAAAATAAGGTTATTAAGTTTAATTGGTTTCAGACCTGAAATAGAAAAGTGTACTACTTGTGGAACAAAAGAAACATTGAGCTATTTTAGTTTTAAAGATCATGGATTTAAATGTAGTGCATGTGGCAAGCAAGATAAAGGTGCAATTGAACTTTCAGATTCAACTATAAAAGCATTAAAATGGATTATATGGGCAGAACCAAAAAAACTTTATTCTTTTGAAATGTCAGATGAAAATAAACAACAATTAAAAATATTATCAAAGATTTATTTAAATAATTGTATAGAAAAAGAATATAAATAAAGAAACACATAAATAGATAAGATAAATAAAAATAGAAACATAAATAAAAAAATAAAAAAGATAAAAATAAAAAATAGAAAGAAGATGTTAAAAAATGTAAAACATCTTCTTTTTTTGTTGAGAAATAGAGTGTAATAGGTAGTCAAAACATATTGAAATAGGCAGAAACGAAATTATAATTACGACCAGATATAAAATTTTATTTCGATTCATTCCAAAATATTTTTTGATATGAATGCTTTTTAAGTGGAATGAAAATAGTCTACATTCATAAGAAGGAGTACAATGCAGTTTAAAAATTTATTGAAAGTTGGCGTTGTTTCAGCTGTAACAACTACAGCTCTATTAACACCATGTTTCTCAAATAATACATATGCAGCTTTAGCAGATCAGCCAATTTCTGATACAGAAGTTAAATATTTTAATGCAAGTTTTTATGACGTAAATCCGGAAGGATATAATGCTTATCATAGACAAATGTCACCAGGTGAATACTATAAAATGGGAGACCAAGGAAAAGCTTCAGCAGATCAAAGTTCATTATTATTTGGATCTACTGAAGGATATTGTTTAGGTGGATATCAAAATAATTATCTTGGACCTAATAATTATTCTAAATCAAATGGTGTTACTCAAGGATTAGTAAAATCAAAATTAAAAAATGGTCTAGTAGAAGTAATTGATAAATTTAATAATGGGACTGATTTATTTAATATGAAGGGACTTAGCTATGAAAATATTCCGTGTGCAGATGAATGCTTGGAAAATTGGAAGTTCCCATTTTTAAAAGAAGATGATGGTTATTATACTTTTAACAGTGATGAATATCATGTTTCTCGTGACTATCAAAATAAAAAATTCCAACTACATAAAGGTGGAAGAGATGGATTTTATCCATTTAATAATTGTTCAGACAATACATTTGACACAAGCAAAAGAAATATGTTTTTTACAGCAAAGATAGAAATACCATTTTATATGACATCAGATGGAAAGATTAAAAACAGTAAGACAGGAAACTTTGATGATATGATTTTTGATTTTCAAGGTGATGATGATGTCTGGGTTTTTGTGGATGATAATTTATATGTTGACCTAGGAGGTGCACATACAAGCTGTAAAGGAAACATTAATTTTGCAAAAAATAGTGTTTATTATTCATTAATTAAAAATTGGAACAATGATACAGATGCAACTAATGTAACTAAAACTCCAAACACAGCTAAATTAACACCAGGATATCATACTTTAAGAGTGTTCTACATGGAAAGAGCAGGAGGAACATCAAATTTATTTGTTAGATTTAATCTTCAGAGTGCAGGTTTAAATGAAAAACATGTAGAGCAATATACAGATAAAATGTTGCAATCTACAATTTATTCAGGAGCAATAGAACAAACTATTAATACAGCGCCAAAAAGTTTTGAAAATCATAAATTGGTTCAAGAACCTGCAAGCAGACAAGTTGTTTTAAAAGAAGGATTACAAGAAGTTAAATATGTATACGCTATTAATCACAATTTAAAGGTGTCATATGTTGATATGTATGATAAAACAAAAATAGCAACTGATAAGACAACAAAATTATATGAAGGCGATAGTTTTGATGAAAAGCCATTAGATATAAAAGATTATACTTTTGTTAAAGCAGAAGGAACAACTTCAGGAAAGATGAAAAATGCTGACAGCAGTATCACTTTTTATTATGTGTACAATAAATGTAAAGCAAACGCTAATTATATAGATAAAACGACAGGAAAAAGTTTAGAATCTGAAAGTAAGGTAGGCAATGAGCAAGAGAAAGTTTCGTTCAAAGAAAAAGAAATAGAAGGGTATAAGCTAGTAGAGAAACCGAGCAACAGCGAAATAGTTTTAAATAAAAAAGAACAAACAGTAAATTATTATTATAAGAAAATAGGAAATATTAAAGTAAATCATATAGATCAAGTATCTCAAAAAATATTAGATATAGATAATTTTTCTGGAATTGAAGGAGAAAAGATAACAACTCAATCTAAAAAGTTTAATAATTATATTTTACTTAGAGCACCAGAAAAAAATGAATATATATTTAATAGAGAAGAACAAACAATTAATTATTTTTACATTTTTCAGGTTAATGCAGTAGTAAATTATATAGATAAAGAAACCGATAAAAATTTAGATGGATTTAGTAAATTGCTAAATGAAGGTGATGTTCTTAATGTAGAAGAAAAAAGTTTTGAAAATTATAAAATAGTGGAAAAACCAGAAAAAAATGAAGTTACTGCAGGGAAAGAAGATATTGTATTAAATTATTATTATGAAAAACTAAAATTCAATTTGAAAATAGAGATGAATTTTGTTGAAGGCTCAATAAATGATCATTACTACCATTTAAAAGGAAAATTAGCTAAAGCTGAGATAGTTGGAAAAGAAGCCAAGGATTTTAATTCTAAAGTAAGAATAAAATATAGAATTAAAATAACAAATGATAATGAAAGAAAAGGTAGTGGAACAATTTCAATAAAGGTTCCTGGACAATATGAAGCATTGGCTGAAGATAATCCTGAATGGGATATCAAAGATGGAAAAGTAACTAGAAAAACAGGCAATCTAGAATCTAATAGTAGTGTTGAATATGATTTAGTTTTAAGAAAAAATAAGTATGGAAATATATGTGAGCATGTAATAACTGAGGCAGAAATTATTTCAGATGAAATTGTAGAAGTTACAACAGATGATAACAAGGATAAAAATGAAGTAGTAATTTATCCTAAAACAGGAGAAGAAAAAATTCTTTATATAAGTGGAATAATCGTATTTTTAATATCACTTGCAGGAAAAGTTACAATTAGCAAAATTGGTAAAATTAAGCAAAACAAAAGCCACTAAAACTTGAATATTTGGCATAAATATAGTAAAATAGACATGTTAACAAAAAGCAAGAAAAACGCATATTATCAAGAAAAATACAAAGTTAGGTATGCAAAATTAGTAGAAAAAAATAAAGGTATATATGTAAATTAGCAGAAAAGAAGCGTTTTGAAGGAAGGTTATTATGTATTTAATAGTTGGACTTGGTAATCCAGAGCCAGAATACAGCCAAACAAGACACAACATGGGGATGGATACTATTAATTTAATAGCTAAGAAATATGACATCAAAGTAGAAAAAAAAGATTTTGATGGTTTATTTGGCAAGGGAAAAATCGAGGGAGAAGATGCTATTCTTCTAAAACCACAAACATATATGAATGAAAGTGGAACATCAATAATTCAAGTTAAGAATTATTATAAAATTCCAAATGAAAATGTTATCGTTATTTATGATGACATTGATCTTCCAGTTGCTGATGTAAAACTTAGAAAGAAGGGTGGAGCAGGTTCTCACAACGGAATGAAGTCAGTCGTTGCTGAATTAGGTACAACTGAATTTCCACGTGTTAGAGTAGGAACTGGTCAACCAGAATTTAAAGAATTATTAATTCCTTATGTTATCGAACCAATGAGTGACGATCAATATGAAGAATTAAAACCAGCCATAGAAAAAGCAGCCGAAGCGGTACCAGCAATTATAAAAGATGGTATTGATAAAGCAATGAATATGTTTAATTAGGAGATAAAATGCATCGTAAAATTGTTGTTTATCAAAATGATAATAATACGAATTTAATAAATGTTTTTGTGTATGAAGATAATAAACTTGTCGAAATATATGAAGAAAATGCTGAAGATAAAAGACTAGAAGGCAACATATATTTAGGACAAGTTAAAGATATAGCTGAAGGAATTCAATCAGCTTTTATAGATATCGGACAAAGTAAGAAAGCTATTATACATATTAAAGATTTAATTCCAAAGGTTAGCGATATAACTGGTAATGAAGAATTAGATGTTAGAAAATATGATATTAAAGACTATGTAAAACCAAATCAAGATATAATAGTTCAAATCAAAAGAGATAATAGCAATTCAAACAAAGGCCCAAAGGTTACACACGATATCAAGCTTATTGGAAGTTATATAATTTTGATGCCATATTCAAAGTTTACAACTGTTTCTAAAAAAATCGAAGATGAAAATGAAAGAAAAAGATTAATTGAAATTACAAATAAAGTTTTAAGAGAAAATGGTGTAGAATGTGCAGCTATAATAAGAACAGCATCAAAAGATATAAAGCAAGAAATACTTGAAGAAGATATTAAGAAGACAATAGAAAAATGGAATGAAATAAAGAAAACTTCTAATAAGTCTATTAGTCCAAAGCTTTTATATGATGGCGAAGGAATAATAGGAAAACTATTGTGCGATTTTTCAGAGAGCGATCTTGAAATTATTACTAATTCTAAGTTTATGCAAAACATTCTTACAGAAAAATATCCAGAAAGAAACATTAAGCTTGAGGCAGATGTTTTTAACAATAATGCTTCTGAATTTTCTGATAAAACAAAAAGAAAAATATGGCTTAAGTGCGGAGGATATATAACAATTGATAGTACAGAAGCAATGGTTACTATTGATGTTAACTCTGGAAAATTTGAAGGAAAATTAAACTTAGAAGAAAATCTATTTAAAGTAAATAAAGAAGCAGCAGAAGAAATTGCTAGACAAATGAGACTTAAGGATTTAGGCGGAATAATTGTAATTGATTTTATTGATATGGTTGCTTCAGAAGATAGAATAAATATTAAAAAGATTATGCAAGAAGCGGTAAAAAAAGATAGAACTAAAGTTCAAGTTATGGAATTTACAAAATTAGGATTACTTGAACTTACACGTAAACCAATATACGGAAAGTAAAATTTAGAACATAAAAATAAAAGATAAACACACGGAAAGTAAAGGAAAGTTATGAAAGTAGGATTTGTATCTTTAGGATGTAGTAAAAATCTAGTCGATACAGAAATGATGATTGGATTATTTAGAAATAAGGGTTATGAAATTGTTAATGATCCTAGTTTAGCAGATATTATAATTGTTAATACCTGTGGTTTTATTGTTCCTGCAAAAGAAGAAGGAATCAATACAATCTTAGAGATGGCAGAATATAAAAAGCAAAACTGCAAATATCTTTTAGTAACTGGATGCTTAGTTGAAAGATATAAAGATGAATTAATGAAAGCAATTCCAGAAGTAGATGGTTATATCAAATTTTCTGAATATGAAACTTTCTGGACACAAGTTGAAAGTGTTATTGGAAAAAATGAAAACAAAAATAAAGAAAGAGATTCATTGGAATTTTTAGATAGAGTAATTACAACTGGCGACAATTATGCATATATTAGAGTAGCAGAAGGATGTAATAACTTTTGTACATTTTGTGCAATTCCATACATTAGAGGAAGATTTGTTAGTAGAAAAGAAGAAGATATATTAGAAGAAGTTAAAAAATTAGCTAACAATGGAATCAGAGAATTTATAATAATTGCACAAGATACAACAAAATATGGAGTTGATATATATGGTAAGCCAATGCTTGCTGATTTAATTCATAAAATCAGTGAAATTAAAGGAGTAGAATGGATTAGATTTTTATATTCTTATCCAGAAACTATTACAGATGATTTGGTTCAAGAAGTAAAAAATAATAAAAAAGTATGTAAATACTTTGATATTCCAATGCAACATGTAGCTGATCCTGTTTTAAAAAGAATGAATAGAAAAACAACAAGTAAATCAACAAGAGAAATTATTTCTAAACTTAGAGAAGAAATTCCAGAAGTAATAATTAGAAGTACATTAATGGTAGGATTCCCAGGAGAAACACAAGCAGATTTTGATGAATTATATGAATTTGTAGAATGGGCTAAATTTGATAAATTAGGATGTTTTACATATTCAAAAGAAGAAGGAACAGCTGCTGCTAATTTAGATAATCAAGTTCATCCAAGAACAAAAAATAGTAGATACAATAAAATAATGGCATTACAACAAGAAATTTCAAGCGAAAACTTAAAGAAATTTATCGGAAAGAAATTTAAAGTATTAATTGAAAATGCAATTGTTGAAGATGATCAATTATATTTTGTTGGAAGAAGTTATATGGATGTTCCAGATGTTGATGGATATTTCTATATTAAAGCAACTAAAGAACAATCAGAAAATCATGAAATTAATACATTTGTAGATTGCAAGGTTACAGATATTACTGATAATTACGATTTAATAGGAGTATTTGATGATTAATACAATCGAAGAAAATAAAGAAGCAAAGATTGAAGTAAAAAAGTCACAATTCATTGCTAATATATTTTATGTTGAAAATGAAGAAGAAGCAAAAAAATGCATTGATGAAATGAAATCAAAATATCATGATGCTAAGCATATTTGCTATGCATATGTAATAGATGAAATAACAGATGAGGGAAACAGCTTTCAAATAGAAAAATCTAGTGATAATGGAGAACCAAGTGGAACAGCAGGAGCTCCTATGTTAGATATCTTAAAAAAATCAAATCTTTCCAATATTTTAGTCACAGTAACAAGATATTTTGGTGGAATATTGTTAGGCACTGGAGGACTTGTTAGAGCATATTCAGATGCAACAATGAAATGCTTAGAAAATTGCACAATTATAAAGAAAGAAATAGGAAAAGAAATTAAAATTGTTATTGATTATTCTGATCAAAAGAATTTTAAGTACCAATGTGATTCAATAGGAATTAATATAGTAGAAAATGATTTTGGTGAGAAGATAGTTGAAACAATTGAAGCAAACGATGAAAGCCTAAATAGTTTAAGAAATAAATCAATCAACTTTACAACTTTTGAAGTGCAAAGCGAAGGTAAATATAAATTTATAAGAATATAAACAATAAAAGTAAATATAATCGGGGGAGTAGAAATTGTCGAACCCCTGATTTTTTTGTCAAATAATTATGGCAAAAATTACCAAAAATGTATTGAAAAATAGAAAAATATGTTCTATAATCAACTGGTAAAATTTAACAAAAACAGGAGGCGTGCGGTGGACTTAAATAAGATATTACTTGTTGACAATAAAAACGATACAAGTAATTTAAAGACACAACTAACGAAAGAAAAAATCTGCAATGATATTCTTACTACAGATAATGGTTTAGAAGCAATAGAAATATTGTCAAAAGAAAATATTGATCTTGTAATAACCAATTTAACTGTGAAAAATGTTGATGGAATAGGAATAATGGAAAAAGCAAAAGTATTAGAAATAAACACAAAATTTATTGTACTATCTCCATTAAATAATGATGAAATCATACAAGATGCATTAAGTAATGGTGCAAGTTATTATTTATTAAAACCATGTGAAATTTCAATTATAGTTCAAAGAATAAAAGATGTTTTTAAAAATCGTGAGAAATCACAATTAAATGAACCGGATTTATCATATTTCTATATTAAAAATATGAATATAGATGTTGAATATAATTTAGAAGTAATAGTTACAAATGCAATTCACATGGTTGGAATTCAACATAATTTAGTAGGATTTTCATATTTAAAAGAAGCAATAATACTTGCTACAAAAAATAAAGAAGCAGTGAATACAATAACAAAGGAATTATATCCTGATATTGCCACAATTCATAAAACTTCTCCAAGTAGAGTTGAAAGAGCAATAAGGCATGCAATTGAAAATGCATGGAAGAAAAATTCAAAAGCAATAATGGATTTTACAAAGACAACTTTTGATGATAAACCAACTAATTCAGAATTTATTGCACTTATGTCAGACAAAATAAGATTGGAATTAAAACAAATTGCTTAATTTCAATCATTTAATTCCAATCTTGCATAATAGTTATTTAATTTATTCTTTATCTGAATCCTCAGAATTTTTAGTTAAAGCATTTAAAATGCTTGGATAAAGATTAGTAGCATTCTTTTTCCAATTATCTATAATATCTTGAGCTTGTTCTCTTGAATAAGCTAAAGTTTTGATATCAAATACTATTTCACCATTTTCAATTATTTTGCATTCAACTTCATATTCTTTTTCACTCTTTGGTGTAAATTCAGCAGTAATAGATTCAGCATTATTAAATTTTTCTATATTAGATTTATAGTTAGTATCAGCTTTTAGTTTTACTATTCCAGGCAATAAATCCATTGTTAAATCTAAAGTCTTTTTGCCTTCATCTGTGATTTCTATAACTTCTTGAACTTCATTTTTATATGTATTTATATATTTAGCATCTTTTAAATCTAATAAGAATTGTTGAAAATAGAAGTAGTTCATATTTTCAGCTGTATTAACAATACTATATAAAGTATCATTAGAAACAGGACGATTTACTAATTGCAAAACATATAAAATCAAAACTTTATTTTCAGCTAATGTTTCACTATCTGAGTTTAATTTCATCTTAAATTCCTCCAAAATCTTTACAAAACGGATTATATCATAGAATTGGCTCAATTTCTATATAAAAAAATTAAAATATGGTATAATGTTAGCACTTAAAGATTATAATACTGGCACAAATGATGCCAAAACTTAAAAATTGGTACAAAGATGCCAGCACTAAAAGGAAATTATTATGAGAATGAAATTTAAACCATGGGCCAGACCTGAATTAGAGGAAAGTCCATTTTATATTGATAACCCAGAAGATTATAAAGGAAAATGGAATACTGTTTTTGAAAAGAAACAGCCTATTCATGTTGAACTTGGATGTGGTAAGGGAACTTTCATAGCAAAATTATCACATTTTAATTTAGAAAGAAATTATATAGCAATAGATTTAGTTGATGTAATGCTTGGTATGGCAAAAAGAAATGTTGAAGCTGAATATGGCATAAGACAATCAACAATAAAAGAAGATATAGAAAATGAAGTTGAAAAAGAAAAGGTTGTAAAAAATCTTAAATTAATTAGATATGATATCAATAGAGTTTCAAATATCTTTAATAAAAATGATGAAATCGAAAGAATTTATATTAATTTTTGCAATCCATGGCCAAAGGGTAAGCATCATAAGAAACGTTTAACACATACACGACAACTAGAACAATACAAAGAATTCTTAATTGGTGAAATCTTCTTTAAAACAGATGATGATTTCTTGTTTAGAGATTCATTAACATATTTTGAAGAAGCGGGATATGAAATTATAAAAACAACTTATGATTTAGCAAATGAAGAAATGTTCTGGAATGGTGAAGAAAATATCATTACTGAACATGAAAAAATGTTTTCAGATGAAGGTATAAAAATTAAAGCACTAATAGCAAGAAAAAAAGATTAACGGAGGTAAAGTGTTTTCAATTATAAAAAGTATATCTTTAGATGGACTAAAAGGATATATTATAAATATACAAGTAGATGTTTCAAACGGGCTTCCTTGTTTTGAAATAGTGGGGCTTCCTGATATTAGTATCAGAGAATCAAAAGAAAGAGTTAGAACTGCAATTAAAAATTCAGGTTTTGAAGTTTTAAGTAGAAAAACAATTATTAACTTAGCGCCAGCCACTATCAAAAAAGAAGGCTCGTTTTTTGATTTGCCGATTGCAATTGGTTATTTGGCAAGTACAAGACAAATTAATAAAGAAAAACTGAATAAAATAGCATTCGTAGGAGAAATTTCTTTAGATGGAAAAATTAATGGAATAACTGGAATTCTTCCAATATGTTTGAAAGCTAAAGAATTAGGGATAGAAACAATTATTATACCAAATGAAAATATAAAAGAAGCATCAATAATAGATGGAATTAATATTTATGGTGCAAATAGTTTAAAGGAAATAGTAAATTTTTTAAACAACGGAATATTGCTGAATGAATTACATACTAAGTGGGAAGATTTAAAAAAAGAAAAGCATTTTAATATAGATTTTTCAGAGGTTAAAGGACAACATTTTGCTAAACGAGCCATAGAAATTGCATCAGCAGGAGGTCATAACATAATTTTAATTGGAAATCCTGGTTGTGGCAAAACAATGTTAGCACAAAGAATTGTAACGATATTACCAGAATTATCATTTAAAGAGTCATTAGAAACAACAAATATTCACAGTATTGCTGGGAAATTAAACGAAAATGAACAAATTGTTTTTAATAGGCCATTTAGATCACCTTTTCATAACATAACTAAGACTGCATTAATAGGGGGAGGAAACTATCCAAAGCCAGGAGAAATAAGTTTAGCTAATTTTGGAATATTGTATTTAGATGAAATAACACAGTTTAATAAAGAACTTCTTGAATTTTTGCGAATACCATTAGAAGACCATAAAGTAACAATAAGTAGATTTAATTCACAAGTAACGTATCCATGCAACTTTATGCTAGTAGCATCAATGAACCCATGTCCATGTGGATATTATGGTTCTAAAATAAAAGAATGTACTTGTGATGAAAAAGCAATTAAAAAATATTTTAGTAAAATATCAGGACCACTACTTGATAGAATAGATATTCAAGTTAGAATTCCAGAAAGTGAATATAAATTAATAAATACTCAAGAAGAAACATCAGAAACAATAAAAAAGAGAGTTACTATTGCAAGGAACATTCAATTAGAAAGATATAAAAATGAGAATATTTTTAATAATGCATCTTTAACACCAAAACTAATAAAAAAATATTGCAAACTTGATGAAAGTTCAAAAAAATTATTAGATAGTGCATTTGAAAAATTAGGACTAAGTTTGAGAGGATACAACAAAATATTAAAGGTAGCAAGAACTATAGCGGATTTAGAAGGTATTGAAGATATTCAATCAAAACATATTGCAGAAGCAATTCAATTTAGAAACTTAGACAGGATATAAAAGTAATGAAAAAATTTAAATAGTAAGGAGAAACAAAATAGATAAAAATTTAAGCAGCAAAGATAAAAAAACAAAAAGCACAAATAAAAAATTAGAAAATTATGAAATTAAAATAATTAATGAAGATGATGAAGATTATCCAAAAAGATTATTAGAGCTAAAGAAACATCCTTCAAAGATATATGCAATAGGAGATACCAAATTACTAAATAAAAATTCAATTGCAATAGTAGGATCAAGGAATTGCGATGATTATGGCAGAGAAGAAGCAAAAAGATTTGCAAATTTTTTAGCTAAGAAAGATTTATGCATTGTTTCTGGACTAGCAGTTGGAATAGATACAATAGCACATAGCAGTAGTATGAAAGAGATAGGAAAAACAATTGCAGTTGTAGCTTCAGGTTTCGAACATATTTATCCAAAGCAAAATGAAAAATTGTTCTACGAAATAATTGAAAATGGAGGATGTATTATTTCAGAATATCCACCAGAAACAGAAATAGAAATGAGTAGGTTCCCAAAGCGAAATATTATAGTAAGTGCAATTTCGATTGCTACATTAATTATAGAAGCAGTTACAAGGTGCGGGTCAACAATTACAGGAAGAGAAACAATGAAACAAAATAAACCTTTATTCTGTGTACCTGGAGATATTGATGCAATTCTTTCAAGTGGAACTAATCAACTTATATTAGAAGGAGCATATCTAGTTACTACACCATATGATATTTTAGATACATTAGAGTTTGAAGGCTATAATTATGAAACAGCATTAGATGTAAATGAAAATTGTAAAACTGTTTTTCAAGCTATAACTTCTAATCCAAAGACAATAGATGAATTAGTTGAAGAAACAGAAATAAACATTACCGATTTAAACGAGTTATTGCTAATTTTAGAAATGGATGAATTTATAGAAAGTAAAGATGGAAAATATAATGTAAAAAACAATTATTTTAGAGACAGGAGAAAAAAGAAAAGTGCGACATAATCAATTAATAGGATATGAAGGTGAAAGTAGAGCAGTTAATTATTTGAAAAATAAAGGTTATGAAATTTTGTGTAGAAATTTTAGATGTAGAGAGGGAGAGCTAGATATTATAGCAAAAGACAAAAAAGCTAATGAAATTACTTTTATAGAAGTAAAAACTAGAACTACATTAAAATTTGGAATGCCATATGAAGCGGTTAATCAAATTAAGCAAAGACATATTTGTGAAGCAAGTAATTATTATATTTATAAAAATAATCTCGAATACTATAAAACAAGATTTGATATTATTGAAGTTTACTTTGTAAAAAACAATTCTAAAAAACAAGTATATATAAGACAAATAAAAAATTGCGAGTTTGTTTTCTAGAAAATAAAAATCCGATGAATGAATCACCGGATTTTTTCTTATTTAAATTCTGTTTTCACGTTAATACCAAAAGTTTTTTGATTCTCAGGAATAATAATCTTTGAGCAATCCATTGGTTTAGGAATTTCTAAAGATAAATTATCCATAACAGGAGAAAAATTTAATTCTTTAGGATCACCTTTTACAATTTCAAACTTTTGATATACTTTATTGTTGGAAGGAATATATTCGTTCATAGCGGCACCTCCATTACAATTTGTTGCCATGGTTATATCATAAATAGCTGCATTAGTCAATTTTTAATGTAAAAAACATTACAATAATTGGCGTAAAATCAATAGTTTTAAGGCAATTTTACCTTGACCGAAACTAAAATTTAGTGATATAATGCTAACTGTCAAATTTTTAAAAATGAAGGGCTATTAAAATGGAAAAAGAAAAAGCAAAAGGTGTAATTGAAGCTATTTTATTTTCTACAGGTAGAAATATAAAAATGGCTGAACTTATTAATATTCTTGAGCTAGATAGCAAAGCAATTATTGAAATAATTACTGAAATGCAAGAAGAATACGCACAAGCTAATAGAGGCATCGAAATCGTAAGAGTTGAAGATGGCTTTTCTTTGGCATCTAAAAAAGAATATTATGAATATTTATATCCAGCCCTAGATAAAAGAATTAAACCAAGTTTATCACAAGCTTGCCTAGAAACATTAGCTATCATTGCTTATAATTCTAGAATTACAAGAGCTGATATTGATGCTATTAGAGGTGTTGATTCAACATCAGCACTATATAGATTACAAGATTATAATTTAATTGAACACGCAGGCAAAGCTGATTTACCTGGACGTCCAGTAATGTATAGAACAACTGAAGACTTTTTAAAAATGTTTGGATTAAATTCATTAAAAGAACTACCGGAGCTTCCGCGTTACAAGCTTGATAGTAATAGACAATTAGTTATTGATGAAATGAACGATGAAGTTGTAGAAGATGATGGCGAAGTTGAAATAGAAAATATCAATCTTGAAGACAAAGCTGAAATCAAAGATTCAGAAGTTGAAATAGAAAAAGAAAACTCAGAAAATGATGTTGAAACTGAAATCAATAACACAAATATTGAAGAAAGTAATGAGGAAAGTAATAATGAGTAAAAATGAAAATGAATTTGTAAAAGAAATAACAAATATAGAAGATGATATAGCACAATGGTTTACAGATATAGTTATAAAAGCTGAACTATGTGACTATACAGAAGCAAAAGGATTTATAGCATATAAACCTTATGGCTTTGAAATTTGGGAAAATATAAGAAATTATTTAGATACACATTTTAAAGAAAATGGTGTTAAGAATGTTTATTTCCCAATGATGATTCCAGAATCTTTACTTGAAAAAGAAAAAGATCACGTAGAAGGTTTTGCACCAGAAGTTGCAACAGTTGAAACAGCTGGTGGAAAAAAATTAGATGAAAAATATGTAGTAAGACCTACATCAGAAACAATTATTTCAACAATGTATTCAAAATGGTTACATTCATGGAGAGAACTTCCATTCTTATATAATCAATGGTGCAGTGTTGTTAGATGGGAAAAGGAAACTCGTCCTATTTTAAGAAGTAGAGAATTCTTATGGCAAGAAGGTCATACAATTCATGCAACAGAAGCAGAAGCTAGAGAATTCACATTAAAAATGTTAGAAGTATATAACAATTGCTATAAAGATTTATTAGCAATACCAACAATTTTAGGAAAGAAAACAGAAAAAGAAAAATTTGCTGGTGCAGAAGAAACATATACAATTGAAACAATGATGCATGATGGAAAAGCTTTACAATCAGCTACTTCACATTATTTTGGACAAAACTTCTCTAAACCATTTGATATTAAATTCCAAAATAAAGAAGAAAAAGAAGAATATGCATATCAAACTTCATGGGGAATGTCTATTAGATCACTTGGTGCAATTATTATGGCACATGGTGATAATAGAGGTTTAAAACTTCCACCAAGAGTAGCTCCAATTCAAGTAGTTATAGTTCCTATAGCTCAAAAGAAAGAAGGAGTTTTAGAAAAAGCAGATTCTTTATTTACTGATTTAAAGAAAAATTATAGAGTAAAATTAGATGATAGAGACAATTATTCAACAGGTTATAAGTTCAGCGATTGGGAAATGAGAGGCGTTCCTCTAAGATTAGAAATTGGACCAAAAGATATTGAAAACAATCAATGCGTTCTAGTTAGAAGAGATACAGCTGAAAAGATCATTGTTTCTTTAGATGAAGTAGATTCAAAAATTGCAGAAACATTAGATGCAATTCATGAAAACATGTACAAAGAGTGCGAAGTAAGATTAAAAGATAGAACAACAGTTGCACATACATTAGAAGAATTTGAGCAACAAATCAATACAAAACAAGGCTTTATTAAAGCAATGTTCTGTGGAGACAACGAATGTGAAGACAAGATTAAAGAACTTACTGCAGCTAAGTCAAGATGTATTCCATTTGATGAGGAATATATCGACGATAAGTGCGTAGTTTGTGGAAAACCAGCTAAACATATGGTTGTTTGGGGAAGACAATACTAAAATCATAATTTTTTATTGTAAAAACAACTATACCGTAGTATAATGTATGAAATTTTAGTGATGGAGGCTAGAAAAAGTGTTAGGACAATATCAATCAAGTGAAAACATTACAAAAGAAAACATTAAAATTAAAGTATTAGGAATAGGTGGTGGCGGAAACAACGCTGTTGCTCAAATGATTAATAGCAAAGTAGAAGGTGCTGAATACTATTTACTTAATACAGATAAAGAAATACTTGATAGACTTGATAATGAAAATTGCTACACAATTCAAATCGGTAAAGAACTTACTAGAGGAAGAGGTGCAGGAGCTAACCCAGAAATTGGAGAAAAAGCTGCAAGAGAAAGTATTGACCTAATTGATAAAGCTATAGATGGTGCTGATCTTCTATTCTTAACTGCCGGCCTAGGTGGTGGAACAGGAACAGGAGCTATTTCTGTAGTAGCTGAAGAAGCAAGAAAAAAAGGAATCATTACAGTAGCAATAGTAACAACTCCATTTGCATTTGAAGGAAAAATAAGAACAGTTAGAGCTCTAAGAGGTTTAGAGAAATTAAAACCATTTATTAATTCTTTAATTGTTATTTCAAATGATAGATTATTAGCTAATAGTGATACAAACAGTTCAATTTTAAGTGCTTTCAAGAGAACAGATGATGTTTTAAGACAAGCAGTAGAATCTATTACTGATTTAATATATTCAGTAGGAACAATAAATGTTGACTTTGCAGATGTTCAAACAATTCTTTCATATTCTGGATATGCATATATGGGAATTGGCAAAGAGTCTGGTGAAGAAGATGAAAAAGTTATAAAAGCAACAAAACAAGCATTAAACAATCCATTAACTATTACAAGTATTGATGATGCAAGAGGTGTTATTTTCAATATTAAAGGTAGTGATGAGATTAGCTTGGAAGATATAAATAAGGCAGCAGCCCTAATTTCAGATAAAGTAAATCCAGATGCCAATATAATATTTGGTACAGAAATTAATGAAGATTTAGGCGAAGATGTAATAGTTACAGTAATTGCAACAAGAGTAAATCCTGTTAAAGAAGTTGAGCCTAATAAAATAGAGGAAGCAGATGACAATAAGGGAATTTCGTTTACTAACAGTAAATATTTTTAGTAAAGATGAATTAATTTATAGTGGTGAAGTTGAAGCTGCACCAGAAGAACTTAAAGATAAACAAGTAAAAGTACGTAAAATTGATAATAAAACTTTAATTATTGATATGATTGAAGAATAAAGTAAAAAACATCAATTAAAAAGAAAAAATAGTTTAAATAATAATTTTGGTAAAACTTGACAATTTACACAATTTTGTATTATAATGGATGTATCTTGTTAAGAAGGAGGAATAGTAATGGCTACAGTAAATATAGCACATAAACCAAACATCTTTAAAAGAATATGGAATTCACTTGGCGAAGTAGATAATCCAGAAGCTGAAGATGTTTTAAATGAATTACCTGAAGAAGATCGTAAAATATTAAATGAAGCTAGTGAAAGTGTAAAGTTTGAACAAATCACAGTTAATGCTGTAGGTATTACTAGCAACAAAAAAGTTAATATAAATAAGAATGGTAATGAACAACAAAAAGTTCAAAACCATGAAGAAAAAGATGAAAATAAAGACGAATCAGATAGAATCAGATAATTTATAAATCTTATAGTTATGAAAACGGAGTAATATTGCCAATGATACCCTAATGGTATAAAATGTTGGCAATATTATTTTTTTTGAGGAAATAGATGAAAAAAATTTGGAAAGAAATTAAGCTTGAGGAAGATAAAAATTTAATAGAAAGAATTCAAAGTACATTTAATGTTTCTGAATTAATTGCTAGAATCATCGCAAGTAAAGGTCTAGAAACAGAGGAAGACATAAAGAGATTTTTAAGCCCAACTAGAAATGATTTTTATGATCCATATGAAATGCCAGACATGAAAAAAGCTGTTGATAGAATTCTTAAAGCAATAACAACAAATGAAAAGATTGCTATTTATGGCGATTATGATGTTGACGGAATTACAAGTACAACTTTGTTAAAAAGATATTTTAAAGACAGAGGCGTTGAAGTTGGAACATATATACCTAATAGATTAAATGAAGGATATGGTTTAAACAACGATGCTATAAATAAAATTGCAGACGATGGATACAATTTAATAATTACAGTTGATACAGGAATTACAGCAAACGAGCAAGTCGAGCTTGCAAAAAAATTAAATATGGATGTAATTGTTACCGATCACCACGAACCAGCAGAAGAAATTCCAGATGCAGTAGCAGTTGTAGACTGCAAAAGAAAAGATAGCCAATATCCATTCAGAGAATTATGTGGATGCGGAGTTGCTTTTAAATTAACACAAGCATTAACTAAAGCACTTGATATAAGCGAAAATGAAAGCTTAAAATATTTAGATTTAGCTGCAATAGGAACAATTTCGGACATAGTGCCACTTGAAAACGAGAATAGAGTTATAGCAAAACTAGGGCTACTTTTAGTAGCTCAAACAAAAAATGTTGGATTAAGAACTTTATTTAATCAATGTAAATTTAAAACATTAGATTCACAAACTGTTTCTTTTGGTATTTCACCTAGAATTAATGCATGCGGAAGAATGGGACATCAAGAAGAAGCATTAGAATTATTAGTAACAGAAGATCCAATTGTTGCTAGAAAAAAAGCAGAAATAATTGAAGATTTTAACAAGCAAAGACAAGATATTGAAAAAAGAATTTTTGAAGAAGCAATTTGGGAAATAGCTTCAGATCCACGTTATGAGACAGCAAAAGCATTAGTAGTTGGAAAGAAAAAATGGCATAATGGAGTTATAGGAATTATTTCTTCAAAAATAACGGAAAGATATTATAAGCCAAGTATTCTTATAAATTTTGAAGAAGAAATAGCACACGGATCAGGTAGAAGCATCGAAGGTTTTGACTTACATGATGCAATGCTACAATGCAGTGATCATTTGATACAAACTGGCGGACATTCAATGGCTATTGGATGTAAACTAGAAATAAATGAGTTTGAAGCATTTAGAGATGAGTTTGAAAAATATGCAAATTCAAAAATAACAGATGAAATGATGGTTCCTGTTCTAAATATTGATTATGAAATTAGCGATAAAAATTTTGATTTAAGGTCAATCGAAGAATTAAAATTGCTAGAACCATTCGGATCAGGAAACAATAATCCAACGTTTATTTATAAAGATTTAAAAATTGTTGCCATAAGAAAATTATCTGATGGAAAACATTTAAAACTTCAATTACAATCAGGAAATAACAATGTTGATGCAATCGGATTTGGATTAGGAGAAGTTGCTGACAATTATTTAATAGGTGATAAAATTGATATTGCCGGAAACTTAGAAATTAATGAATTTAATGGCAAAAAGAATATACAAATTGTTTTAAAAGATTTAAGAAAAAGTGTTAAATAGAGTTAAAAACACATAAATAGTTTAGAAAGATTTACTTAAAAGTATTAAATAGTTTAGAAAATTAGTTTATAATTAGTAAGCATAGAATAAAGAAATTTTGACTTAAGATAAAATTTAAAAGATTCTTAAGGAAAGGAGTTAGAGATGTCTGAAATAGTAGATAAAACAATTGAAGATGTAATAGCAGAAGCTAAATTACATTTTAAGAAATCAGATGCAAAATTAATAAAAAGAGCATATGAATATGCATATCAACATCATGGAGATCAAAAGAGAAAATCTGGCGAGCCATATATTGTTCATCCACTTCAAGTTGCTTATATAGTTGCTAATTTAGGACTTGATGATGCAACAATATGTGCTGCATTAATGCACGATCTTGCTGAAGATACAGATGTAACTATAGAAGACATAGCTACAAACTTTTCTGAAGAAATTGCTGAAATGGTTAATGGAGTAACTAAATTAGGAAAGATAAATTATGCAACAGCTGAAGAGCAACAAGTTGAGAACTACAGAAAAATGTTTCTTGCAATGGGAAAAGATATAAGAGTTGTATTGATTAAAATTTCAGATAGATTGCATAATATGCGTACACTAAAATATTTATCAAGAGATAGACAAATAGCAAACGCACAAGAAACAATGGATTTGTATGCACCATTAGCTAACAGATTAGGTATTTATAACCTAAAATGGGAACTTGAAGATCTTGCTTTCAAATATTTATATCCAGAAGACTATAGAGAAATTGTCGAAGGTATAGATAAAAAGAGAGAAGAAAGAATTAAAATACTTAATGAAATTGAAGATGAAATAAAGGATGCTTTAAAAAAGAATCATGTTGTTGCTGAAATTACAGGAAGAGCAAAGCATTTATATTCAATTTATAGAAAAATGCAAAGAGATAATAAAACATTAGATCAAATTTATGATTTGTTTGCATTAAGAATATTAGTAAATTCAGTAAAAGATTGTTATGCAGCACTTGGTGTAGTTCATGAAATGTATAACCCAATGCCAGGAAAATTTAAAGACTACATAGCAGTTCCAAAACCAAATATGTATCAATCATTACATACAACATTACTTGGTAAAGGTGGAACACCATTTGAAGTTCAAATTAGAACTTATAATATGCATAGAATTGCTGAATTTGGTATTGCTGCTCACTGGGCATATAAAGAGCAAAGTTTTGCTAGAGGAAAAAAGGTAAACGTAGTAGTTAATGAAGATAAATTATCTTGGCTTCGTGAAAGTTTAGAATGGCAAAAAGATATGCAAGATCCACAAGAGTTCTTAGCAACTTTAAAAACAGAGTTATTTGAAGACGAAGTTTATGTTTTTACACCAAAGGGTGAAATAAAAACATTACCTAAGGGCAGTACACCAATTGATTTTGCATATTTAATTCACGACCAAATTGGTAACAAGATGGTCGGAGCAAAAATAAATTCAAGAATGATGCCAATTATAACACCTTTGAAAAATGGTGATATAGTTGAGGTTATAACAAATGACAATTCAAAAGGACCTAGTAGAGATTGGTTGAAGTTTATTAAATCAACTCAAGCTAAAACAAAAATTTTAAAATTCTTCAAAAAGAGGGATAGACAACAAAACATTGATAAAGGTAAAGAAATTGTAGAAAAAGAAGTTAAGAAAATTGGAATGCAAGAAGATGAATTATTTGCAGATCAATTTGTTAAACCTGCACTACAAAAATTTGCTTTTAAAACAATTGAAGATATGTATTCTGCAGTTGGATTTGGTTCAATTGGAGCAAATAAGTTTATATCAAGAGTTTTAGAAGAATATAGAAAAGAAAACAAAGATAAAATTAATATCGAAGAAAAGATGGAAGAACTTCATGAAATTCAAAACAGAAAAGTTCGTTCTAAATCAAAGACTGGAATTATCGTTAAAGGAATTGATAATTGTTTAGTTAAACTTTCAAAATGCTGTAATCCAGTTCAAGGCGATGAAATTATTGGATATATCACAAGAGGTAGAGGTGTTACAGTACATCGTAAAGATTGTACTAATGTAAAAGAATTATTTACTGAAGGTGAAAGAATTGTAGAGGTTTATTGGGATGAAGAAAAAGTAAACACTACTTACAATGTTGAAGTTAATATCTTTGCAAATGATAGAGATGACCTATTATCAGATATAGTTGTTTTAATAACTAAAAGTGATACTGCTATGCTTTCAATAAAAGCAGCGGTAAATCACGAAAAAATAGTAACAATAAATCTAAAATTAGAAGTAAAAAATACACAAATGTTAGATAAAATAATTAGAGATTTAGAAAAAATAGATAGCGTTTATGATGTAAAGAGAGGACATTAATATGATACAAAGATTAAAAGGTACATATGACGTGCTTCCAGGTGAAATTGAGAAGTGGCAATATGTAGAAGGAAAAGCAAAAGAAGTTTTTGAAAACTTCGGATACAAAGAAATTAGAACTCCTGTTATAGAAGCTACAGAACTTTTTCAAAGAGGCGTTGGTGATACAACAGACGTTGTAGAAAAAGAAATGTATGTTTTTGATGATAAAGGAGGACGTTCAGTTGCATTAAGACCAGAAGGAACAGCTGGCGTAATTAGAGCATATCTAGAAAATGGAATGAGCTCATTACCAAGTCCACAAAAGTTTTATTATAGAATTCCTGTTTATAGATATGAAAATGTACAAAAAGGAAGACAAAGAGAATTTAATCAAATTGGTTGCGAAATGGTTGGAACAGCTTCATATAAAGCAGATGTTGAATTAATCATTATGCTTGATCAATTTGTTAAAAAACTTGGCATTACAGAATATGAGATACATTTAAATTCAATTGGATGCAAAGAATGTAGAGCAAAATACAGAGAAGCATTAAGAGAATTTATAAAACCTAATCTTGATAAATACTGCGATACTTGCAAAGGAAGATATGATAGAAATCCTATGAGAATTCTAGATTGTAAAGTAGAAGCAGATAAAGAAATGAATCAAAATGCACCAATTATTACAGATTATTTATGTGATGAGTGCAAAGCTAATTTTGAGAAGATTCAAAATGAATTAAAAGAAGTAGGAATTGATTTTATAGTTGATTCAGGAATCGTTAGAGGATTAGATTACTACACACGTACAGTTTTTGAATTTATTTCAAAAACAGATGGATTAACAATATTAGGTGGTGGAAGATATGATGGATTAGTTGAAGAATTAGGCGGTCCATCTACACCAGCACTAGGTTTCGGAGTTGGAGAAGAAAGAATTTTAAATTTAATGAAAGACACAAATGTTACTTTCCCAGCTGAAAGAATACCAGACTTATCAATAGTAGCAATTGGGGAACAAGCGGACATCGAGGCTACAAAGATTGCATCTAAATTAAGAGAACAAGGCAAATATATCGACAAAGATGTAATGGACAGAGGAGTTAATGCTCAATTTAAATATGCAAACAAAATTGGGGCAAAATATGTTATTACAATCGGAGATAATGAATTAGCTTCAAGAAAAGTTCAATTAAAGAATATGGAATCAGGAGAAACTGAAGAAATTTCTTTAGAAGAAATTAGCCAAAAGATTTAGTAAAATTAAATAGCTAAATAAAAAAGATATAATTAATAAAATAAGAAAAAATAGAAAGGTTGAAATGTTACAAAAGCGACATTTCAGCCTTTTTTATGCTTTTTATTGAAAAAAATGACTGAAAATAGTACAATTAACATGTAAATCCTGAAGATATAATTATATCTCAGTTACCACTTTTTTAAAAAGAGGTAGTATTAATGAAAAAATTTTTAAAAAATTACAAAACAACAATAATTCTCTTGGCTGCAATTATTGTTGGAATAATCGTTGGCCTAGTTGCCAAGGAACAAGCAGCCGTTCTTAAACCTTTCGGAGATATTTTCTTAAATTTATTGCTAGTTGTTATTGTACCTTTAATATTTTTAACAATTACAACATCAATTGCAAGAATGAAATCTGCCAAGAGAATTGGTAAGATTATCGTTACAATTTTTATCGTATTTATCGCCACATCATTAATAGCAGTTTTAGTAGGTATGGGGGTAACATCAATAACTAAACTTGTTGAACCAGAAGATACTGAACTTATTAAATCTACCATGGAAGAAACAGCTGTTGAAGAAGATGATTTAACAATTGCAGATAGAACAGTACAACTTATTACAGTTGATGACTTCAGCAAACTATTTAATCGTGGCAATATCATCGCTTTATTAGTAGCATCAATTATTACAGGAATTGCTTTCCAAATGTCAGGCAAAAAAGGAGAGGCATTCTTAAAAGTTTTGGAATCTGCTAATGAAGTAGTTCAAAATATTATTAAAATTATTATGTATTATGCACCAATAGGTCTTGCATGCTATTTTGCATATTTAATAGGAACATTCGGAGCATCAATTGCTGTAGGATATTTAAAAACTTTCTTAATATATACAGTAGTATGCGTAGCTTTCTATTTTATAATGTATACAATTTATGCATTTATTGGAGGCGGAAAACTTGGCATAAAAAAATTCTGGAAAAATGCTGCAGCACCAACATTTACATCTTTAGCAACATGTTCAAGCGCAGCATCAATTCCAGCAAATACAGATGCAGCCAAGAAAATTGGAGTACCTGAAGATGTAGCAGATACAACAATTCCTATAGGATGCAGTTTTCATAAAGATGGTTCAATTATAGGTAGTGTATTTAAGATAATGTTTCTAGTTTGCATTTTTGGAACAAGCTTTAACTTCTGGCAAATACTTGGAGTTGCTTTATTAGCAAATCTTTTAATAACAGGAGTACCAATTGGTGGAGGAACAATTTCAGAAATGTTAATTATTACAATGTTAGGTTTTCCAGTTGCAGCACTTCCACTATTAACAGTAGTTGCAACAATTATTGATCCACCAGCTACAATGCTAAACGTTGTTGGTGATACTGTTTCATCAATGATGGTAGCAAGAATAGTAGACGGCAAAAATTGGATTAAAGAACCTAAAAAAGAAGAAACAATAGAAACTGAATCTGATAAAAAAGTAAATAAAGATTAAAAATAAGAATAAAAATAAGAATAAAATTAAATTAAGATTATAATAGGGATTAGGATTTTAATTAAAATTAAAACTAAAATAATATAAGAAAAAAAATAAGAAAATATAAACCGAAAAAACACTAATAATATATATTAGTAAAAAAGTATAATATAAAAGGAACAAATTTAGATTAATTTGTTCCTTTTTTGTATATAACAAAATAAAAAAATATTGCATAAAGGAAAAACAAAACGTATAATTTTTGGTATCAAAAAATTAAAATTTTTATAAAAAAATGTTTATTTTCTAAACTAAAATTCATGTAACTATTATTAATAAAAAGACAGACAAAAAGCAAACAAATATTCGCAAATAAAAACAATACTTTCAAAGAATTAAAAGTGCCTAAAACACGTAATTACAAGGACTATAGGCTAAGAAAAAATAAAATAAAAAAATTGAAAAAAGTGTTGACAAACACAAGGAGAATTAGTATACTAAAAACGAACAGAAGTTCAGTAAAAAAATAAACAATAATTTTTTGATAAAAAACATTTTGGAAGGAGATAAAAAATGAAAAAAATACAATATAAAAATAAAACAATAGCTTATACAGTATGCAAGGCAAAAGTTAAAAACTTATATATCTCTATTCAAAATGGTGAGGTTGTAGTAAAAGCTCCTTGGTATGTAACCAGTAACCAAATTCAAGAAGTTATAGAACAAAAAAGAAGATGGATAATTGAAAAACTTGAAGAATATCAAAATTCACCAAGAAAAGCAAAAACATATACAGATGGAGAAAAATATCAAATATTAGGAAAAAACTATTATTTAAATATTTATTTCCAAAATATAAATAATGCTAAACTTAAAGTCGAAAATGGTATGATCAATATAATTCTTCCTTTAGACTATGCTGAAAGAAACAATGCTGAATTAATCAAAAAAATGATTGATAAAATGTATAATATGATTGCAAAAAAAGAAGTAGACATTACAATGAAAAAACTAACTAAAGTAGTTGGATTAGCACCAGATGAATATAGAATTAGAAAAGTAAAATCAGAATGGGGAAGTTGTTCTTCAAATAAGAAAATAACTATCAACCAAGATTTAATAATGTATAGTAGACATGCATTAGAATATATTGTAATCCATGAATTATGCCATTTAAAATATATGAATCATTCTAAAAAATTCTGGAATATGGTAGAATCATTTATGCCAGACTATAAAGAAGCTGAAAAAGAATTAAAAAAATAAGAAAGGAAAACACAATATGGAAAGAGCAAGAGGTTTTGAAATTGCAAAAGGATGGGAAAATAAAGGAATAAATATACCAGTTAGAAAAACAGCACATTCTGCAGGATATGATGTTGAAGCTGCAGAAGATATCATTATTCCTAAATTTACTCCAGGAGCTAAGCCAACATTAGTACCAACAGGTCTAAAAGCTTATTGCATGGATGATGAATGTTATTTATTATTAAACAGAAGTAGTGGACCTAAAAAAGGATTTATTTTAGCAAATAGTGTAGGATTAATTGATAGTGATTATTATGAAAATCCAGATAATGATGGTCATTTCTACTTTCCATATTTTAATTGCAGTGATCATGATATAGAAGTAAAAAAAGGAGACACTATTGGACAAGTAGTATTTACTAAATATTTAATTTGTGATGGTGATGCTGCTGAGGGAAAAAGAATGGGTGGTTTTGGCTCAACCGATAAATAAAATAAGATAACGAAATAATACAAAAATGTAATCTTGACAAAAAAGTGGGCTAATCATTAAAAAATGATTAACTCACTTTTTTACTTTTAAAAATCAAAATCTTTGTAAGATAGAAAAATGAACCTTTTCAAAGCAATGAATAAAAAATATTTTATATAATTTCTTTACTTGAAGGGGAAAATATGTTATAATCGAACTATGTTAAAAAAAGGCGATTTATACCTGTAACATAGGGAAGGAGACAACTAGATGTTTAAAGTAGGAGATAATATTGTTTACCCAATGCATGGTGCCGGAACAATTGATTCAATCGAAGAAAAAGAAGTATTAGGAACAAAGATGCAATACTACATCATTAACATGCCTGGAGAGGTTAAAGTTATGGTTCCAACAGCTAAAGCTGAATCAATGGGAGTTAGAACTATTATTGATAGCGCTGGTGCTACAAAGGTGTTAAAAGTATTAGAACAAGATGAGACAGAGATGTCTCAAAACTGGAACAAAAGATATAGAGACAATCTAGATAAGATGAAGTCTGGAGATATCTATGAGGTTGCTGACGTTGTACGTAATTTAAGCTTTAAACAAAAGGAAAAAGGTACACTTTCAACAGGTGAGAAAAAGATGCTAAGTAATGCTAAAGTTATTTTAGTAAGCGAATTAGTTCTTGCAGGACAAGCATCTAAGGATGAAATTGAACAATTAGTAGATAATAAAATCGAAATGAGCTACAAAGAATTCAGAATTCCAACAGAAGCTAAAATCGATTTGAAACAAAATGCAATTAGCAAATTCATCCCATTTGATAGCAATAAAAATTAGTGAATGAGATTATAAAAAGAGAAGTTTTGAATTAATTTTATAGGTTGATTCAAAATTTCTCTTTTTTTGTAAAAATCTTTAATAAAAATTAAAAAAAATTGAAAAAATAAAGGGTTTTTATAAGTTTTGTTGAATATTATATTGTATGCATTTTTGAAGAAAAAAGCAAAGGCAAAAAATGAAATATACAATAGAATAAAAGAATAAAAAATAGAATAATAAAAATAAAATATTATAAAAATTTTTAGAAAGGGAGGCGTAGATGGCACACTATAGCGATGAGCTATTAGAAGAAGTAAGAAGTAGAAACGATATAGTAGATATAATTTCTCAATATGTTACTCTAAAACGCAAAGGAAGAAATTTCTTTGGATTGTGTCCATTTCATAATGAGAAATCACCTTCTTTTTCTGTTTCTCCAGATAAACAAATATTTAAATGCTTTGGATGTGGAAAGGGTGGAAATGTTTTTCACTTCTTAATGAATGCAGAAAATATTTCATTTGTAGAAGCAGTACAAGTTTTAGCTGAAAGAGCAAATATTGAACTTCCTAAAAATAGCGGCGATGAAGACGAAAAACAAGTTCAATTAAAAAATGAAGTATATAAGGTAAATGAAGCAGCTGCGATTTTTTATCATGAAACATTGTATAAACCAACATCAAAAGTTGCTCAAGAATATGTAAAAAAACGTAAGCTTGGAAATAATACATTAAAAGCATTTTTAATTGGATATGCTCCAATGAACAATGAATTGTTTAATCATTTAAAACAAAAAGGTTTTTCAAGTGAAGCAATGCTTGCATCAAACTTAGTTGGAAGAAATGAAAAAGGAATTTATTATGATAAATTCAAAAACAGATTAATGATTCCAATTCAAGATGTTAGAAATAGATATATTGCTTTTGGAGGAAGAGTTTTAGATGATAGCAAACCAAAATATATAAATTCACCAGAAGATATAGTATATAGCAAAGGTAGAAATTTATTTGGACTAAATGTTGCTAAGAGAAATTCAAATGGAATGCTTAAAAAGATTTTAATAGTTGAAGGTTATATGGATGCAATTTCATTATATCAACGTGGAATAACAAATGTTGTAGCATCTTTAGGAACAGCTTTAACTGATGCACAAGGTAGATTGCTTAGAAGAAATGCTGAACAAGTTATTTTAGGATATGATGCAGATGGTGCAGGACAAACAGCAATTCTCAGAGGTATGGATATATTAAAAAATCTTGGAGTTGATATAAGAGTTCTACAAATAAGTGATGCAAAAGATCCAGATGAATATGTAATAAAATATGGTGCGGATCGTTTTATTAAGTGTATGGAAGATGCAATTTCAATTGTAGAATTCAAAGTAAAAATATTAAAACAGTCATTAGATTTAGAAAATACAAATGATAAAATTAAATTTTTAAACGAAATCGCAAAGACATTAGCAAGTGTAGATAACTCAATGGAAAGAGAAGTTTACATAGATAAAATTGGAAAAACGTACGGAATATCTACTGAGGCAATTCAAAGCGAAATTAATAAACTAACTAATAAAGAACCGGATAAAAAGAAACTTGAAAAGACTTCAGTAATAATAAATAAAAAAGAAGAAACAAAAATTGATGATAATGTTTTAAGAAGAGAAAAAATGCTTATTTACTTATTAACAAATTATTCTGAAAAAACATTTAAACGAATATCTAGTGTTGTAAAAAGTGAATATATATTAGATATAAAAAACAGAGAAATCATAGATAAGATTTTTGAAAAATTAAAAGAAAATCAAAACATGGAAGATATTTTAAATTGGTTTGAAGATCAAGATATGGTTAGTTATCTAGCTGGAGTTTTATCAAATGATTTTGAAATAACAGATGTAGATAAAGCTATTGAAGATGTGGAAAAGACATATTTAAAAGAGGCTAAAATCTCAAGAAGAAATGAGATTATTGAGATACTTAAATCACCAGAGTTAGATAAGAATGAAAAAGAAAATTTAGAAAAAGAACTAAATAATATAATAATCGATTTGGTTAGAATGAAATAGGGGGAATAAAAAGTGGCAAAGAAAGTTGAAAAGAAAGTTGTTAAAAAAGTAACATCAAAAAATGCAAAAGTAAAAACTACAACAAAAGCTCCAGCTAAAAAAGTTGTAGTTAAAAAATCAGTTGCAAAGAAAACAACAGAAAAGAAACCAGCTAAAAAAGTAGTTGCAACAAAAGCATCTGCTAAAAAGACTGTAACAAAGACTCCAGCTAAAAAAGTGGTTGCAAAAAAAGTACCTGCTAAAAATGTAGCTAAAAAACCAGTTGCAAAAAAATCTACATCAAAAGTTCCAGCAAAAGTAGCAACAAAGAAAGCTGTTGCTAAAAAAGTTCCAGCTAAAAATGCAACAACTAAAAAAGTTTCTAAAAATAATGCTGTTAAAAATACAGCAAAGAAACCAGTTGCAAAATCAGTGGCTAAAAAAAATACAGCAAAGGTTCCAGCAAAGTCAGCAAAAAAAGTACCTGTTAAGACAACAGGAAAAACAGCAGTTAAGAAACCTTTAACACCTGCTCAAAAATTAGCAGCAAAAAAGGCAGCTGAAAAGCAAAAGAAAGAACTAGCTAAATTAGCAGCAGCAAAGAAATTAGCTGCTAAGAAAAAATTAATGGAAGCAAAGAAATTAGCAGCCAAAAAAGCAGCTGAAAAGAAAAAGAAGGAATTAGCTAAGAAAGCAGCAGCTAAGAAATTAGCAGCTGAAAAATTAAAAATAGCAAAGGCAAAAGCAGCTGAAAGAAAAAGAATTGAAAAAGAAAAAGAACTTGCAAGAAAACAAAGAGAAAAAGAAAGAGAAGCAGCAAGAAAACAAAAGGAAAAAGAAAGAGCAGAGGCAATGAAGGCAAAGGCAGAAGAGAGAGAAAGAATTAGAAAAGAGAAAGAAGAAGCAAAAGCAGCAGCTTTAAAAGAAAAAGAGGAAGCAAAAGCAAAGGCATTAGCGGAAAAAGAAGCACAAAAACAAGCAGAAGGTTTAGATATAAAAGATATTCCAGAATTAAAAGATGATGAAAAATTAAGAAAGTTAGTAATGAAAGCAAAGAAGAAAAAGAAAATTACTTATTCTGAAATTGCTAGTTTCATTGGAAATTCATCACCAGATGATTTGGAAAAATGTTTTACTGTTTTAGAAAAAGCAGGAATTGCAATTATTAATGATGACTTTGATGAAACAGAACCAGATTCAGAAGACTTAGAAGAAATTGAAGAAATCGATGTAAATGATTTAGATATTGAAAGCATGGATGGAATTAAACTTGATGATCCTGTTAGAATGTATCTAAGAGAAATCGGAAAAATACCTCTATTAACATACGAGCAAGAATTAGAATTAGCTAAAAAGATTGAAGCTGGTGATAATAAAGCTAAGTCTAAGTTAATTGAATCTAACTTAAGATTAGTTGTAAGTATTGCTAAAAGATATGTAGGAAGAGGAATGTTATTCTTAGATTTAATTCAAGAGGGTAACATGGGATTAATCAAAGCAGTTGAAAAATTTGATTATACGAAAGGATACAAATTTTCAACATATGCTACATGGTGGATTAAACAAGCTATCACAAGAGCTATTGCAGACCAAGCCAGAACAATCAGAATTCCAGTTCATATGGTAGAAACAATCAATAAATTATTAAGAACTTCAAGACACTTATTACAACAAAATGGTAGAGAACCAACTCCAGAAGAAATTGCAGCAGAAATGGAAATTCCAGTTGAAAAAGTTCTTGAAATTCAAAAGATTTCACAAGATCCAGTATCACTTGAAACACCAATTGGTGAAGAGAATGATTCTCACTTAGGAGATTTTATAAAAGATGAAGATTCACCATCACCACAAGATGCAGCTTCATATACAATGCTTAAAGAAGAACTTGAAGAAGTTATGAAAACATTAACTCCAAGAGAAGCTAAAGTATTAAAATTAAGATTTGGATTAGAAGATGGAAAAGCAAGAACACTTGAAGAAGTTGGAAAACAATTCAATGTTACTCGTGAAAGAATTAGACAAATTGAAGCAAAAGCTTTAAGAAAATTAAGACATCCATCAAGAAGCAATAAATTAAAAGAATTTATGTAAAAATTAAAACAACCACTTAAAAATTTTAAGTGGTTGTTTTTTGCTTTTACTAGTTTTATTTAAAATTATATTTAATTAAATTTTTTAGATATGTTTTCAAGTTGTTTTTTGCCAAAATTCTTATAGAAAATCGGCTTAAAATGCAAATATTACTTGATAAATGAATGTTTTTATGTTAGAATAATAACGCCTTGCTTATCACTAGTTGATAGGCTATTATCCAAGAGGAGGTGAAAATAATGAACAAATATGAAAGCGTTGTCATTATTAATCCAGAAGTAGATGAAGAAGGAGTTAAAGCTCTAGAAACAACATTTACAGATATGATTAATAAGAACGGAAAAGTTTCAAAGGTAGATGAATTAGGCAAAAAGAAACTTGCTTATGAAGTTAAAAAATGCACAGAAGGAACATATGTTGTATTTAATTTTGAAGCTACTCCAGCTCTAATCGCTGAATTAGAGAGAAACTACAGAATCACAGACGAAATCATTAAGTTTATGGTTATTAAAGTAGAAGAATAATTACATTCAAACAGGGGCTTTATTTAAAGAAAGGTAAGGTACTAATATGAACAAAGTTGAATTAATAGGAAGATTAACTAAAGATCCAGAAGTTAGATATACACAATCTAACAATACTTTAGTAGCATCTTTTACTTTAGCAGTAAACAGAAGATTTACTAGAGAAGGAGATACTCAAACAGCAGATTTTATAAATTGTGTTGCTTGGGCTAAAACTGGAGAATTTGTTAGCAAATATTTCAAAAAAGGTCAACAAATGGGCGTTTGTGGAAGAATCCAAACAAGAAGTTGGGATGATCAACAAGGTCAAAAACGTTACACAACAGAAGTAATTGTTGAAGAAGTATATTTTGCTGACAGCAGAAAAAATTCAGATGGTGATAATTTTGATAGCACATTTGGAGACGGTGCTCCAGTAGAAGATGGTTCATCAGATTTTGAAGTTTCATCAGGAGACGATTTACCATTCTAATTATATTTAAGTTAGGAGGAGAAAATAATGGCAGACAGAAAAAATAATAAAAGAAACAATAGAAATAAAGACTATGATGATGATTATAAAGCAAAAAGAATCAGAAAAAAAGTTTGTCCTTTATGTGCAGATAAAGCTTTAGTTCTAGATTACAAAAATCCAGAACAATTAAGAAAATTTGTTAACGAAAAAGGCAAAATTCTTCCAAGAAGAGCAACTGGTGCTTGCGCTAAACATCAAAGAGATATTACAACTGCAGTTAACAGATGCAGAACAATTGCTATGCTTCCATTTGAAGCAAAATAATTAATTAGTAATTTAAAGCTAGAATTCATTGAATTCTAGCTTTTTTTATTTAGTAATGATAAAATTCCATCAAATTAGTTAATAAATATTAAAAGTATGTAGAGATAAAGTTTTTTATCAAATAAATTCAATCAAATAAAATATAAGAAAGGAGGAACAATGACTTCTAAGAGAGAAATGAAAAAACAACTAGAAAAGTTGAATGCTAAAAAAGCAAAAGAGCGTGAACGACAAAAAGCAGAAAGAAAAGCATCTATTCAACAATCAAGATCATCCACCCAACAAGCACAAAAAACAAGAAAAAAGAAAACTCAAAAAGATGAAGAAACTCAAGGTTTCAGAATTAATTGGCGAATAGTACTTCCATTAATTATATTAGCAGTCGGTTTCTTTATAGGTTCTTATATTTATACAAATAATACAGAAGGGGCTCAGTTAGTAAAAGATTATTATAAAGCAATTTCAGACAAAGATTACTCAAAAGCATATTCGATGTGCTCAACTGATATGAGCGAAGCAGATTTCACATCAAGATTAAAAAATATTTATGAAGGAATAGAAGCTTCAAAAATTAGTGCAGTAATTATCAGTAATAACGTAGCGAATGAAAGTAATAATACTGAAGAAACAAATAACACAGCATCTAACAATAATAATTCAGTAACTTTCAAAATGAGCATGGAAACTCCAGCTGGAAATATTAGTTTTCAAAAAACAGTAGATATAACATCTGATAATAAATTAGTATGGGATGAAAGTTTAATTTATCCATCATTAAATAGTAATAGAAAAATTCGTGTAAAAACTCTTTCTTCAATGAGGGGTGAAATAAAAGATAGAAATGATAAATATATAGCCAAAAATAGTACAGCGTACGATGTAGGAATTGTTCCTGAAAAATTTAACAAGTCAAACATAAATATAATTTCAAATTTATTAAAGACATCTACAGATTATATAAATGAAGAATTGAGTAAAGACTATGTAACAGACAATAGTTTTGTAAGATTGAAAACAATATCAAGAGAAGAAATCGATTTAAAAGAAAAACTTTTGCAAATTTCAGGAATAATGCTAAATGAAAAAAGCATAAGATATTATCCATATAAAGAAGCAACCTCAATTTTAATTGGTTATGTTCAAAATGGAGAAGGAAAAGCAGGATTAGAATTAGCACTAAATGAAAAACTACAAGGACAAAAAGGTCTAGAAATATATATTGATCAAGATGGAAGAAACATAGAAACTATAGCTAGAAAGAGCGAAGTTAAAGGACAAGACGTAAAGCTAACAATTGATGTTGAAATGCAACAAAAAATTTATGATGAATACAAAAATGCACAAGGATGTGTAATTTATATGAATTATAAAACAGGAGAAATTTTATCAGCAGTTAGCACACCATCATATGATGCCAATATATTTAGTTTAGGAATATCAAATGAAGATTGGAAAAAGATATCAGAAGATAAAACTAATCCAATGTTTAATAGATATTTAGCAACATTTGCACCAGGATCATCAATAAAGCCGATAGTAGGTGCAATTGGATTGATGAGTAATTCGTTTTCACAAGATGATGATTTTGGAAAAAGTATGAATAGATGGCAATTAGATTCATCATGGAAAGAATTTTATATAACAACACTTCATACATATTCAGGAAAATCTAATTTAGAAAATGCATTAATAAATTCAGACAATATCTATTTTGCAAAAGCAGCACTAAAAATTGAAAAAGAAAATTTTAAAAATTGGTTAGATAAAATAGGCTTCAATGAAGCAATTGATTTTGCACAAGATACAACTAAATCTTCATATGGTGAAATAACAACAGATGCAGACCTTGCAAATAGCGGATACGGACAAGCACAAATGTTAGTAAATCCAATTCATATGGCATCAATTTATTCAGCATTTGCTAATAATGGAACAATGATAAAACCATATATTGAATTTTCAAATGGCAAAAGTGAAACCTATAAAGAGAACATCTTTAAAAATGAAATTGCAGAAATAATAAAGCAAGATTTAGTTCAAGTTGTAGAAAAGGGAACAGCAACATCTTGCAAAATAGAAGGAAAAACAATTGCAGGAAAGACAGGAACAGCTGAAGTAAAAGCAAGTCAAGAAGATAAAGATGGCAACGAAATTGGCTGGTTTGATTCATTTGATGAAAATGGAAACTTAATAATAGCAATGCAAGAAAATGTTAAAGAATTAGGTGGATCAGAAGCAGTTGTAAAAAAAGTAAAAAATATTTATCTAAAGATAGGAGAATAAAAAATGGGAAGAGTAGTATGGAAACCAGGAACATTTGAATATCCAATTCCAGCAGTATTAGTTACAACAGGAACATATGAAAAAGCAAATGTTTTTACAGTTGCCTGGACAGGAATACTAAATACAAATCCTGCAATGGTTTATATTTCAGTAAGACCAGAGAGATATTCATATTCAATGATTAATGAAACAAAAGAATTTGTTATCAATTTAACAACAGAAGATTTAACATATGAAACTGATTTTTGTGGAGTTAAATCTGGAAAAGAAATTGATAAATTTAAAGAAACAGGATTAACAAAAGAAAAAGCAAACTTTGTAAAATGTCCTATAATAAAAGAAAGTCCAGTATCAATAGAATGTAGAGTAGAAGAAACAAAGAATCTAGGAACACATACTATGTTTATAGCTAGAGTTTTATCAATTGATGTAGATGAGAAATATGTAGATGATAAAGGAAGTTTTGATATAGAAAAATGTCATTTAATGGCTTATGCAAATGGAGGTTACTTTGCATTAGGTAAAAAACTTGGAAAATTTGGATATTCAGTCATGAAAAAGAAGACAGCAAAGAGATACAGCACACGAAATTTTGTAAAGCCAAATAAATCAAGCAAAAGATAATAAATAAAGCCCGTATGTATTGTGCATACGGGCTTTTCATGGTATACTTACATACAATTAGCATTGATGCTAATTACGTTTTTTGATATACCACCGCTGACACATACATGAAAGGAGAAGGGAATATATGGGTAGGTATAATCAAAAAAATGGTTGTTTATATTGTGACATTATGGCCTTACATCCTGAAGTTACTGGAAGTTGCATTTTTTGTGTTGTAAGATTACCAAATGGAGAAAAGTTTAAGTTTCTGGTTGATTGTGGATTGTACCATGAAAAAAAGTATCAGGAACTTAATAAAACTTTACCATTTTATGCAGACGATTTAGCTTTTGTTCTGGTCACACATAATCATGTTGATCATACAGGACGATTGCCATTGCTTGCAAAAAAAGGTTATCCTGGGAAGTATTATGCATCACAGGATACTTGCAAACTTTTACCGCTTGCTTTAGAAGATTGTGGTAGAATACTAGAGAGTGCAGCAGAAGGAAAAAATGAAAAACCAATTTATGGAGAAAGTGAGATTTGTAATGTCATCAGCCATCTTCAGCCTATAACCATGGGCGAACAGTTTCAGCCGCATGAAAATGTAACTGTTACTGCAATCCAAAACAACCACCTTATTGGGGCCGTTTCTTATTTAGTACAAATTAGCTATGAAGGTTTTGAAAATATCAATATTTTCTTTACTGGTGATTTAAAAGAAAACAATTTGTTTTTGGAAGACACTAGTGTTCCAAAATGGATTCGAGAATTACCTGTAACTCTTATAACAGAGAGTACATATGGTGATACGAAAACATTAGGACAGCCTGTATTTAAGCGAAATGTAGCTAGAGCGATAAACAAAGGTGGCAATGTAATAATACCTGTATTCAGTTTAGGCAGAGTGCAGGAAGTTTTGTATACTCTGAAGGAGATGCAAAAAGAAAAACTATTAGATCCTAGGATTCCAATTTATCTGGATGGCAAACTCGCAATAGCTTACACAAAGATGTTTTTAAATGGAAGCTTGAGTATAAAGTCATCTATGGTAGAGTTTCTTCCTGAAAATTTCCATTTTATTGATGGGAACATAAAAACAAAGCGGAGAGCAATAAAAGATTCGCAAGAACCTAAAATTATTCTTTGCAGTTCAGGAATGGGAACACATGGAATAGCTTCATCCTATATTCAGCACTACGTTAAAGAGAAAGATGCTTTAATTCACTTTAGCGGATATTGTACTGAAGGTACTGTAGGAGATAGATTAAAAGAAGTGGAAAATGGGACTGATGTTTATCTTAATGGCAGAATGGTTAGGAAGGAAGCTACTGTAGAATATACAGATGAATTTTCTGGCCATATCCGTGAAAATGATTTAATTGACTATTTGTCTAAATTTAGTCAGATAAAGTTATTAATAATCAATCACGGCGAAGCAGAAACCAAAGAGCAGTTTGGACGCGATGTTAAAAGAGAAATATCACCAAAAGATATCTTCATACTTGATCGTGAAAATGCTGTTCGGATAAATGCATATGGTTTCGACAAATCCTTTAAGAGTAAGTTCTAGAGATGCAAAGATAGAAGTATCAGGAACAATGTAATCTTTTTTAATGTGTCAGTGGTGGTGGTATTTTCTTAAATAGGAAAGTACCTAACGGAGTCTCTATCTTTTGATAGGGGCTCCAAATTTTTGAAAAAAACTATATAAATTGCTTGATTTTATTATGCTTTTATGTTAATATTATATGGCTAGCATGTAAAAAAAGCAGGGAGGTGCATAGAAAATGGCAAAATGTGATGTTTGCGGAAAAGCAATAGCAAGTGGAAATAGAATAAGTATTGCACGTTCTCATGTTTCTAGAAGAGCTTCAAGAACATGGAAACCAAATTTAAGAACTGTAAGAATGGAAATCAATGGCGAAAATAAAAAGATGCATGTATGCGCTAAATGCTTACGTTCTTCAAAAGCAGTTAATGCTTAATCTATTATTTAGATTATTTTTTATATAAGAAATAATGAGAAAACATCTTTTTTAAGATGTTTTCTTTGCTTTTTATATAAAATTTTAACAATTTACTTATTAATACTTTTATGCTATTATATTTTTTGATAAGGAGAAATTTATTTAATGGATGCAGTTTATACAAAAATCAGCAAAAAAAGAGTGGGGCATGCAATTAAGAGAATACTAATTACAATGGGATATTTAGCTGTTGTAATTGTATTATTAATGTATACACCAAACTTTGTAAATCAAACAATTGCTGGAACCAATTTAATGGTAAATAATAATAACATAACAGGTGATTTAAAAAGTTCAATAATTTCTGTGGATAATGAATTTTACATGGAAATAAAAGATATTAGAAACTTTTTAGATGAATATATAATAGAAGAAGATGGAAATATAATTTGTACATCAAATACTAAAACAGCGAAGATTCCAATTGATTCAGATGAAATGTATATAAATGGCAAAAAACAAAAAATAGATAAAAAAGTTATCAAAGAAGGCGATAAAGTATATTTACCATTATTGCTTATTTCCGATATTTACAATGCAGATTATTTATATACTGATGAAAACAAAACAATAGCACTAGACACATTAAGCAGAAAATATGTTGAAGCAACAATTGCTGGAAACCAAGATGTAAAATCAGGAACAACAGTAATTTCAAGAACTGTCACAACAGTAAGAGATGGGGAAAAAGTTTCAATAGTGCAAAACAATGCAACAGATAAAGATGTCACATTTAATGGTTGGACAAAAATAAGAACTATAAATGGATATTTAGGATATGTACCTGAAAATTCAGTAAAATATAGAACAGTAGTTAGAGAAAGTGCAAAATATAACAATATAGAAGGCAAGGTTTCAATGCTTTTTGATTACTACAACCCATTAACAAGTTCTGATGGAAAAGCATCAACTTCAGATGGAATCAATATTGTAACACCATCATTCTATAACTTAAGATCAGATGGAACAATCTCTAAAAATGTTAATGAAGATGGCAAACAATATGTAGAATGGGCTCATAACCATAAAATTAAAATTTGGGCAAATCTATCAAATTCATATTTAAATAATATAGACAAAATGTCTGAAATTCTAAAGAATTTTGATAGTAGAGCAAAATTAATTGATGATATTATCAAAAAAATAGAAGAAGATAATGTAGATGGAATTAATATTGATTTTGAAAACATGTATAAGGCCGATAGAGACAAGTTTTCAAGATTAATTATTGAATTAACACCAAGAATTCACAATTTAGGAAAAAATATTAGTGTTGAAACATTAGCACCAGATGGATCAGATACATGGTCACTTTGCTATGATAGAAATACAATAGGTAAAGTAGCAGATTATATAATTTTCCACGGATACGACGAAAATACTGGAACAACAGGAACAGTAGCTGGTGGAGATTGGGTAGAATTAAATATTAAAAAATATTTAGGACAAGAAGGAATCCCAGCAAATAAAATTATATTAGCAATGCCATTCTATGCAAAATTATGGAAAGAAAAAGACGGTAAACTAGTAGGTTCAGAAACGGTTAATATGAACAGCATAATCATTCCAGAAGGTGTAGAAAAACAATGGGATTCAAATAAAAAACAAAATTACATTGAATATCAAAAGGATGAATATACATATAAAATGTGGCTTGAAGACACAGATTCACTTTCAAATAAGTTAGATATAGCTATTAAATATGATTTAGCAGGTGTTGCATTCTGGGAGTCAGGCAGAGAAAGTTCATCAATTTGGACAATGGTAAATCAAAAAATAAGTCCAATAAAACAGAATAAATAGATATAAAAATAAATGAAATTTCTTGACAAGGCGGACAAAAAATACTAAAATGTTTCACGTACGTAGATTTTTAAGTTGTTCATTTAAATATATCTATTACATTCATAAATAATGAAGGAGGTACAACTATGGACGAACAAGAAGTAATTTTATCACAAGAAGGATATGATAAATTAGAGGCAGAATTAGAAAATTTAAAAACAACTGAAAGAAGCGCTATTGCTGAAAGAATTAAAATAGCTTTAAGCTATGGTGACTTATCAGAAAATTCAGAATATGATGAAGCAAAGTCAGCTCAAGAAATTAACGAAAATAAAATTATTGAATTAGAAAATAAATTAAGACATGCTAAAATTATTGACGAATCAGAAATTGATACAAAAACAGTTCAAGTAGGAAATTCAGTTAAAGTTCATGATGAAGACATGAATGAAGATGTTGTATATACAATCGTAGGTTCAACAGAAGTAAACATTGCAGAAAACAAAATTTCAAACGAATCACCTATTGGAAGTGCTTTAATTGGTGCTAAGAAAAACCAAACAGTAGAAGCAAAACTTCCAAATGGAGCTGTTGCTAAATTTAAAATTTTAGCAATTAAAAAATAAAAAAATAATGAAAAGCTTTGCTTCTAAGCAAAGCTTTTTTTGTGGAAAAATCAAGTTAAATTACGTATTGATTTTTTGCTTTAAAAGCTTATAAATCAATACTTTTTCTTGTTTTTTAAAAGATAACATAGTATAATTAGAACATACTTTAAAGGAAGGAGTTATTATCATGAGTCTTATTTTTATTATTATGATGACAGTAGGCGTTCAATTAATTTTTTCGTCTAGAACATTGACAAAAAAATACTTTACAGCACAAGACCAAAACAAATCAACTTTGGTTATTAAAATTATTGGAACACTCGTCTGCGTGGCAAGCTTGCTGCTATTTATAATATTTGTAAAATAGAGAGGAGTGAAATAAGGAGTTTTTAAGCAAGCAGCACTTAGGAAAAAACTTTTTAAAGAATAATAATTATGAAAAATATAGAAAATAAATTTAATCCAAAGGATTTCGAAGCAGATTTATATAAACAATGGGAAGAAAGCGGTTGCTTTAAAGCAGGAAATAAAGAGGGAGCAAAATCATATTCAATTGTGATGCCACCTCCAAACGTAACAGGAAAATTACACATGGGACATGCTCTTGATGGGGCTATCCAAGATGCTTTAATAAGAACAAAGAGAATGCAAGGATATAATACTTTATGGCTTCCAGGAACAGACCACGCCGCTATTGCAACAGAAGTAAAAGTAGTTGATAAAATTAAAAAAGAAGGCAAAACAAAGGATGACCTAGGAAGAGAAGGTTTCTTAAAAGAAGCTTGGGATTGGACACATTTATATGGTGGAACAATTCAAGAACAACAAAGAAAAATTGGATGTTCTTGCGATTGGGAAAGAAATAGATTTACTTTAGATGAAGGTTTATCAAATGCAGTTTTAGAGTTCTTTATAAATCTTTACAATAAAGGTTTAATTTATAAAGGCAAAAGAATGATTAACTGGTGTCCTAATTGTCATACAACAATTTCAGATGCAGAGGTTGAATATATTTCTCAACCATCACACTTATGGCATCTAAGATATAAAATTGTTAAAGATGATACAGAAAAGGGAATACCTGATTATGTAGAAGTTGCTACAACTCGTCCAGAAACAATGCTTGGAGATACAGCAGTTGCAGTTAATCCAAAAGATACAAGATATACAAATATCATCGGAAGAAAATGTATATTACCTATAGTTAATCGTGAGATTCCAATTATAGCTGATGAATTTGTAGATATGGAATTTGGTACAGGTTGCGTTAAAATAACTCCAGCACATGATCCTAATGATTATGAAGCAGGAATGAGACACAACTTAGAAGTTATTGAAGTATTTGATGATAGTTCAATCATGAACGATATTGTTCCTGAATATGAAGGAATGACATCAATAGAAGCAAGAGAACCAATTGTAGAAAAGTTAAAAGAAATTGGAAGCTTAGTTTCAATAGAAGATTATACACATGATGTAGGAACTTGCTACAGATGCCACAATATTATTGAACCAAGAATTTCTGATCAATGGTTTGTTGCTATGAAAAAGTTGGCAGAGCCAGCAATTAAAGCAGTAGAAAATGGCGATGTTAAATTTGTTCCTAAAAAGTATGAAAAAACATACTTCAATTGGATGTACAACATTAGAGATTGGTGTATCTCAAGACAATTATGGTGGGGACATAGAATTCCAGCATATTATTGTGAAGATTGCGATAATATAATAGTTGCTAAAGAAGCACCTGCAAAATGCGATAAATGTGGAAGTGAACATATACATCAAGACGAAGATACACTTGATACATGGTTCAGTTCAGCATTATGGCCATTTTCAACATTAGGTTGGCCAAACAAAGATGCAGAAGACTTAAAGAGATTTTATCCAACAAACGCTTTAGTTACAGGATATGATATTATTACTTTCTGGGTATCAAGAATGATATTCTCAGCATATGAATGTGTTGATGAAAAACCATTCAGCGATATCGTTATTCATGGTTTAGTACGTGATAGCCAAGGAAGAAAGATGTCAAAATCATTAGGAAATGGAATTGATCCATTAGATATAGTTGAACAATATGGAGCAGATGCTTTAAGATTCTCATTATTATCAGGAACAACAATGGGAAATGATATTAAGTATATGCCTGAAAAACTAGATCAAGCATCAAATTTTGCAAACAAAATTTGGAATGCTGCAAAATATGTTATCATGTCATGTGAAAACATAGACAATTCATTAATTGAAGAAAATTCAACAGAAAACGGAATTGATTGGAACACTGTTTTTGAAAAAGCAAACTTAACAATTGAAGATAAATGGATGATTGGAAAGTTAAATAAATTAATCGAAGAAATTTCAACCAATATTGATAAATACGATTTAGGAATTGCAGTAGATAATTTATATTCATTTATTTGGGATGAATTCTGTGACTGGTTTATTGAAATGAGCAAAACAAGATTAAATGGAGAAGATGAAGAAGCAAAAGTTGCAACTTCAATTACATTACAATACGCATTAAGAACATTATTAAAATTATTACATCCATTTATGCCATTTGTTACTACAGAAATTTATAATCATATAAAAACAGAAAAAGATGGAGAACTAATGCTTTCAAGCTGGCCAACAGCAATAGATAGCGATTACAAGAATGAAATAGATTTCGTTGAAAAAATGAAAGATATAATTGTTAAAGTAAGAAACATTAGAACAAACATGAATGTTCATCCAAGCAAAAAAGTAAAATTAATATTTGTTACAAGTAAGTTTGGTACCGAACTAAAAGAAGCTGAAAGCTTTGTTTGTAAATTAGCATTTGGTAATGAAGTTGCAATTCAAAATGATAATACAGGAATTGATGAAAATGCAGTTTCAATACCAGAAGATGAAATTAATTTATATATGCCATTTAATGAATTAGTTGATGTAGAAGAAGAAAAGAAGAGACTTGAAGGAGAATTAGCAAAATTAGAAGGCGAAGTAAAACGTAGCCAAGGAATTCTAAACAATCAAGGATTTTTAGCTAAAGCACCAGCTGAAAAAGTAAATGAAGAAAAAGAAAAATTAGAAAAATACACACAAATGTTAAATGATATTAAAATCAGATTAGCAAAAATGTAAAAGTTTGGAAAAGCATATAGAATCGTAAAAATATTATGCAAACAGTAAGAGTAAAAGAACCCGATTTTTATAAAATCGGGTTCTTCTTTTGTATCAATAACCACGCCAATTAGTTGACATAAAATGGAAGAAAAATTACAAATGTAATATTATTGTAATATTTCTTGAAATGCCTTATTTCTCTACGGACACAAGGATTACGTAACATAATTTTTTTGCAAAAACGCCAAAAAAATGATATTATAAGTACAACGTTAGAGAAAAGTGGGTGATTAAATGATTTACCAAAATGATATTTCAAATTTAAAAAGCAATATTGCCAATAGAGTTGGCGAAAAGATTATTGTAAAAGGATCTTTAGGAAGAAGTAAATTATTTGAGAAGGAGGCTACTATTGAGAAGACATATCCTAACATCTTCGTTGTAAAATATCACGAAAATGATAGAAGTGTTTCTTATCAATATAAGGATGTTTTGACACGTACTGTTGAAGTAGATGCTTTCGATGGAAACGAGTACAAGTCACTAATGCCACCACTTATTAAGAAAACAAGAAGACCAAGAAATTCTTCAATAAATGCTGGTATCCAAGTAGCAGCTGAAGGAATCGGAAGCCAAACAGAAGGAACAACACAACCAATGATTTCAAAAGTTGAGCCAAAAGCTGAACTATAAGATTAGATGGCTGATCTGACTAAATAATAGCGAGTATAAAATATTATAATATTATAATATAGAAAGTAAATTATAAAGCTAGATTATAAGACTAGATTTAATTAAATAAAGCAAATAAAAAAAAGATTGATTTTATATCAATCTTTTTTTACATTATAAGTTATTATTTATTTTCTAATTGCATAAGCAACTAGAAAGATAAACCAAAATTATTTGCTAGCTTTTTCAGCAACTTTGCAAAGTTCTGTGAAAGCTTTAGCATCATTAACTGCTAATTCAGCTAACATTTTTCTATTAACAGTAACATTAGCAGCTTTTAATCCAGCGATTAATTTGCTGTATGTTGTATTGTTCATTCTAGCTGCAGCATTAATTCTTGCAATCCATAATTTTCTGAAATCAGATTTTTTATCTTTTCTTCCTACATAAGCATATGCTCCAGATTTCATAACTTGTTGTTTAGCTTGTCTAAATCTGTAGTGCTTTGCACCGAAAAATCCTTTTGCTCTTTTAATTATTTTTTTATGTTTCTTTCTTGTTATAATAGCTGTTTTAACTCTTGCCATTTTAAATCTCCTTTCTGTTTATCAAACTCTATTGATAAAATTAAATTCTAATTAATCTCCATAAGGTAATAAATTCTTTACATGTTCCATAGAAGTTTTATCAACATATGCGTTTAATACACTTCCTGAAGCTTTTTGTCTGTTTGTTTTATTTCCTAATAAATGTCTTCTGTTTGATTTTGTTCTTTTAACTTTTCCTGTAGCTGTATAGCTATATCTTTTCTTAGCAGCCTTGTTTGTTTTTAACTTTGGCATAATTAATCCTCCTTAAATATAGTGTTTAATCTAAACCAGTCTTTAAATAAAGAGCGGTGATTATTATTGAAATTTATTATTATAGTAGCGAAACGTTTAACACATTCAGCTAACCAAATAAACAATATAAAATTATTTTTTATCAGCAGTCTTTGGTGCTACAATTGCAAACATATTTCTGCCTTCCATTTTAGGAGCTTTTTCAACAGTTGCAATATCATCTAATCCTGCGATAATTTGATTCATTGTTTCTTCACCAAGTTTAGTATAACTCATTTCACGTCCTCTAAACTTAACTGTGATTCTAACTTTGTTGCCTTCTTCAAGAAACTTTTTAGCATTTTTTGTCTTGAACTCAATATCATGAGTATCAGTATTTGGAGTAATTCTAATTTCTTTAATTTCAGTAACTTTTTGTTTTTTCTTAGCTTCTTTTTCTTTTTTAGCTTGTTCAAACTTATATTTACCATAATTCATAAGTTTGCAAAGTTTAGGCTCATTATTAGGAGCAACTAAAACTAAATCTAATTCTTTACTACCAGCTAAATCTAAAGCTTTTTCTAGAGACATAACTCCAAGTTTTCCACCGTTATCATCGATAACTTCAACTTCATTAGCTCTTATTTGTCCATTAATAAGTAATTCTTGTTTTATGTGACAACACCTCCAATTCATTTCATTGAACTAGATAAAAAGCAATAAAAAAAGATTGGCACAAGCCAATCCACTACTCAAATATAACCTAAAATATAAAAAATAAGTTATAACCTTTTCCTAACAAGTTAAGGTGAGCAGTGATTGCTTCTTTCTAATACGTTATTAATAATACTACGAAAATAGAGAAAAGTCAACCAATTTTTGAAAAAACATTGACTTTTTATTACTATTGTATTAAAATAGAAAAGCATGATTGATATGTAATATGACTTTTAAGACACTCCCCGGTAGTTTTAAAAGGTTTCATATATATTATTTTATTTTTAATGAGGGAGGAAATTTTACCATGAATAATACAACATATATGGCTAAAAACAATGAAGTTGAAAGAAAATGGTATATAATTGACGCTGAAAACAAATCTTTAGGTAGAGTAGCAGCAGAAGCAGCAAGATTACTAAGAGGAAAACATAAACCAACATTTACACCAAACGCAGATGCTGGTGATTTTGTTATAATTGTTAATTGCGGAAAAGCAAACTTAACAGGAAACAAATTAAATGAAAAGAAATATACACATTTTACTGGATATATTGGAAACATGACAGAAGTTTCTGCAGCAGTTATGATGGAAAAAAATCCTGAAAAAGCAATGTACATTGCAGTAAAAGGAATGTTACCACATAATAGCTTAGGTGCTAAACAATTAAAGAAATTAAAAGTTTATGCCGGAGCTGAACATGATCAAGCAGCACAAAAACCAGAAAAATGGGAATTCTAATTTAGATTAGATTTATAATAAAAAGAATTAATATTAAATAGGAGGTAAAACTTACATGGCTAAATCAAATAAAGATGCTTACTTAGGAACAGGAAGAAGAAAAAGTTCAATTGCCAGAGTTAGACTAACAGAAGGAAAAGGAAAAATAACAATCAACGGAAAAGATATTGAAGAATTTTTCGGTGAAGAAACATTAAAAGTTATAGTTAAACAACCATTAACAATTACAGATACATTAGGAAAATTTGATGTAGATGCTAAAGTTACAGGTGGTGGATTCAGCGGACAAGCTGGAGCAGTTAGACATGGAATTGCAAGAGCTTTAAATGAAGCAAACAGAGAAGAATACAGATCATTATTAAAGAAAGCTGGATTATTAACTAGAGACTCTCGTGAAAAAGAGAGAAAGAAATATGGTCTTAAAAAAGCAAGAAAAGCACCACAATTCTCAAAGAGATAATTTATTTCAAATATTCAAGCCCGTTTTATACGGGCTTTTTATTATGCCTAAAACAATACAAACAAAAAGAGCAAGTATAAAACTTGCTCTTTTTTATATAAAACTTAATTTTTATTCAAGTATAAAACTTGATTTTTATTTATATTTATAGATTTAAATTATGATTATCTTCTTGACTTAATGTAAGAAACTGTACCAATTGTACTTATTACTAATAATGCAATTCCTACAAAAGCTAATGTATTCTCACCAGTTTGTGGAATAACTTTTTTAGGTGTTACATCTAAGATAACAACAGGGCATCTTGTATCTTCTACAGGAGTTCCAGGTTTATCATTTTCTTCATAAGTAATTGTAATTTTTTCATTTGTTGGAAGATTTTTTCCAATAATAGAACTATCAAATTTATCTTTTAAAGTTAATCTATAAGTATATGTTGCTGTTTCTTGAGGTTTTAAATCACCAATTGTCCAAGTAATTGAATTATCTGAAGCATCAATTTTAGCTGAAACTGTTCCTTTAGAAGCTTCAATTAATTCAGCTTTATCAAAGTTTGCAACGATATTTGCTGGGAAATAATCCTTTAAAACAATATCAGTTAAATTATATTCAGGAACATCAATTACTGTTTTCTTAATAGGATCTCCTATAAGTGAATCATAAACAGATTCTGTTATATATTTGTAAATATCATTATCTGTTGGTATGTAGTATACAGTACCAGTAGTTGGTTTTGATTCTGTACCAAATATAAATTTAGAAACATCTAAATATGTTGGCTTTTCACCAGCTTCACTAATATTTCTTCCAATAGCTTCATACATTGTTTGCATTTCAGCAGGAGTCATAGTAGAAATAGGTAATTCAATATCTAACATATTAATTAAAATAGAAACTAAATTAATTCCTTTTGATTTTAAGCCTTTAACTTCGTTTTTTGTTGGATTGAAAACATCCATATCATATGCGCTTTCAAATCCTGTTCCATCAGATTTTACTGTAGGAATAATTCCTTCAGCAACATTTGGAATACCATCTGTTAATAAAACAATATATTTTTTAGCTGTTGTTGAATCTGTAAATAAAGATTGAGCAGCTCTTAATCCCATTTGAATATCTGTAGTATCACCTTTTACTGTTGTTGCAACTGTATCAAATACAGAGTTTACAGCATCTTTAGTTGTAACTAAATTTTCTGTAAAGATAACAGCATCATCAAGTGTTCCACGTTTGTCAGGATTTAAAACTTGAGTTGTAGTTGAATAACCAACAACACCAACTTTTAAATCTTTGTTTTGAGCAAATAACTTATCAGTTAAAATCTTAGCAGCATTTAAAACTGCAGCTTTTCTTGTAGTTGTTTGACCATTAATTGTTACTTCATTAACACTCATTGATCTAGAAATATCAATTAAGTAAACAATTTCTCCTGGAACATCAGCAGGAATTTCTTCCTCGTGTGATTTTGGTTCTGGTGCATTATTTGTTACAGTTAATTTGATATCAATCAATTTCTTTGCTGCATCAAAGTTAACCTTTTCTTTTCTGTAAGCACCATAGTTGTTTTCACCAAATGTTCCTGAAGCAATTTCTTCTTTAACTAGAGACATTGTAGCTTCAGCCTTAGCAACAGGTGAAGCAAATGCTACTGAAAAAGCAGAGAAAATCATTACTACAAGAACAATAAGAGTGATAATTCTTAATGTCTTTTTCATAAAATAAATCTCCTTTTAATATTAAATTATAATACCTAAAAAGTATATCAATCAAAAAAGATAATAACAATAAATGTTACAACATTGAAATAATAATTTAATAGAAGGAATATATTGTATTTTCTTCTATTTTCAAGATAAATATGATATAAAAAGGGTGTAGTAAAACTAAGTGAGGAGATAAAAATGGTTTTAATTGATGGAAGAGAATTAGCTAAAGAAATAAGAACAGGATTAGCCGAAAAAGTAAAATTATTTAAAACAAAACCAAAGCTTGCAGTTATTTTATGTGGAGATGATGAAGCTTCAAAAGTATATGTAAAAATTAAAAGTAAAGCATGCCAAGAGGTTGGAATCGAATATGAAGAACATGTTTTAACAACTTCTTCAACACAAGAAGAATTAATAAAATTAATTAAGAAATTAAATAACGATAAAGCAGTAAATGGAATTTTACTTCAATATCCATTACCTCAAACTATTGATTACTATAAAGCTGCGGAATGCATTAAACCAGAAAAAGATGTAGATGGTTTTAATCCGGTAAACGTTGGATGGCTAAGTATTGGAAAGCCAACATTTATTCCATGTACACCATATGGAATAATGAAAATGTTTGAAAAATACAACATCGAATTAGCAGGAAAAAAAGCAGTTATAATAGGAAGAAGTAATATAGTAGGAAAGCCAATGGCACAACTATTATTAAGTAAAAATTGTACAGTTACTACATGTCATACAAAAACAATTAATATAGAAGAAGAAGTGAAACAAGCAGATATTATTATTTCAGCTACAGGACATCGCAATATGGTTAGAGCAGATATGGTAAAAGAAGGAGCTGTAGTAATAGATGTAGGAGTTAGTAGAAAAGAAGATGGAACACTTTGCGGTGATGTTGATTTTGATAATGTAAAAAATATTGCATCATATATTACACCATCACCAGGAGGAGTTGGACCAATGACAGTAGCAACTCTTATGGAAAATACAGTTAAAGCATATGAAATGCAAAACAAATAAAAGAGTTAAAATAAACAATAGAGTCAGAGCATGTGAAATAAAAAAATATAGTTAAAACTTATGAAATAAACAAATAATAAAGGAGAAAACTTTGGTAGCAGAAGTTATTATAGACACAAGTGTAAAAACATTAAATAAAACTTTTGATTATGAAATCCCAACTGATTTAGAAATAAAAGTTGGGAGCAGAGTTTTTGTGCCTTTTGGAAATCAAAAAGTATTAGCAGAAGGTATTGTTGTAAATATTAAAGAAAAATCTGAATTTAAAATTAAACCTATTTCAGGATTACAAGAAGAGCAAATTGCTGATGATTATTTAGAATTATCTAAATTTATGGCTCATAGATATTTCTGCAATATAGCTGATTGCTTAAGACTAATGCTTCCACCAGGAAGAACAAATAAAAACATAGATAATAGAATAAAAGAAAAGAAAATAAATTGTATTTCTCTTGCTAAGACCAGAGAAGAAATTGAAGAAGCAATTGAAAGTAAAGAAATAAAATCTCAAAAACAAATCGATGTATTAGAGTTTTTATTAAATAATGATAATTCAAGTATGCAAGATATAGAACTTTTTACAGATGCCACACCAGCTGTAGTTACAGCACTTCAAAAGAAAGGATTCATTGAAAAAGTTCCAACAAAAGTTGAAAGAAATCCATTTATACATAAAGTCAATCAAAAAACCCAAAATTATAAATTAACAGATGAACAACAAAAAGTTTTTAATGAGATAAGTAAAAATTTAAATACAGCAAATGAATATTTAATTTTTGGAGTTACAGGAAGCGGAAAAACAGAAATTTATTTACAACTTATTAGCAAAGCACTAGAAAGAGGAAAATCAAGTATTATGCTTGTTCCAGAAATCTCGTTAACTCCACAAACAGTTGATAGATTTATTGCAAGATTTGGTGAAGAAAACATTGCAGTACTTCATAGCAAATTATCTATTGGAGAGAGATTTGACCAATGGATGAAAATCAAAGAAGGAAAAGCAAAAATTATAATAGGAGCAAGATCAGCAATTTTTGCACCAGTACAAAATTTAGGATTAATAGTAATTGACGAAGAACATGATGAATCATATGAATCTGAAAGTAATCCAAGATATAATGCAATTGAAATTGCAGAATATATAAAAGATAAAGTTGGTGTACCACTTGTTTTAGGCAGTGCAACACCTAGTATGAAAAGTTTTTACAAAGCAAAACAAGATGAAATAAAATTATTAACAATTAGAAATAGAGCAAACAAATCCACACTTCCAACTGTTGATATTGTGGATTTAAGAGATGAATTAGCTAATGGCAATAAATCAATGATTAGTGAAAAACTAAGAGATGAAATACAAAGTAATTTAGATAATAATCAACAAACAATTTTGTTTTTAAATAGAAGAGGATTTGCTTCATTTATTATGTGCAGAGATTGTGGTGAAACAATTAAATGTGACAGATGCAATATAACTCTTACATATCATAAATATGAAAACAAATTGAAATGCCATTATTGTGGAAACGAAAGAGAAATGGTAAATGAATGTCCAAATTGTCATAGTAAAAACATTAGAACATTCGGAGCAGGAACTCAAAAGCTTGAAGAAGAAATAAAAAGTTTATTTCCAAATTCAACTACAATAAGAATGGATTCAGATACAGTTTCGAAAAAGAATTCACACGAAGAAATTCTTAAAAAATTTAAAGATGAAAACATAAATATTTTAATAGGAACACAAATGGTTGTTAAAGGCCATGATTTTCCAAATGTAACTTTAGTAGGAGTTGTTGCTGCTGATACAGAATTAAACTTTGAAGATTTTAGAGCATCAGAGAGAACTTTCCAAACTCTAACTCAAGTTGCAGGTAGAGCAGGAAGAGGAGAAATAGCAGGACGAGTAATTGTTCAAACATATAATCCAGAACATTATGCAATAGAATTAGCAAAAACTCAGAATTATGAAGAATTTTTTGACACAGAGCTTGAAGTCCGCAAGTCGTTGAAATACCCACCTTTCTGTGATATAATCGTAGCTGAAATGTCTTCAAAAAGCAAGAATGAACTAATAAAAGTAGCTAATACGCTACATGCTTATTTAAAAGACAGAGTTATAAATGAAAAATTTGGAGTTTTATTATATTCTCCTGTGCCATCACCAATTGATAAAATTAAAGATAGGTATAGAATGAGAATGATAGTAAAATGCAAATATGATGAGAAAATTAATGATTTAATGAATGGAGCTCTAGAAACCTTTTATAATATGAAGGTTTTAACAGCAAGACTAGCTATAGAGTTAAATCCAAATAATATGTTATAAAATATGTACAAGATATGTATAAAGGAGTAAAAAATGGCAATTAGAAATTTAAGATTTGAAGGGGATGAAATTCTTAGAAAAAAATCAAGAGAAGTTGAAATCGTAGATGATAGAATTAGAGAACTTTTAGATGATATGGTTGAAACAATGCATGCCAGCAATGGAGTAGGACTTTCAGCTGTTCAAGTCGGAATTTTAAAAAGACTAGTAACAGTTGATGTTTGGTATGATGATGAACATAAACCATTAAAACTAGTTAATCCAGTAATAGTAAAAGAATCTAGAGAAACACATGAATGCCAAGAAGGATGTTTAAGTTTTCCTAACAAATTTGCTATGGTAAGAAGACCTAAAAAAGTAACTGTTAAAGCATTAGATGAAAACGGAAAAGAAATTACTATTCAAGGAGAAGATTTATTAGCACAATGCTTATGCCATGAAATAAATCATTTAGACGGAACTTTATTTGTTGATTTAATGGAGCCAGGAACATTAGAATATTTAGATCAATAATTAAATAATTTTAAATATGTAGAACGACTATATATAGAACAACAACTAGATAATTAATTTAAATCAATAGATAAAAATACTTAAGAAAAGATAGGAGATAATTATGAATATATTATTTATGGGAACACCTGATTTTGCTGTAGAATCTTTAGAAGCATTATATGATGCAGGACACAATATTTTAGCAGTAGTAACTAAAGTTGACTCACCATCAGGAAGAGGAATGAAATTAGAACCATCACCTGTAAAAGTTTTTGCAGAAGAAAAAGGTTTAAAGGTAATACAACCAGAAAAAATAAAAAACAATGAAGAATTCATGAATGAAATTAAAGAAATGAATCCAGAATTAATAGTAGTTGTTGCATATGGAAAAATACTTCCACAAGAATTACTTGATATTCCAAGATATGGATGTGTAAATGTTCATGGATCATTACTTCCAAAATACAGAGGCGCTGCACCAATTCAATGGGCTGTTTTAAACGGAGACCATACAACAGGAATAACAACAATGTTTATGGATGCAGGAATGGATACAGGAGACATGATTCTTAGAGTTGAAACACCAATAGATTATGAAGAAACAACAGGACAACTTTGGAAGAGAATGTCTAAACTAGGAGCAAATCTTTTAATTGAAACAATTGATAAAATAAGATCAGTAACTGAAACAAGAGTTATAGAAAATGTTAATCAATTAAAATCTGCAATAGGAATAAAGAGACAAGGTGATGATTATACATTAGCACCAATGTTAAATAAAGAAATGGCTTTAATAGATTGGAACAAAACAGCAAATGAAATTCACAACTTAGTTAGAGGACTTGATCCAATTATGGGAGCATATACATTCTTAAATGGAAAAAAATTAAAAATTTGGAAAACATATACACGTGTAACTGCTGAAAAATATTCAATGACACCTGGTGAAATTCTTGATATTACACCAGAAGGAATATTAGTTCAAACAGGTGAAAAAACAATATTAATTCAAGAAGTTCAAGCAGAAAATTCAAAAAGAATGTCTGTTAGAGATTATTTAAATGGTAATCAAATAGAAAATCATCAAGTTTTCGGAAAATAAATATAAAAATTTATAGGACTGGAAAGTAGAATGGATAAGACAAAAGAGCAAAGTCAGGCTAATGAAAAAAAATGGACTGACGAACAAATTCAAGCAATTGAAGATAAGGGTGCAAATTTTTTAGTTAGTGCTGCTGCCGGTAGCGGTAAAACAACAGTATTAATTGAAAGAATTGTAAGAAAAATTTTAAATGATAATGTAAACGTGGATGACCTTTTAGTTGTTACATTTACTAATGCTGCAGCAAGTGAAATGAAAGAAAGACTTCTAAAAGCATTATACAAAAAATTAGATGAAGACCCTGATAATGAAAACCTTCAAAAACAAATTAGCTTGATTAATCGTGCTCATATATCAACTATCCATTCTTTTTGTTTGGATGTAATTAGAAATAATTTCTTTGAAACTAACTTATCAGCCAATTTTAGAATTGCTGATGATAGTGAAAATGAAATCATTAAACAAGAAGCAATGGAAAAAGTTTTTGAAGATAAATATGAAGCAAAAGATAAAACTTTTTTAAGCTTACTTGAAAAATATACAAATTATAAAGATGATACACCTTTAAAAGATTTAATAGATGAAATTTATAGTTTTACATCTTCAGTACCATTTCCACATAAATGGTTAGAAGAAGCAATTAATAAGTTTGAACTAAAAAATGTTGAAGAATTTAGTGAAACACCTTGGGGTGAAAGTATACTAAAATATAGTAAAGAAAAATTTGAAACAGAAGCAATAAATGCTAATCAAATCAGAGACCGTATTAAAGACTATACAAATTTGGCACCATGGATATCTACAGTAGATGAAGATATAAAAATGATTGAAAGTTTTAATATATCAACTTGGGATGAAGCATACAAAACAGCAAATGCTATCAATAAGAGTTTTCAAACATGGAGTTCTTCAAAAAGAGGTTTAAATGATGAAGAAATTGAAATAAAAAATAGAGCAAAAGAAGATAGAGATATCATTAAGAAAAAAATTAAAAATATAACTGAAAAGTATTTTAAATTTGATTCAAGACAAGCAATCGATGATATAAGAGAAATGTATCCAACTTTAATTGCTTTAAGAAATCTATTGTATGATTTTGAAAAAGAATACAATAGAAGAAAAATGGAAAAGAATATAATTGACTTTAATGATATTGAGCACATCGCATTAAATTTATTAATTGATGAAAATGGTGAAAAAACTGAAATAGCAAAAAAATATTCATTCAATGAAATTTTAGTAGATGAATATCAAGATTCAAACTTAATTCAAGAAAGCATTTTAAGCAGTGTAAGCAATGGTCATAATATCTTTATGGTTGGAGATGTTAAACAAAGTATTTATAGATTTAGAGAAGCACGTCCTGAATTATTCCAAGAAAAATATGAAAAATACGATTTAGCAATTCAAGGTGAAACAAATCTAAACAATCCATCTAAAGTTCAATTATATAAGAACTTTAGAAGTAGAAAACAAATTCTAGATTTCACAAACACAATATTCCAATTTATTATGAGCAAAGATTTAGGAGAGATGGATTACACAGAAGAAGAATATCTAAACTATGGTGCAAACTATGAAGAACCTAGTTTTGATGTTTCAACAGAAATGTATGTAATAGAAAAGAATAAAAAAGAACCCACTCAAGATATATGGAAAGATGAAGAAAATGATTTGAACATTGAAAACGAAGATGAAGAAGAAAATGAAATAGAAGAGGAAGTTGTTGAATGGTCAACACTTGAAGCAGATTTACTTTGTACCAAAATAAAAGAGCTTCATGATCAAGGTGTTCAATATAGAGATATGTGTATATTGATGAGAAGCCCATCAACAATGGCACCTATTTTTGAAAAAGAAATGATTGAATCAAATATTCCTGTTTTTACAGATGTTGGTTCAGATTATTTACATACAATAGAAATAGATACAATCTTGTCATTATTAAATGTAATTGATAATCCACTTCAAGATATTCAATTAATTACAGCAATGCGTTCACCAATTGGAGGATTTAATGACAATGATTTAGTAGATATTAGATTATTTGATAGAGAAAACAATTTTTATTATGCACTTCAAAAAGCTTATGTAGAACTTAATCCAGCAGATATAAATCACAAAGATTTAGATTTAATTGAAGTTAGATTATTTGAAAAAATAAGAGACTTTTTAAATTTGATTGATGACTTAAGAAAAAAAGAAAAAGTAATGCCACTTGATGAATTAATTTGGTATATCTATGTTAAAACAGGTTATTATCATTATGTAAGAATGATGCCAAACGGAAAAATCAGACAAGCAAATTTAAGAAAGTTATTTGAAAAAGCAAAAGAATATGAAAGCATTAGTTTTAAAGGATTATTTAATTTTATAACTTTTATAGAAAGAGTAGCTAGCAAGCCTAAAAACACAATTGGAGCAGCAAAAATTATAGGCGAAAATGAAGACGTAGTAAGAATTATGAGTATTCACAAAAGTAAAGGTCTAGAATTTCCCGTTGTATTTTTATGTGGTGTAGGAAAACAATTTAATCTAACAGATTTATCAAATAAAGTTATTTTAAATCAAGATTTAGGATTAGGTGTTGATTTTATAAATGAATACACAAGATATCCAACTCTTGCAAAAGAAGCAATAAATATAAAAGCTAGAAATGAAATGGTTTCAGAAGAAATGAGACTTCTATATGTTGCTTTAACAAGAGCAAAAGAAAAACTACTAATCATTGGATCAGACAAAAAAGCTGAAGAAAAATACAATAAAAAAGGCGAAGAAATTAAAAAATTCTTTGGATTTAACAAGCATGAGAAATTATCAAGTAAAATAGTTAGCAAATATGCAAGATATATAGACTGGATTGAGCTAGTAAATCAAGCAACTGATAAACTAAACTTGAAAATAAACTTTGTTTCTCGTGAAGACATTGAAAGGCCAGCAAGTGATGAAGATATTAATAAAATTGATTTAAGAAAACTAGAAGTAAACTTAGATAAAGCAAAATATCAACAAATTGATGAATTACTAAAATGGGAATATAAAGATAAAGTTAGAATTGATTTACAAAGTAAGACTTCTGTTACTGCATTAAAAAATAGCAATTTAAAATTTGAAGATAGCGAAGTTGTATTATTAGATTCACTAAATGATGAGCAAGAAAGTTTCAACGAAAACACCTTCCAAACATTTGATGAATTAAAAATTGATAAGGAAGAAGAACTTACATCAGCACATAAAGGAACATTGATACACAAAGCTTTAGAAAAAATAGAAGATGAAGATATAGAAAGATTGATTGAAAAATTAAAATTAAAAGAGTTTGAAAAAGAATATTTGATTAAAGATAAAAAGATAATAGAAAACTATATTGAATCAGATTTATTTAAAGCATTAAAAGAAGCAAAAGAAATTCATAAAGAAACACCGTTTTATATGAATATAGATTATGAAGGAACTGGTGAAAAGATATTAATTCAAGGTGTTATCGACCTATATTATATTGATAAAGATGGAGATTTAATTTTGGTAGATTATAAGACTGATCATAATGTTGATGAAAAGGTTTTAAAAGAACGATACAGTAATCAACTAAATATGTATAAAATAGCCATTGAAAAATCAACACATAGAAAGGTAGCTCAAAAAGTAATATATTCAACTTACCTAAATAAATTAGTAGAAATTTAATTAAAAAGGTGATATTATAAAGCTACTTTTGAAAGGAAAAACACATGAGAATAGATAAATTTTTAAAGGTTACACAAATAATCAAAAGAAGAACTGTAGCAAATGAAGCAGCAGATAATGGCAGAATTAAGGCAAATGGAAGAGTAGTAAAGCCTAGTTATGAAGTAAAAGTTGGAGATATAATTGAAATTCAATTTGGAAATTCTACTTCAAAATTTGAAATTATAGGAATACCTACTAAACAAAAAGTTCCACTAGATCAAACTGTAAAATTAATATAAATAAAAAGGAGAAAGATTATGGGAAAAGGTGAAAAATTATCAAAAGAAGAATTAAAAGCTAAGAAAGAAAAAATGAAAGAAGCAAGCAAAGGAATGCTAACTGAATTTAAAGAATTTATAATGAGAGGAAATGTTTTAGACATGGCTGTCGGCGTTATCGTTGGTGGTGCTTTCTCTAAAATTGTTACATCTCTTGTAAATGATATTATCATGCCACTTATTGGAGCTTTAATTGGAAACGTTAATTTCACAAGTCTAAATGCAAAGATTGGTGAAACAGTAATTACATATGGTGCATTTATCCAAAATGTAGTTGATTTCTTATTAGTAGCACTTATATTATTCTTATCATTAAAAATTGTAACATCAATTGGTAACAAGATGAGAAAGAAACAAACAACAGAAGAAGTTGCAGAAGTTGTTAAAAGTGATGAAACAAAACTATTAGAAGAAATTAGAGATTTATTAAAATCAGAAAAAGCTGAAAAATAGTACTAAAAGGCAAATATAAGATCTTATAAAACAGATTAATATGAAAATGTAATAGTCTAAAAATAAGACTAAATAAAATTAATAATATAATTGACAAGGTGAGTTATTTCTAGTATAATAAACCTTGTCAAATTTATGGCGATGTAGCTCAGTTGGCTAGAGCAATCGGTTCATACCCGATCGGTCAGCGGTTCGAATCCACTCATCGCTACCAGACATCAAAGATTCTAACTATTACTAGTTAGAATCTTTTTTTATAATTAGAAGAATTTAGTTTCAAATATTATTTGCTATAATAAATTTATAGGGAGATTACAAATGAATGAAATTATGAAAATAGCTAAAGAGCTAGCAGAAGAAAACTTAGAAACAAATGCAGGAGGTCCTTTTGGCGCTTGCGTTGTAAAAGATGGAAAAATAATAGGAAGAGGATCAAATCATGTTTTATGTAACAATGATCCAACAGCTCATGCTGAAGTAATGGCAATAAGAGATGCATGTAAAAACATTAATTCATATGACTTAAGTGGATGTGAATTATATACTTCTTGTTATCCATGTCCAATGTGTTTATCAGCAATAATTTGGTCAAATATTAAGAAAGTTTATTATGGCAATACAAAAGAAGATGCAGCAGATATTGGATTTAGAGATGACTTTATTTATAGTTATATTAAAAAATTATCAGAGAACGAAAATGATAATAATGTTCTAGAATTAGCAACTATGGATAGAGAAGAAACAATAGAAACATTTAATAAATTTAAAGAAAAAGAAGATAAAACAATTTATTAAGAATAATACAAATGGAGTGAAAATGAGTGATCAATTTGAATGTCCTAAAGAATGGACAGAAAAAACTTATAAAACATTTATAACTTATTTAAAAAGTATACAAGATTTAGAATACAAAGAATTCCATACTTCACTTGTATTAAATTCAAAGTATGAATTTATAGGAATCCGAGTACCAATTATGCGTAATATTGCAAAGATAATTGCTAAAGGTGATATTGAAGGTTTTTTAAAGATAGCTCAAGAAAAATATTATGAAGAAGTAATGATTCAAGGATTAGTTATTTCTCATATAAAAGATGAAAAAATATTTTATAAAAATTATAAGAAGTTCATAAAAAAAATCGATAATTGGGCTTTATGTGATAGCTTTTGTAGTTCTTTAAAAATAGTAGAAAAATACGAAGAAAAATATTTTAAAGAAGCAATTGAAATGAGTTTAAATAGTAAAGAATTTATATCAAGAGTAGGATTGGTCATCATTTTAAATCACTTTATAAGTAAAGAAAATTTAGAAATAATATTTAGTACTTTAAATAAAATTAACAGCGATAAATTCTATATAAATATGGCGGAAGCTTGGTTGATATGCGAGATGTATACAATGTTCCCTAAAGAAACAAAAGCTTTTTTAAAGGAGAACAAATTAAACAAGTTTACACAAAACAAATCAATTAGCAAAATACATGATTCATATAGAGTAAGTAAAGAAGAAAAAGAAGCTTTAAATAAGTATAGAAAATAAAATAGTAGTTATGGTAAAATAATTATTATGAGACAATAAAAAATGCAAGGAGAAAATATGAGTAACAAAATAAAAGCAATATTAGGAATTTTAGCAATTGCAATAGCAATTGGAGCTGTAGTTATTTTAATAGTAAATAGCCAAAATCAAGAACAATCAGCAAATACAATAAACAATATATCAAATGGGACAAATACTATAAATGCTACAGATAATACAATAAATAATGAAATTGCAAATAATGTGGTTAATGATAAAAAGGTTGATGAAAGAGATTATTCAGAAAAAACAATGGAAGATTGGAAAGAAGCTGTTAAGAATTTTTACAATAATAATTCTTCTATAATGCCTGATAAAATTGAAGTAATTGATGATAAAAAGAATGAGCAAATTATTATTGATACATTAGATAGCGAAGGCATTCAACTTGATCGATTTGTTGTAGATAAAAGAACTTGGCTTGCAACAGGATTTGAAGGAAACACAATTGATTTTATTGCAGGAAAGTTTATTGAAATAGAATTACATCCAAAGGTAGATTTCAAAGATGATGAAGAAGTGGCAATAGTAGTGTTTAAGACAGAAGAAGAAAAGAAAAAGTTAATTGAAAAATATTTTGAAGATGAGATAGAATTTAGTAAATATGTTTCTTACAATTTAGGCAATGGTCCCAAATTATTGATTATTCCAAGATATGATACAGTTTTTATCTCATTAAATGAAGATACTATAGATGAACAAAATCAAGTGGTTAATAGCAAAAGTGTAATAGAAGAAGTTAGAGGGAAAACAATTTTAGCTAATATAGATTTAACTGGCAAAAATTTGAAATATAGTTTAGAAGTTTCACACCTAATAAACAGTACAGGAATAATCTTAAAAGTTGATGAAACAACAGGTAAATTGATAAAAAATAGTGACAATGAGAGAATAAAATATTTATCAATAGAAGAAGAAAAAACAGAGAAATAATTGATCAGCAGAAACGGAAAAAAAGGGAAATAATTTATTAAATTAATGACTCTTAACCCTTGTACTTTAGGCAAAAATTATATATAATATGTTTCGTATACTTTTTGGAAAGGAATCTAAAAAATAATGAAAATTTTAGTAATCAATAGTGGTTCATCTTCAATGAAATATCAATTAATTGATATGGAAAATGAAAAGGTTTTGGCAAAAGGAAATTATGAAAGAATAGGATCAGATAATTCATTCGTTACACATAAAGTTAACGGTGAAAAGTACACAACAGAAAAAGCTGTTGCAAATCATAAAGAAGCTTTAGATGTTGTTTTAAAGGAATTCACAAATAGTGAATATGGTGTTGTTAAAGATTTAAGTGAAATAACAGCAGTTGGACATAGAATTGTTCATGGTGGAACAATGACAGAATCAATGCTTGTTACAGATGAAGTTATCGATAACTTAAAAGAATTAATACCACTTGATCCACTTCACAATCCAGCAGCAATTTCAGTTATTGAAGCTTGCAAAGACTTAATGCCAGAAACACCAATGGTTACAGTATATGATACATCATTCCATCAAACAATTCCTGAATCAAGATATTTATATCCGATTCCATATAAATTCTATGAAAAATATGGAATAAGAAAATATGGATTCCATGGAACATCTCATAGATATGTATCTAAGAGAGGTGCAGAAGTGATGGGAAGAGATCCTGAAAAAGGATTAAAATTAGTTACATGCCACATTGGACAAGGTGCTTCACTTTGTGCAGTAGAAAATGGTAAAGCAGTAGATACAACAATGGGATTCACTTCTTTAGGCGGTATTATGATGGGAACAAGAAGTGGTGATTTAGATCCTTCTGTTGTTACATACATTATGGAAAAAGAAAAATTAACTCCTGAACAAATGGATACAATGTTAAACAAAGAATCAGGAATGTTAGGTATTTCAGAATTATCAGGCGATAATAGAGATTTATTATCATCAATTGAAAATAATGATGAAAATGCTGAAAAATCTAAATTAGCTCTTGAAACATACACATATATTATTGCTCAATATATTGCTAAGATGGTAGTTGCAATGAACGGAGTTGATGGTATCATCTTCACAGGTGGTGTTGGTGAAAGAGGAATTGATGAAAGAAAAATGATTTGCGAAAAACTTACTTGGATGGGCGTTGAATTAGATGTTGAAGCTAATCAAGTAAAAGCAGAAGAAAGAAAAATTTCTACAGACAATTCAAAAGTTGAAGTTTGGACAATTCCTACAGAGGAAGAATTAATGATTGCTAGAGATACAAAACAAATTGTTGAAAACTTAAAATAATGAATAATAAAAGCCGATATTTTTCATCGGCTTTTTGTACGTGTAATTGCATATTTGATTACATATTTTAAAATATAAAAATACATAAAGAAATAAGGAGAAGAAATGAACATTTTAGTTATTAACTGTGGATCATCATCATTAAAATATCAATTAATTGATATGGACACAACAGAGGTTTCAGCCAAAGGAAATTATGAAATGATAGGAAGTGAGGGAAGTTTTCTAACACATAAGAGACCTGAAAAAGAAAATGTTGTTATAAAACAAAACGTTGAGAATCACGGTGAAGCAATTAAAATTATTTTAGATGAACTAGTAGATAAAGATAATGGAGTTTTAAACTCATTAGATGAAATTTCAGCAATTGGACATAGAATTGTTCATGGTGGAACAATGACAAAATCAGAATTAGTTACACCAGAGATCGTTGAAAAATTAATAGAATTAATTCCAATTGATCAATTACACAACCCAGGTGCAGTAGCAACAATTCAAGCATGTCAAAAATTAATGCCAGAAACACCAATGACAGTTGTTTTTGATACATCATTCCATCAAACAATTCCTGAGGAAAGATATTTATATCCAATTCCTTATGAATATTATGAAAAATATGGAATAAGAAAATATGGTTTCCACGGAACATCATTTAGATTTGTAACTGAAGAAACAGAAAAGTTCTTAGGAAAAAAAGCAGAAGAATTAAAAATGGTTATCTGTCATTTAGGACAAGGTGCATCACTTTGTGCAGTAAAAGATGGCAAGAGTGTTGATACATCAATGGGATATACATCTGTTGCTGGAATAGAAATGGTTGCAAGAAGCGGTGATTTAGATCCATCAGTAGTACTTCGTATAATGGATATTGAAAAGAAGACTCCAGAAGAAATGGATTCTATTTTAAATAAAAAATCTGGAATGTATGGAATTGCAGGAGTTTCAGATGATTTTAGAGAAATTGAAATAGCAGCTAGAGAAGGCAACGAAAGAGCAATGCTTGCTATAAAAATGTATGCATACAATGTAGCTCAATATGTAGCTAAATATTGTGTTGCTTTACAAGGAATGAATACATTAGTTTTCACAGGTGGAATTGGTGAACATCAATCAATAGTTAGAAAATTAATTTGTGAAAACTTAAAATACATGGGAATTGAAATTGATGAAAAAGCAAATATAGATTGCTTTGGTGATGAAGTAATTCTATCAACAGCAGACTCAAAAATCACTGTTGCAGTAGTTCCAACAAATGAAGAATTAATGATTGCCAAAGATACTGTAAAGTTGGCATTTAACAAATAATATGTTATAATTACGGACATAAAAATGCGTGAAAATTCGCAAAATGGAGATAAATATGAAAGCTATAGAAATTAGAGAAAAGTATTTAAAATTTTTTGAAAATCATAATCATAAGAGAATTCCAAGTGCATCATTGATACCTGAAAATGATCCATCTGTATTATTTACAACAGCTGGAATGCAACCTTTAGTGCCTTATTTATTAGGACAAAAACATCCAGAAGGAACAAGATTAACAGACTATCAAAAATGCGTTAGAACAAACGATATTGAAGAAGTTGGTGACAATCGTCATTTAACTTTCTTTGAAATGCTTGGAAACTGGTCATTAGGAGACTATTTTAAAGAAGAATCAATTGCAATGAGTTTCGAATTCTTAACAAAAGAATTAGGAATTCCAGTAGAAAAAATATCAGTTACATGTTTTGCAGGAGATGAAGACTGCGAAAGAGATAACTTAACAGCAGATTGCTGGAAGAAAGCAGGAATAGCTGAAGATCATATTTATTTCTATGGTAAAGATGATAACTGGTGGATTGCTGGTGAAGAAGGACCTTGTGGACCAGATACAGAAATGTTCTACGATACAGGAAAAGAACCTTGTGGACCAGATTGCCAACCATCATGTGATTGTGGCAAATATGTTGAAATTTGGAATAACGTTTTCATGCAATTCTTAAAGAAAGATGGAAAATACACAAAGCTTCCTCAACAAAATGTTGATACTGGAATGGGACTTGAAAGAATTACATTCTTATTAGAAGGAAAGAAAGATCCATTTGAAACAGAATTATTTGCACCTGTAATGGAAAAATTACAAGAACTTGCAGTTAATGATAGTATCGAATCAAGAAGAATTGCCGCTGAACATTTACGTTCTAGCATGATGATAATTTCAGATGGCGGAAGACCAAGCAATGTAGATAGAGGATATGTTTTAAGAAGATTAATTCGTAGAATGACTCGTCACTTAAATAAACTTGGTATTGACCTAAGCAAGATGAATGATTTAATTGATTTAGACATTGATACTTTAAAAGAAATGTATCAAGAACTTGATATAAATAGAGAAACAATCAAAGAAACAATTATTGCAGAACAAGAAAAATTTATGAGAACTTTGGAAAGAGGCGAAAGAGAATTTACTAAAGTTATCAACAAATTAAAATCAGAAAACAAAAACTTAATTGATGCAGATACAGCATTTAACTTATATGAAACTTATGGTTTCCCACCAGAAATAACAAGAGAATTAGCTAAAGAAAACAACTTTGAAGTTGTTGATACAGCTGAAATTGAAAAGAAATTTAAAGAACATCAAGAAAAATCAAAAGCAGGTTCTGATCAAAAATTCAAAGGTGGATTATCAGGAACAGGTGAGCAAGAAATTAAATATCATACAGCAACACACCTTTTAAATGCAGCTTTAAGAGTTGTAGTTAGCCCTGATTGCCATCAAAAAGGATCAAACATAACACCTGAAAGAATGAGATTTGATTTCAATTGTGACCATAAATTAACTGATGAAGAAAAACAAAAAGTTGAAGATCAAGTAAATGAATGGATTCAACAAAGCTTACCAGTTTCATTCAAAGAAATGAATAAAAATGAAGCTGCAGCTGCTGGTGCAGAACACGAGTTTTTAGAAAGATATCCAGATATAGTAAAAGTTTATAGCATTGGAGAAATTTCAAAAGAAATTTGTGGTGGACCTCATGTAGAAAACACATCAGTTTTAGGACATTTCAAAATAAAGAAAGAAGAAGCATGCTCAGCAGGTGTTAGAAGAATTAAGGCAGTTCTTGAATAAGGAGATTAATATGGAAGATTGTATTTTTTGTAAAATTGCAAATGGAGAAATTCCTTCAACAAAAGTTTATGAAGACGATCAAGTAATAGTATTTAAAGACTTAAATCCAGTTGCCAAAGTACACGATTTAGTTGTACCAAAACAACATATAAAAAATGTTATGGAATTAGAAGATAGTCAATTACTAAACCATATTTTTGAAGTTATCAAAATAATTGCAAAACAAGAAAATATAGCTGAAGATGGTTTTAGAATTATTAACAATTGTGGTGAATTTGCTGGACAAACAGTAAAACACATACATTTTCATGTAATAGGTGGAGAAGATTTAACAAAGCACATGTCTATGGACAACGTTTAAAATTACCTAAAAATGGTAAAATTTTCTAAAAACTATGGAAAAAAACATGAAAATATAGTACAATAAATATAGTGTTTTCAACACTACCGTAAATAATTATTTTGGAAAGGAGAAGGTGATATCACTATCACCGCAAAATAATATGAACGATAAGAAAAAAATTAACAAAATTTTAACCGTAGTTATTATAGTCACAGCTATTTTAATAGCTATACTAATTGGTTTCTGGATTTTTGAAACAATTAAGACAAATTCAGAAAAGAAAGATGCAGATTCTGCAGTAGAAAATTTCCTAAGTAATGGAATCAATACAGGAGATTTAATAGGACCTTCATCAGGAGGAAACCCAGCGACAAACTCAGCAACTAATACAGAAATTGATTTAAATTTAATTAATGTAGATCCATCAATTACAGGAAATACTACAGGTGGAAACGGATCAAAGAAAGTAGCAACATACAAAGGCTTTACAATGTTAGGAACAATTGAAATTCCTATAATTGATTTAAAATATCCTTTATTAGATAGAGCAGATGCTGCTTCAATGGAAGTTGCACCAGGCGTAATTTATGGACCAGGGCTAAACAAAGTAGGAAACAATGTTATAGCAGGACACAATTATAGAAACAAAACATTCTTCTCAAACTTAAAGAAATTAAAGAATGGTGATTCAATCTATATTACTGATACAGATAAGAATAGAGTTGAATATATCGTTTACAAAATTTACACAACAGGTTCAGAAGATAATAGCTACTGGGATAGAGATACAAAGGGTGCTAGAGAAATCTCACTTTCAACATGTACAGATGATGTCCAAGGAAGATTAATTATCTGGGCAATTGAAAAAGACAAGAGAGATTTAGTTAACATTTAAAATAATATATTAAAAAATGTGAAAAAAATAAGGCAAATCATATATTAAGAGATATGAAAAAATAAAATAATATTTAATGCAGACTTTGCAGTCTGCATTAAATAAGTTTTATACAAGTAAAATTAACAATAATTGAGTAAATTCTTATAAATTGTAATTTAAATTTATTGACAATAAGAGAAAAATAGTTTACAATAAAAAAGCGTTGAAAAATGGTTTGATATATGGTGGATTTAGCGTAGTTGGTTAACGCGCCAGTTTGTGGCACTGGAGACCATGGGTTCGAGTCCCATATTCCACCCCATTTATTTTAATTCATATATTGGGATATAGCCAAGCGGTAAGGCACCAGACTTTGACTCTGGCATGCGGTAGTTCGAATCTACCTATCCCAACCAAACTACTGTCGGACTTTAAGTTCGGCAGTTTTTTATTATTAAAGTTTTATTGATAGATTAAAAATTGGGTGATATAATTGTTTTACTATAAGATAATGGAGAAATGAAAATGGAAATTACAAGACCAACAGTAATGGAAATAAGTAAAGAAAATTTTAAATACAATGTTGAAAAAATCAGAGAATATGTAGGAACAGAAGTTGATTTAATGCCAGTTATTAAAGCCAATGGATACGGAACTCATATAAATAAACAATTAGATTTAATAGAACAATTCAACATAGTAGCTCTTGCAACAGTTGATGAAGCAATTGAAGTAAGAAATATCGGATTTGAAAAAGATGTTTTTGTTTTAAATCAACCGGGACTTGAAGAAATAGATAAAATAATAAGCAACAATGTTGTTGTTGGAATTAGTTCAAGTGAATTTGCAGATGAAGTATTAAGAAGAAATCAAAAAATTAGAGTACACCTAGAAATTGAAACAGGAATGAATAGAACAGGAATAAAACCAGAAAGCCTACAATCATTTATTGATAAATATAAAGATGTACTTAATATAGAAGGAATTTACACACATTTATCATCAGCAGATTATGATGAAGAATATACAGAATATCAAATAAGTGAATTCAACAAAGCTCTTTCAATTGCAAAGAACAATGATATCGAACTAAAATATATTCATGCGTCTGCATCAAATGGAATTTTAAATTATCCAAAAGCTCATTTTAATTTAGTTAGACCAGGAATCATACTATATGGATATGCAGCTTCTGATTCTACTTTTGATAAAATTGATTTAAAACCAATTGCAAGTTTAAAATCAAAGATTGTTTATTTAAAAGAAGTAGATGAAAATGAAAGTATTGGATATAGTAGATCATTTAAAACAAAAGGAATAACAAAGATAGCAACTATTCCAATTGGATATGCAGATGGATTTAAAAGAACTTTTTCAAATGGTTGGGAAGTTTTAATTAATGGCAAAAGAGCAAAGATAATCGGAAAAGTTTGCATGGATAGTTTTATGGCTGATGTAACTGATATTCCTGATGTTAAAGTTGGAGATGAAGTTATTATTTGGGATAACAAAGAAATTAAACTAGAAGATTTATCAAATAAATGCGACACTATTAATTATGAAATTATAAGTCAAATTGGAGAAAGAGTTCCAAGAAAATTTATATAAAACAAAAAGACAAGAATTATATTTATTAATTCTTGTCTTTTATTTTAAAACATTTTGTCTAGGAGTATTTAAATAATTCAAAATCTCTTTCAAAAAAGAACTATCATTAAGAGTATTCAATGTTTCGTTTGTTAAAATAGAGTTTATATTTACATTATTTATGCTATTTGTATTATCTTGTACATCATTAGTTGTAGCGTTTTGAGTTTCATTATTTTGAACTTCATTAGTTGTATTATTAGAATTTTTTCCACTGAAAGTTATAAGTAGTATGCCTCTAATTAATAATAAAAATGCAATAAAAACTAACAATCCAAAAAAGAAATTAGAACCAACAGTTTTAATTCTATAAACATAGTAATCAAATGCAGAAGCTGGTTTTCCAGAATCGCTATAGTAAAATGTACGTTTAGGACTTTTATCATTCTCATAAGTTTGACCATCAGAATATCTAGTGCGACTTGTTTCAGTGTTCCTTCCGTGGCTACTTGAATGTGGATTTACAAAAGAATCTGTAAATCTATTATAGTAACTTCTAACAGTACTTTGCGAATCACCAGAATAAGAATTGCCATTTATTTTCTCATGTAAATAGTCAATCTCATCTTCTAAATCTTTATTTTTATTTAATACATATTCATATTCTTCATAAGAAATATTAGGAAAAGCATCTTCTAGTTCTTCATCATATTCTTTTCGCTTAAAGTCATCAGATAAAGTATTGTATGCTTCAGTAATTGCTTTAAATTTTTCTTCTGATGCGCTCTTATCATCAAGATTAGTGCTATCCGGATGATATTTTTTTGCAAGAACTCTGTAGGCTTTTTCTATTACTTCTTTAGAAGCTTTTTTACTAACTTCTAATTCATCATAATAATTTTTCATTTGTTAAACCTCAAAAAAATTATAGCAAAAAATAATAAGGTAGTAAACTATTATTTTTCAAATAGTCAAACACTAAATTTATTGCTAAAATTATTGAAGAATGATATAATAAAAACGCTTAAAATTCTTTGAAATAAAGAAAAAGAGCAAAGACAAATACATAATAGAATGAGAAGTGTTTTTTAAAATGAGTATATGCTATAACGAGAAAGAGTTAGATGAAAAAACATTAAAACAAATTGCTAATTCTATAATAGAAGGAAAAATTATTATATTTCCAACAGAAACTGTTTATGGAATTGGGACAAATGGTTTTGATAAATCAGCAATTGATAAACTTTATACAACTAAAAAAAGATCATATGATAAACCAATTAGTCTACTAGTAGGTAGTTACGATATGATTGAAAAAGTAGCAGAAAATTTATCTTCTACAGAAAAGAAGATAATAAATAAGTTTTTTCCAGGACCTTTAACATTAATAGTTAAAAAGAATAAAAATATTCCTGACATTTTAACAGCAAACACAGAATATGTTGGAGTTAGAATGCCTCAAAATGATACAGCATTAAAGATAATTAATGCAGTAGGAAAACCAATGGCTGTTACCAGCACAAATATTTCAGGAATGGAAGCAAATATTGATTTTGAAAAATCATATAAAGAATTTAATGATAAAGTTGATTATATTATAGATGGTGGAGTAGCAAAAATAGGAGTTGCCTCAACAGTAATACAAATAGTGAACGATGAAATAGAAGTTTTTAGAGAAGGAATAATTTCAAAAGAAGAAATTGAAAAAGCAATTAAGGAGGATTAATAATGGCAGTTATAAGTGTAAATAATGAAAGTTTTGAAACAGAAGTATTAAAAGCTGATAAAAAAGTATTAGTAGATTTATATGCTGACTGGTGTGGCCCATGCAAAATGATGGCTCCAATTGTTGATAAAATTGCTGAAGAAAATTCTGAAATAAAAGTATGCAAAATAAATGTGGATGAAGCACCAGAAATTGCACAAAAATATGATGTTATGAGTATACCAACATTCTTAGTATTTGAAAATGGTGAAAAAGTAGCATCTACAATGGGTTATCAAACAGAAGAAAGATTTAAAGAAAATTTGGGATTGTAAATAAAATTTAGAATTGTAAAGGAAGTATTATTATGAAAAATAAAGCAAATGATACAAGTGCAATTAACATACAAGTTGATTCTGAAGTAAAAAAAGATGCAACTCTAGTTTTAACAGATTTAGGATTATCAATGAGTTCTGCTATAAATTTGTTTTTAAAGCAAGTTATAAAACATAACGGAATACCATTTGAAGTTACTAATGTTTCACCTAATAAAAAAATATTAGATGTAGTTTGTGCATTAATTATGAAAGATGGAAAATGCTTAATAGCTAGAAGAAACAAGAATGATCACTTACTTGGTAGATGGGAATTTCCTGGTGGAAGAAGAAATGGATTAGAAGATGAAAACAAAACTTTAGAGAGAGCATTTAAAGAAATCTTCAAAATGAAAGTAAAAATTAATGATTATATAACTCATAGTATTTGTGAATATCCAGGACAAATTGTTGATTTAAAACTTTATGAATGCGATTATGTAAGTGGAAAGTTTGAATTAGAAATTCACTCAGACTATAAATGGGTAAATATAGAAGAATTACTTGATTATGATTTAGCTGATGCAGATGTTATTCTTGCTAAATTTTTAATTAAAAGATACATTGAAGAAAATAAAAAATAAATAATTAAAAAATAAAAACATATATTAAAAGATAAAAAACAAAAAAAATATATATTTAAAATAAACAATTAAGAAATATGCATGGAGAAGTTCTTATGGAAAATTATGAAAATTTAATAAGAGAAGCAATAAGCGATGCAGAAGAAATAAACTTAATTAGTGAAACAAATAATAAAGTATATAAAGTATCAAAAGCAAGTGAGACACTATTTGCAAAATTTTATTTAAATAGATCATCACATATTGATCACGAAATGCAACTATACAAAATAATTGATAATAAATACTTAAAAGAAACAGTTTATAGTTCAGAAGAACCACAATTCACTATTTTTAAGGAACTTAAAGGAACAACAATTGACGAACTTTCTAAGGAAGAGAAAGAAGAAAATAAAGAAAAAGTAATTTCAGCTGTAATTGATTTTTATTCTTCTTGTGAAAAACATAAATTACAAGGTTATGGATTAGTAGGCAAAAACATGAATGGTGAGAGTAAAAGTTTCGCAGAATTCATAACAGCAAGACAACTAAGTACACAAAATGTTTTAAAAGATTATCCAATTGTAAATAATGCTTTCTCAAAAATTTATGAAAAATATGGAGAAAAATTATTAGCAGATAATTGCATTGTTCCAATTGATACAAACATGAAAAACATTATGCTTACTGAAAATGGAGAAATTAAATTTATCGATCCAGGTGAAATTATTAGCGCACCAATATTAATGGGATATGGAGACTTTTTAGCTCATACATATAAAACACCATTTGGAGACGAACTATTAAAGAGATTAACTTTAAATGAAGAAGAAGAAAAACAATTAAGAATATATGCAGTATTTTCATCATTAAATATCTTAGCATTCTTAAAAAATCTAGGAGTTGATGACTTACAAAGCGTTATTCCATATGGAAACAAAGTTACGTTCTTTGATTTAATAGCTGAACATCTAGAATATCTTGAAATAGATAAAAGCAAAACAATTAAAGAACCAGAAATGTAATACAAGATTTTAAATAGGAAAAAATTATTTATAAGGAGATACAAATGTTTAAAGTAAGTACAATTATACCAATGTGCAATGATGATAAATACTTAAGAGAATGTATTGATCATATTATTAATCAAACAATAGGTTTTAAAGAAAATATTCAATTAATTTTAGTAGATGACTGTTCAGAAGATAAAAGTTATGAAATTGCTTCAGAATATCAAGCAAAATATCCAGAAAATATTATAGCAAAAAGATTAGATACTAATAGTGGGTATGGTGGAAAACCAAGAAATTTAGGAATTGATTTAGCTACTGGAAAATATTTAACTTTTTCTGATGCAGATGATTTCTTTAAAGAAGATGCCTTCGAAATCATGGTAAAAGCAATGGAAGAAAAAAAAGCAGATTTCATTATTACAAACTGGGAGTACATGGAATATGATGGAACTCCTTGGGAAAAACCAGTATTCGATTTAGAAAAATTCAATAATTTTAAACTGGAAAAAGATGATTATAGAAATTCTTTTTATGTAATGAATTCATCTATGTGTAATAAAATGTTCGACAGAGAATTTGTAAATAAAAACGATATTAGATGTTTAGAAAATGTTCCAGGCGAAGATACATATTTTTCATTAAAAGCATTTTTAAATACAGATAGAGTTTTTTATATAAATGATATTACATATTATTATAGACAAAGAAATGTTCAACTTGTTGATACATCTAGTTCATGGAACTGCTCAAAAGTATTTTTTGATGGAATGAACTATGCATATAGAAAAGTGTTTGAAATTTTCAGAGATAAAAAACAAGTTAACTTATTTAGATTTTTCTATGCTAGAAACATGACATACTTACTATATAGATTTGTTGATTCAAAACAATTAAATGATGAAGAAAGATTAGAAGTTCTTGCAAATACAAGATGGTATTATGCATTAAGTGCTAAAATAAAAGTTCCAGCAGTACAACAATCATTAAATATTTTAATTCAAAAAATAGTTGATGGAAATTATCAAGAATCAATTGAAATATGCAAAATTATAGGCGAACTTAGAACATACATGCCTGAAAATATTAGACACTCTATGTCAAAACCATATGATCAAATGTATGAATTAATGATAAAAGAAAGCATTGATGAAGAAACTTTTAAAGAATAATTTGATTTTACTATATAGCATAAAATAATTTAAAAACTTAAAGCAAGAGAGGAATTAATAATGAAATCTTATATTAGTGTTTTATCAACTGAAAACTATTTAGATGCAATATTAAAAACTTATAAGAATTTGAAACAAACTAACACAAAATATCCATTCTCTGTTTTAGTAACAGACCTTGTTTCTGAAGAGACTGAAAATAAACTAAAAGCAGAAGGAATAAATGTTATTAGAAGAAAGTCAATTGAGATAAGTGAAGAAGCATTAAATAGAAATAAAAATAGCAATTCAGCACATTGGAATTACACATTCGATAAATTAAATATTTTTGAATTAACAGAATTTGAAAAAATTGTTTATCTAGATTCAGACTTGTTTATTATGAAAAATATAGATGAATTATTTGAGAAAGAAAGTGTATCAGCAGTTATAGATAGAAGAACAAATCCACTAATAGAAGAAGATTGGAAAAAACTTAATTCTGGAGTAATGGTTATAAAACCAGAAACAGGAATGGTAGAAAAATTCCAAGAAGCATTAAATACAGTATTAGCTAGTGGAAAAAAATGTGGAGACCAAGATGTTCTACAAGAATACTATACAGACTGGCCAAATCAAGAAGAATTACATTTAGATACAAAGTATAATGTGTTTTTTCCATTTTTAGACTACTATACAGGAAAAAATATGTTAAAATTTGAGGATGTTTCAATAATTCACTTTAGTTGGTGTGGAACAAAGAAACCATGGCACTATGAAGGCGAAACAAAAGCGCAAGATTTTCTTAAAGATGTTAATGATAATTTAATGCAATCATATCAACGCTCAAACAGAGAAACTATTTATGAATCAGCAACAATAAAAGACACTGATAGACTAAAAGTTTTAGAAGAATATTATAAATTATAAACAAAAAAATAGTTAAAACATAAGCAAAATGATTATAGGTTAAATGAAATAACAAAAAGCAAAATAGAATAACGATATGACAAAATGAAATAACCATATATTGGTATATTACAAAAATGATATATACCTAGAATAACAACTAATACAAGGATTCAAGAACGAAGGTTTTTGAATCCTTTTTTTTAAGAGAAATTTGTTGAAAGTTAAAAACAGCAAATATATAATTTAATGCGATAAAATATGAGCAATATTTTGGAAACTAAGGATAAAAATAATTGAGGTAAAGGAGAAAAAGAAAGAGGTTAGTTAAAAATGAAAAAGGGGTTCGACAATCAAAAATATGTAAAAATACAAAGTGAAAATATTAGAAAGAGAATTAAAATGTTTGATAAGTTATACCTTGAAGTAGGTGGAAAACTATTCAATGATTCTCACGCAGCAAGAGTTCTTCCAGGATTTAAAAATGATGCTAAAATATCAATGTTTAAAGAATTGAAAGACGACCTAGAAATAATATTTTGTATTAATGCAAGTGCCATTGAAAAAAGTAAAACAAGAGCTGAATATGGAATTACATACGACATAGAACTTTTAAACATTATTCAAAAAGCTAAATCAATGGGCTTTACAGTCAACTCTGTAGTAGTAACTCTTTATGATAAACAACCAAGTGTTGATAGATTTATTAAGAGACTTGAAAGAAATGGAATAAAAACTTATTGCCATACATTCACTAAAGGGTATCCAACAGATGTAGATACAATTGTTAGTGAAGAAGGATATGGTGCAAACCCTTATATTGAAACAACTAAACCTCTAGTAATAGTAAATGCTCCAGGACCTGGAAGCGGAAAATTAGCAACATGCCTATCTCAAATTTATCATGAAAACTTAAGAGGAATAAAAGCAGGATATGCTAAATTTGAAACATTCCCAGTTTGGAACTTACCTTTAAAACATCCTGTTAACTTAGCATATGAAGCAGCAACTGCAGATCTTGCAGATGTTAACATGATTGATCCTTTTTATCTTGAAAAATATAAGAAAACAGCAGTAAATTATAATAGAGATATTGAATTGTTCCCTGTATTAAAGAGTATACTTGAAAGAGTAAATAGTAAAGTAGTTTATAATTCTCCAACAGATATGGGTGTAAACATGGTTGGAAATTGCATAATAGATAATGATGTTGTAGAAGAGGCAGCTAAAAAAGAAATTATTAGAAGATATTATAATGAACAAAACAATTATAAAATAGGACAAAGCGATGCAGATACAGTAGAAAAAATTAAGTTGTTAATGAATGAACTTAATATTGATGTTAATTATTTAGATGTTATTAAACCAGCATTAGAAAAGAAAGAAAAATCTAAATGCCCAGCTATGGCAATTAAAGTTAATAAAAAAATAATTACAGGAAGACAAACTGATTTATTATCTCCAGCAAGTAGCACAATTTTAAATGCAATAAAATATTTGAGTAAGATTCCAGATGATATTGATTTATTATCACCAAATCTTTTAGAGCCAATGTTTAAATTAAAGAAAGAATTAAATAATGATACAAGACTTACTTTGCCAGAAGTTTTAACGGCATTAAGTATATGTTCAGTTACAAACCCAATGATAAAGAAAGCAATTGAATGTTTAGAAAAATTAAGAGGAACTGAAGCTCATTCAACATATATAGTAGAAGATGGAGATAGAAGAATTCTAAAAGAACTTAAAGTTAATTTAACGTGTGAGAGTGAGTTTTTACAAGATAATGATTTATATTAAGCACAATATTTTATAAGGAGAAGATATGAAAGACTTAATAAAAAATATTAAAGAAAATCCTAAAAAAGCAGTTGGTATTTTGATTGCTTTAATTATAGTAGTTACTATAATAGGAATTATTATAAGCAATCTTCCAGAAGGAAAACCATCAGGATATCAAATGCATGTAATTGCCGACTATGGAACTAAAAAAGATGTAGTAAATAGATGGTATAACATAAGTGAAAATGATTCTTTCTGTGAACCAAATTTAGGTGGAAGATGGTCAATGAATGATTCAAGAATTCTAGATAATAACCAAATTTATGAAAAAGAAGCAGGTTTTCCTATTATAGATGACAAAGGCGGAGTAATTTTAAGAATACTAGAAACAACAGATGATGGCATAACAATTAGCTACATAAAAGATGGCCAACCAACTACAGAAAAGATAGAATTTGAAAAAGAAATCATGCTTAATTCACGTTATATGGTTATGGATAAAGATAATTATACATACAAAGTTATATTTAAATTAAATAAATAAAAAATTTATGGCAAAATTGCCCTAAAGAGAAAAATTAAAAACAGAGCTGGTTTACATAATTAGCTCTGTTTTTAATTAAAAAACGATTTTTGTTGATAATACCGCCCAAAAATGATATAATGACCAGCAACACGTTAAAAATTTGGGAGGACATCAATGAATGTTAATGATCCAAAAGAATTTATTGAAATTGATGATGCTAATAATTTTTTTGAAAATATAGGCAAAGTATGGGAAAGCAAAAACTCATTGATAATGGTAAGAAAATTATCAAATAATGATGTTTTAAAAATTATGCCAGATATGGAAAAAGAATTAACTGATTCAGGTATTGTAGAAGACAAATCTGGATTTGTATATCCAAATCCAGAAACAATTGAAGGACAAAGTAAAATATTAAAATATAGGAGTTTTAAAAAATATATAAAAAATGAATATACTCTAAAAGATACTGATAAAGATAAAAATGAAGAGGAAGAATTAATATATATGCCTGATGAAAAAGGAGAACCTAAAACTTTTTATAAGGTAGAAAGAACATATCTAAAAATAGGCGAAAAGAATATTCAAGAAGATGTTTCAGAAGAAGACAGAAAAAGAAAGTTTAGATATTACTGCATGGTTGTTTTAGTTGATATTACATCACATATGAAAGAGATAATGAATTTGTCACTTGATTCAACAACAGGAGTTCCTAGAAAAGAATTACTAAGACCAATGCTTGCAGAATATATTGCAGAAGCAATAGAACAGCATGAATCATTTGCAGTAACTATGTTAGATGCAGACTTTTTTAAAAAAGTAAATGATACTCATGGACATGATGTAGGAGATGAAGTTTTAAAAGCACTTGCACAATATGTTAATAAATCAATTCGTCATGGAGATATAGCAAACGCAAATATAGATTCAAAAATAAAAGCAAGTACAACTGCAAATACAATAAATAGATTTGGTGGAGAAGAATTTGTTATTGTATTAAAAAATATAAACTTTGAAAATGCCATAGCAAGAAATGAAGAAATTTGTAAAGGAATTAAAGAAAATTTAAAAAATATTGGAGAACACGAAATAAATTTAACATGTAGCATGGGAATGGCTTTTGTAAATTATGATACAATTAAAGATATAGATATAGGAAAAACAGAAAAACTAGAAAAATTAGCAGGTAGAATTATTAAAGCTGCAGATAATCAAATGTATATATCAAAAAATACTGGAAGAAATAAAGTAACTGTGGTAGAATTTTCAATAGATAAAGAAAACATAAATCAAAATGGCAAAGATAAAAATAAAAATAAAAATCGTGATAGAGACGATGACGAAAGATAATTTTTTTATAAAGGAGAAAAAATATGAATAATGAAAATTTAGTTAATGGACAACAAATTGTTGACACAAATTCAAATGTAGTAGGAGCAACACAACCAGTACAACCAATATATACAGCACCAGCAGGATATACACAATATACTGCTCCAAGCCAAAATTACTCAGCACCAGTTAATCAATATCAACCACAAGGATCATTTCAACAATATCAAGCACCACAATATCAACCACAATACCAACAACCTAATTATCAATATGGACAACCTACACAAGCTTATCCAGGAAACGGATTTTGTACAGCATCATTAATCTTAGGTATTGTATCTTGCTTTTTCTGGTGGATACCAAGAATAAATATAATAGTAGTTATTTTAGCAATTGTTTTTGGTATTATAGGTTTAGTAAAAATGAAAAAAGGTGATGTAAAAGCTATCGTTGGTCTTATTTTAGGTGGATTAGCAGTTTTACCTACAGTTATTCTATTAATAGTAAATGGAGCAGTTACAAACATATTTAGAGGTTTTACAAATACAAATATAAATACAAATAGAATTTATAAAAATAGAATATATGATGGTATAGAAGATGTAATCGAAGATATTTTTGATTAATATAAAAAGAACCAGATTTTTAATCTGGTTCTCTTTTTTTATTTAAATTAAATTATCAATTTAATTAGTATATTATAAATAAAAATTATTCTTTAGTATAACTAAATTCTTTAACAGTAACATGTATTGGTAGAACTTCATATTTTATTTCAAATAATTTGAAATCTTCTAAATTATTATTTTCTAAACATTTTAAATAATATTTATAATCATTCATTGTTTTGCATGCTCTAATAATAGCTGGATGAACAGTACTATTAAACATTTGTTTAAGAGCAAATAATTTACCCTCTTTACAATTATATGTTCTACTAATTAAAGAAACAACTTCTTTATATCTTCCAGTAAAGAAATTTAAATAAGTACTTGTTGAAATTGTAAAATGATTCTTAATAACATCTTCTTCAGAAACATATTTTCCAGAATCATTTAATGTTTCTTTTACTTCTTCTACAGTATAAGGTAAATAAATTTTTTTATCTAATTCAGAAATTCTTAAAACGCTATTATCAAAAATTTCTTTTTTAACAATTTCAGGTTCAATGTGATTTAACTTATCAAGTGTAGCACAAATTATAACACTATTATGTAAAATAGTACTAGTAATTTTTTGATAATTAGAATTAAATGAATCAATTCTTTCTATAATATCAGCAGATAATTCTTGAGTTTCAAGAGCTTCAATTTTTTCTTTTAAAGCAGCAAGCTTTTTCTTAGCATTAACATACTTTTTAATACTACCATTTATAGCAGAAACACAAAGATCATATTCTTTTTTACTTAATACAGAACTATCTTCAGTATAAGATTCTTTTAATAAAATTTTATTATCAAAAAAATCATCAATTTGATTATCCATATCTAAGTTAGAATAATAAATAGTATCTATTAATTCATCACGATTATGATTTTTATTTATCAATAACATAAACATTCTCCTTTGTGAAAAGCTAAATATATTATAACTTATAAATATAAAAATAGTGTTAAAGTATAATTAAGTTTATATTACAACATAATTACATTAACATTTATTTATTGTAAAGAAGGCCTTGAATAGCTAGAAAACATTGAAAAAAATACCAAAATCTAGTAAAATTAAAGTAGAATTCTTTTTTGTAATTTGCTGGGAAGCATATAAAGAATTCAAAAGAAAAAACAAATTCTTTATAATATAAAACAACTAGGAGGTAAGCTAATGAAGAATTTTTCTAAAAAAGTAGCTGCGAAGCGGCGGTTAAAAAAGTTATTAAAAATAGTCCTTTTTATTATGGCATTTGTTGCCGTGATAATGGGGGTAATATTTTTTATAACAAGGTGTAGTTCGGATAAGGCTAAGGATGCTGCTAATAAAGCATTAACAGATGCAACAACAGTAGCAACATCAGCACCGGAACCGACATCAACACCTACACCAACACCGACGGTAACAACAGCACCGGAGCCAACGTCAACATCTACACCAACACCGACGGTAACAACAGCACCGGAGCCGACGTCAACATCTACACCAACACCGACGGTAACAACAGCACCGGAGCCGACGTCAACACCTACACCAACACCGACGGTAACAACAGCACCGGAGCCGACGTCAACACCTACACCAACACCGACGGTAACAACAGCACCAGAGCCGACGTCAACACCTACACCGGCACCGACGTCAACAGCTAAACCGGAACATGTGCAAGGTGAGTGGTCATTTAGTTATCATAATGATAACGGAGTGATTACAATAACTTATACCGGTGACGTACCGGCAGAGATTGACCAAAATGACCCAGAGTCATTTAGGTCATGGATTATAAGCCATTATGGCTATGATCCATTCAAATTTTTTGAAAATTGATTCTGCAACCTAAATAGGTGGCAGAGTCACCCAGCAGAATTTGGCCAGAATCATTCTGGCCTTTTTCTTTTGTATAAAATTATGAAAAAAAAATAACCCTATCAGTTTAACTGATAGGGTATATACTTTTTATTAAATTAACATTGGTAAGAAAATATTTGCTAATCCTAAGAATACTAAAAATCCTAAAGTGTCAGTTGCTGTTGTAACAAAAATTGAAGAACTTAAAGCAGGATCAACATGTAATTTTTCTAAAACTAAAGGAACAAGAATTCCAAAGAATCCTGAAATAGCTAAGTTACACATCATAGCCAATAAAACAATTAAGCACAAGAACCAATTTCCATAAATAAGTGCAACTGTAACACCAGCAATAAGTCCAATTATAAGTCCATTAAGAATTCCAACAAAAACTTCTCTCCAAACTCTTTTAATACCTTCTTTAAAGTGAATTTTTCCTAAAGCAATTGAACGAATAATAATTGAAACAGTTTGTGAACCTGCATTTCCACCCATACCAGAAATAATTCCCATAATAGCAGAAAGAGCAACAACTTGACTGATTGTAGATTCAAAAACTTTTACAACTAGTGCTGCTAAAAATGCAGTAAGTAAGTTAACAAACAACCAAGGTATTCTGAGTTTAATTGATTCAAAAATAGTTGAATCAATTGTTTCTTCTTTATTAGCACCACCCATTTGTAGAACATCTTCAGTTTGTTCTTCTTCTAAAACATCAATAACATCATCAATAGTAATAATACCAAGCATAATCATATTTTTGCTAACAACAGGGATAACAGTTAAGTCATACTTTGAAACCATTCTTGCAACTTCTTCCTGATCAATTTCTGGTTCAACATAAACAAAATTTGTTGAAGTAATATCATTTAATGTTTTAGTATCATCTTCTATAATAATATCTCTTAATTCAGCAGTACCGATTAAATGTTTGCTATCATCAGTAACAAAAATTGTATCAAGCAATTCTGTCTTTGGAGAAAGCGATTGAATCTTTTTAATAGCTTCTTTAAGAGTAAACTTTTTATTCATTGTGATAAACTCGGTAGTCATAATACCACCAGCAGTATCATCCTTATATCCTAAAAGAGTAGCAATTATTTTTTTGTCGCCCTCTTTCATAAGATTAATCAATTGTTTACTACGACCAATAGAAAGGTTACCTAGAATATCAACGATATCATCTTTTTGCATATAATTAAAAACACTTAATGTACGATGATTAGTTAAAGCATCGATAATTTGAACTTGTGTATCTTCATCAGTCTGTTCGACTACCATGGCCAACTTTTCATCTGACAAAGCGGAGCAAAGTCTAACAATTTCACTTTCATCATAATCTTGCAATTTTGAAGCAATATCAATTATTTGAACATCATCATTCAAAGTATTTAAATCAATTTTATTTAATTCTTCCATAATAACCTCCTTTGTATCAAAGTAGTATCAAAAATAAGTCATAATTAAGTTATAGCAAATGGAAATTGATAATTCAACAAAAAAACAAATTTTAGTTTATGTTTTTAGAAACATAAAGAATAGTAAAATGTTGAGATGTAAATTGATTTATGCTAAAATTTTTAATGTTACAATGAAGACAATAAAGGAGAACATCATGAATAAAAAGATAATAGCAAGAATAATTTTTTCAACTATAATAATTTTAAATTGTATTTTAATATGCATTTTTTCAAACGATAATGGAGAAGAATCTTCTAGTAAAAGTGGAAAATTCGTTGAAACATTATTAAAACTATTTCCAAACTATGAACAAATGAGTGAAGCAGAACAATATGATTTCAAAGAAACATTAACATTTGTTGTAAGAAAGATTGCACATTTTAGTGAATATGTTCCAATCGGAATTTTTGGAGTATTATTACTTAATACATTCAATATGAAAAACAAATTTAAATATTTATACACACAACTATTTGGAACTTTATATGCAACATCTGATGAAATTCATCAATTATTTGTTGCACAGCGTGAATGTAATGTAAGAGATGTTTTTATAGATTCATGTGGAGTAGCATTTGGAGCACTAATTGTTTTGCTGATAATTTGCTTACATAAAAAACATAAAACAAAGAAAATGACTAGTGCAGACACAAATATTACAAATTAATTTAGATAATGACAATTAAAAATTTTATTGATATAATTTATTTTGCATAAATAGACAAAAGATTAAAATTTTAGAAGGGAGTGTATGATTAAAAAATAATCATACTATAAGTTATGGGGAAAATTGTTTTATTAGATGATTTAACAATTAATCAAATTGCAGCAGGTGAAGTTATTGAGAGGCCATCTTCAGTAGTAAAAGAATTAACAGAAAACTCAATTGATGCTGGTGCAAAAAACATAACAATTGATATAAAAAACGGTGGTATTTCATATATAAGAATTACTGATGATGGGAGCGGAATTGAACCTGATGATATGGAAATATCATTTGAAAGACATGCAACAAGTAAAATTAGACAAGCTACTGATTTAACTACAGTTAAATCAATGGGGTTCAGAGGTGAAGCATTAGCAAGTATTGCAGCAGTTGCAAAAGTAACAATGACATCAAAAACTAAAGATAATACTACTGGATATAAAATTAGAATTGAAGGTGGAGATATTATAGAAAAAAACGAAGAAGGATGTCCAAATGGAACATCTATTACTGTTGAGGAATTATTCTATAATACACCAGTTAGATATAAATTTTTGAAAAAAGATTTTACAGAAGCAGGTTACATAGAAGATCAAGTTACAAGAATTGCTATTGCAAATCCAGATGTTGCAATTAAATTAGTTAACGCTGGAAAAACAATTATACAAACTCGTGGAACAGGAAAACTAAAAGATGTAATTTATGCTATCTATGGTTTCGACACAATGGAAAATGCATTAGATGTAGACTATACATATGAAGATTATAAAGTTACAGGAGTTATTGGAAAACCTGTAATTGCAAAAAATAATAGAACAGGTCAAATGTTTTTTGTAAATAATAGATTTGTAAAAGATAAAACATTGACAGCAGCTACTGAAGCAGGGTTTAAAGGATTAATCACAGTTGGAAAATACGGATTTGCAGTTTTAAATATTGAAATGGATCCTAAGAAAGTAGATGTTAACGTTCATCCAGCAAAGTTAGAAGTTCGTTTCCAAGAAGATAATTTAGTTTTTAAATCTGTATATCATGCAATTAAAGAAACACTTTTAAAAGCAAGTTTAATTTCAGATAGAGGCGATGTACAAGGCGAAGATAAAACTTTAGGTGATATTTTTGATAGCACAATAAAAAATAAAGATAGAGTTAAAACTTGGAGCTTACAAAATACAATAGAAAATGCTGAAAAAACAAATGGAGAAGTAGAAGCAGATGAAGAAGAAACAGCATTTAATTTAGGAAAAGAAAATAAAACAGCTAATGAAGAAGATAAAAAATTCTCAAACTTTAAAAATACAATTGAAGGTGTTGATGAAGAAACAAGAATTAGCTTTATTGAATCAATAACGAAAGCTAAGACACCAGAAGAAATAATAGAAGGTTTAAATAAATACACAGAAATGGCTGTTGCTAAAAACGAAGCAGCAAAAAAAGAACAAGAAGAAAATAAAGAAAATGATAATAGCCAAGAAGTAATAGAAGAGTCAGAAGAGAACAACACAATTATTGATGCAAAAGAAAGAATTGAAGAATTAGAAAATGTTAAAGCAACAGAAGACACAACAAGTGAAAATGAGTTAGTAGAAGAAAAAACTGAAACAGAGGCTGAAGAAAAAGATATTGAAGAAACAACAAAATTAGCTGAAGAAAAGACTACAACAGATACAGAACCTGCAACAGATACTACACCTGAAACAATAGCTGAACCTGAAGAAGAAAAAGAACTTTCTTTTGAAGAAATGTATAAAAAATTATTTGGAAGAGATGTTTCAGCAGGACAAAAAGAATATGAAGAAAAGCTAAAAGCAAAAGATGCTGAATATGCAAGTATTCAACCTATTGGTAAGAATGAATCATTATTTGATGATGCAGAAAAAAGCCAAACTTTGAAATATAAATATATAGGCATTGCATTTAAAACATATATAATGTTTACAAAAGATGATGATTTATATTTTATGGATCAACATGCTGCGCACGAAAAAATATTATTTGAAAGAATAAAAGAGAATTATAATAGAGATGAAGAAAAAGATTCTCAATTAATGCTTTTACCAGACGTAATAACTTTAACTGATAGACAAATGGGAAGTTTTGAAGATAACAAAGAATTATTTGAAAAAGCAGGATTTATGTGCGAAGAATTTGGAGATAATGTAGTAAAACTAAGTGGAGTTCCAAGTTTTTGCATTGATCAAGATACAAAACAATTATTTATAGACACATTAGATGAAATAAATACAGTTGCTAGAACAAATAGAGATGAAGTTGAATACAAATTCTTAGCAACAGTTGCATGCAAAGCAGCAGTTAAAGCAGGAATGACATTAACACAAAATCAAGTAGAAGATTTAATGAGACAATTATTAGAATGCGAAAATCCATATAATTGTCCACATGGACGTCCTACAATAATAAAGATTTCTAGAGCTGATTTAGAAAAGAAATTTTCAAGAAGATTATAAAAGGAGCTAAGATTATTTTTGGAAGATAATATTAAAAATGAAAAACCAAAGATAGTTGTTATATGCGGTCCAACTGCATCAGGAAAAACATCACTTGGAATTAAAGTAGCACAACAAGCAAATGGCGAAATAATTTCAAGTGATTCAATGCAGATATATAAAGACATGGATATTGGAACAGCTAAACCTACACGAGAAGAAAGAGCACAAGCTATTCATCATTTGGTTGATTTTGTTTCACCTGATGAAAGATATAGTGTTGCAGATTTTAAAAAAGATGCAACTGAAAAAATAGAAGATATATTATCAAGAGGAAAACTACCAATTATTGTTGGTGGCACAGGTTTATATGTAAATTCTCTAATCTATAATATAGAATACAAAGAAGAAATAACAGATATAAAGTATAGAGAAGAATTAGAAAAAATTGATTTAGAAACTTTATACAATCAAGCAAAAGAGATTGATCCAAAAGCAACATTTAAAATATCATTAAATGATAGAAAAAGAATTACTCGTATTTTAGAAATTTATCATACAACTGGAAAAACAAAAACAGAATTAGAAGCGGAATCCAGAAAAGAAGCAAAATATGATTATAAGATTTTTATTTTAACTCCAGAAAGAGAAAAATTATATGAAAGAATAAATCTAAGGGTAGACTTGATGCTAAAAGCAGGATTGATTGATGAAGTAAAACAATTATTAAAAAAATACAACGAATTTCCAACTGCTATGCAAGGATTAGGATATAAAGAAGTAAAAGAATATCTTGATAATGAAATAACTGAACAAGAAATGATTGATAAAATCAAACAAGAAAGTCGCCATTATGCAAAAAGGCAATTAACATGGTTTAGACAATATAAAGATGCAATATGGCTTGATACTTTTAACCAAGAAAATATAAATATTATTCTTAAAGAATTAGAAAGTTAGCAACCTAACTAAATGAAAAAATAAAAGTAACCTACAAAATAAAAAACAACCTAACTAAATGGTGGAGAAAAATGAAAAAACAAAATTCTAAAAACGCTTTAATTTTTATTGCTTCTGCAGCCATTGTAATTGTAATAATTACATGGTTTATTAGAATTGTTAATTCTTCAGCAGAAACAATGATTGTAACAGACGGAAAAATTTCACAATCAGAAACATTAACAGGTTATTATATTAGAGAAGAACAAATAGTAAATTCAGATAAAAATAAAAATGGCATGCAACAAATTGTTACCGAGGGACAAAAAGTAGCAGCCAAAGAATCTATTTTTAGATATTATGCAGAAAATGAAAACGATAATAAAATGAAGATAAGCGAGATTGATGAAAAAATTCAAAAACTTGTAGAAACTTCGGATATAGGAATTTATAATAGCGATTTAAGATTAATAGATTCACAAATGTTAGACTCTTTAAAAAACATCTCATCATATAATAGTATACAAGACATAAAAGAATTAAAAACAAATATGAAAATATTAGAAAATAAAAAAGCTGAGATTGTTGCTTCATCAACAGTAAGTGATTCAGAAATCAGCAAATTAATAGCAGAACGTAAAGCACTAGAAAAACAAAGAGATACAGATAGTACATATATTAAAGCACCAGTAAGTGGAATTCTTTCATATAGAATTGATGGATTAGAAGATCAATTAAAAATTTCAGACATAAAAAATTACAACAATGAATATTTAGAAAAATTAAATTTAGATACTGGAAAAATAATTCCAACAAGTACAACAGAAGGAAAAATAGTAAACAATTTTGAATGTTATGTAATTATGAATTCATCAAGTAATGAAGCTAAAAAAGCAAAAGTAAAAGATAAAATTCAAATAACAATTCCAACTGGAAAAACAATAGATGCAAGAATAGCAAATATAATAGATGAAGAAAATGGAAGCAAAACAATAGCAATTAAATTTTCAGATAATATAGATGAAGTTACAAGTTATAGAAAAGTATCATTTGATGTTATTTGGTGGAATTCGACAGGATACAAAGTAAAGAATTCAGGAATAATTACAGAAAATAATTTAAACTATGTAATTAGAAATAGACAAGGACATTTAAAGAAAGTATTAGTAAAGATAAAAAAACAAACAGATACATATAGTATAGTAAAGAATTATTCTGCTTCAGAACTAAAAGAATTAAATTATGATAAGAAAGCATTAACATCATTATTACTAAATGATGAAATAATATTAAATCCAACTGAAGATGAAATAAAAAATGCAGGTCAGTAGTAAAAAATACAAATATTACCAAGTGTTTTGGTAATATTTGTATTTTTATTTTGGTGAAAGCCTTATTACTATGTTTATTACACAAATATTACACAAAATTTAAAGTTTGATTACATCTCAAAAAATGCCTTGACTTTAAAATAAGATATTTTTATACTTAAACTAGTTTTATAACAAATGAAGAAATTAGGAGGATTTTTAGATGGCTAACGTAGTTGAAAAATTATGGGGAATGATCAATAACATTGGAGTTAAGAATGATACAGATTATGATGAAGAAGATGTAGATGTAGTTGATTATGAAGAACCAGAATATGATGAGGAGGAAGAACCTGAAGAAACAGGAGTTAGAGCTTTATTCTCAAGAAAAACAGCTGCTAGAACAACAACAACAAATCCTATTAAAATGAGTATTATTCATCCAACAGGCTTTGAATCAGCTGAGGAAATAAGCGATTGCATTAGAGAAAGAAAATCAGTAGTAATTAATCTTGAATATGTAAATAAAGATGTAGCAAGAAGAATTATTGATTTTGTTTGTGGTGCAGCACATGTATTAGATGGACAATTAGAGAAAGTATCAAGCAACATTTTTGTTGTAGTACCTTCTACATATTCATTAGACAGTGATGTAAGAGAAGCACAAAAAGCAAATAGAGAATAATTATCTTTTTATAAGACAAGATTGCAACGAAAGGAGTTCAAATGATTACACCTTTAGATATCGAAAATAAAAGATTTTCGAAGAAAAAGCTAAATGGTTACGACCCTGATGAAGTTGATGACTTTTTAGACGAATTAACTAGAGATTATGAAGTTCTTTATAAAAAAAGTAGAGAATCTGACAAAGAAATTGAAGATCTTAAAGAAAAATTAGATCATTATGTTCAAATTGAAAGCACTTTACAAAACACTCTTATTATGGCACAATCTGCTGCAAAAGAGGTTAAAGATGCTGCTCAAAAGCAAGCTGATCAAATGATTAGTGAAGCTTTAGCAAAGTCAAAAGAAGCTACTTTTGATATTGAGCAAGAAAAAATTAATAAACAAAAAGATTTAGATGCTTTAGAGAGACAGATTTCAGTTTATAAGACAAAAATGGAATCATTACTACTTTCACAACTTGATTTATTAAAAGAAATGAATAAAGATAATTAGTAGTTTTATTGAAATATTTCTAGATGTTTCGAGTAAACTCTAGTTTACAATTTTGAAAAATAATTATAGAGATATGAGTGAAAAAACGCTTATATCTCTTTTATTTTAGCGAATAATGTGTTAAAATGTGTGTTACATTCGTTTTAAAGGGATGTTACATTTTAATAATTGTTATTGACAAGAAGAATATTAAAGGTAAAATAAATTATGAGAGTAATTAGCGGAACTGCGCGTGGCAGTAAACTTAATACTATAGAATCTACTTCTACAAGACCAACTTTAGACAGAGTAAAAGAATCATTATTTAATATTTTACAAAATGATATTAAAGGAAAAGTGGTTTTAGATTTATTTGCTGGAAGTGGAGCTTTAGGAATAGAAACATTAAGCCGTGGAGCAAAGTATGCATGGTTTTGCGATAATAATCCTGATGCAGTCAAGGTTATTAATCAAAACATTGTAAAAACTCATTTTGAAAACAATTCAGAAGTTATAAATAAAGATTACTCTAGATGCCTTCAAATATTATTAAACAAAATTGAGAACGGAGAAGAAAAACTAGGATTAGTTTTTATAGATCCACCTTATAAAGCGGATATTGCTGTTAAATCAGTTAAATTTATTTTAGATAATAAGATGATGAATGATAACGGAATAATAGTAATAGAAACAGATGAAGCTGAAAGAGATTTAGAAGAATTAAGTAAAATTGATTCTATACAAATCAAAGATCAGAGAAAGTACGGAAGAGCAAATTTAATATTTATAGGTGTTTAAAATATAGGAGATTTACTTTTATGGAGATTTATTCATTACTAGAATCTTTAGAAGATTTAATTGAAAACAGTAAAAAAGTTCCTTTCTCAGACAAGACTATGATTGATAGTGAAGAAGTATTAGATATTGTTAAGGAAATCAGATTGAAGATGCCTGATGAACTTAAACAAGCTAAATGGATTCAAGAAGAAAGAGAAAGAATTCTTAATGAAGCTCATAAGGAAGCAGAAGATATTGTTAATGAAGCTGAGAATAAAACAATATCTATGATAAATGAACATGAGATTACAAGACAAGCTTATGATCAAAAAACTCAAATTATTGCTCAAGCAAATGATAGCTCTAGACAAATAACAAATGGAGCTAAAGCTTATGCTGACAATATTTTAGCAGATTTACAAGAAACTCTTGAAGCTCAATTAAGAGAAATTCAAAATAATAGAAAAGAACTTAAATAGTTTTAATAAAAATATATAAAAAATAAAAATAAATCCTAGAACTTTTAGGATTTATTTTTTTATGTCTTTTTCTAAAAATAGAATGCTTTTTTGCTTGTATTTACAAGTGTTTCATGATAAAATGATGAAGCATATATTTTTATAAAAAAGCATACAAAATTATATAAAAAAATATGAAAAAAATCATAAAGAAAACATGATAAAAAATGTGCAAAAAATAATTATATTAAACACTAAAAAACATTACATTAAAATGTTTTAAGAGGCTCTAGAGCCACTAGGGTTTATCGATTGGAGGAAAACATGGTAGAAAATATGGACACAATAGTATCATTATGTAAGAACAGAGGATTTATATATCCTGGTTCAGAAATTTATGGAGGCCTAGCAAACAGTTGGGATTACGGCCCTTTAGGCGTTGAATTAAAAAACAATATTAAGAAAGCATGGACAAAAAGATTTATTCAAGAAAGAAAAGATAGTGTTGGATTAGATTCTGGAATTATAATGAACCCAAGAACTTGGGAAGCAACAGGACATTTATCAACATTTACTGATCCATTAATAGATTGTAAAGCGTGCAAAACAAGACACAGAGCAGATAAATTAATAGAAAATTGGGCATCTGAACATGGAAAAGATATGTGTGCAGATGGTATGAGCAACGAAGCATTAGTTAAATTTATAGATGACAATGGAATTGATTGTCCTAATTGTGGAAAACATGATTTCACAGATATTAGACAATTCAACTTAATGTTTAAAACATTCATGGGTGTAACTGAAGACAATACATCAACAGTTTATTTAAGACCAGAAACATGCCAAGGTATTTTTGTTAATTTCAAAAATATTATGAGAACATCTAGAAAAAGAATTCCAGTTGGTATGGGACAAATAGGTAAGGCATTTAGAAATGAAATTACACCAGGAAACTTCACATTCAGAACAAGAGAATTTGAACAAATGGAATATGAATTCTTTTGCCAACCAGGAACTGATTTAGAATGGTTTGAATATTTTGAAAAATATTGCCAAGATTTCTTATTCGATTTAGGAATGAAAGAAGAAAATATAAGATTAAGAAAACATGCTAAAGAAGAATTAGTATTCTATAGCAAAGGAACAACAGACATTGAATTCAACTATCCATTTGGATGGGGAGAACTTTGGGGAATTGCAGATAGAACTGATTATGACTTAAATAGACATCAAGAATTTTCAAAAGAAGATATGTCATACCAAGATCCTGAAACAAACGAAAAGTTTATTCCATATGTTGTTGAACCATCAGTTGGTGTTGATAGATTAGCTTTAGCATTCTTATTAAATGCATACGAAGCACAACAAATTGCTGAAGATGATACAAGAATTGTTTTACATTTACATCCAGCATTAGCACCATTCAAAGCAGCTATTTTACCTTTATCAAAGAAATTAAGTGATAAAGCAAATGAAGTATATGATAAATTAGCAAAAGTTTTCCCTGTTGATTATGATGAAGCAGGTTCAATTGGAAAGAGATATAGAAGAGAAGATGAAATCGGAACACCATATTGTATAACAATAGACTTCGATACTCTAGAAGATGGACAAGTAACTATAAGAGACAGAGATAGTATGGAACAAATACGAATACCTATAGATGAAGTAGAACAATATATTTCATCAAAACTAGATTTTTAGTTTTAAACAAATTAGAGAGAGGTATTAATTATGAGTGAAGAAAATAAAGAAGAAAAAGTTGATTATAGTTCAACATTAAATTTACCAAATACAGATTTTCCAATGAGAGGAGGACTTCCTCAAAAGGAACCTGATATTTTAAAAGATGTAATCGATAACGGATTATATGAAGAAGTATTAAAAAAGAATGAAGGACATGAGCATTTCATTTTACATGATGGTCCTCCATATGCAAACGGAGAAATTCATGCAGGACATGCTTTAAACAAAATCTTAAAAGATACAATTGTTAGATATAAAGCAATGCAAGGATATTATGCTCCATTTATTCCAGGTTACGATACACACGGAATGCCAACTGAAAAGAAAGCAATTGAAAAATTAGGATTAGATAGAGACAAGATTCCTGTAACAGAATTCAGAGATACATGTAAAAAGTTCACAACAGATTATAAAGAACTTCAAACAAATGGATTCAAGAGATTAGGAGTTTTAGGAGATTGGGAACATCCATATGTTACTTATGATCCTAAAATGGAAGCAAGACAAATCGGTGTATTCGGAGATATGTATAAAAAAGGATATATCTATAAAGGATTAAAACCTGTTTATTGGTGTACTGACTGCGAAACAGCTTTGGCTGAAGCAGAAATCGAATACAAAGATGTTACAACACCATCAATCTATGTTAAATTTCCATTAATAGATTCAAAGGGATTATTTGATATAGAAAACGCTTTCGTTGTTATTTGGACAACTACACCTTGGACATTACCTGGAAACATGGGGATTGCTATTGGAAAAGATTTTGAATATAGCGTTGTTCAAGTTGAAGATGAAAATGCAAAGAAAGAAAATAAAAAAGAAGAAAAATTAATTATTGCTACAGAACTTGTTGACAAAGTTATGAAAGTAGCAGGAATTGAAGATTATAGAACAATCAAAACTTTCAAAGGCGAAGAATTTGAAGGAGCTGTTTGCCAACATCCATTCATGCAAAAAACTTCACCAGTAGCATTAGGTACAGAAACAACAGTTAATGTTGATCTAGAAACAGGTACAGGTTGTGTACACTGTGCACCAGCTTATGGTAAAGAAGACTATTTATTAGGTCAAAACGAAGGATGGGAAATCGAAGTTTATATTGACAACAAAGGTTGCCAAACAAAAGATGTTCCTGAATTTGGTGGACAATTCTATGCTAAATCAAATAAAGCAATACCAGAATGGCTTGCAGAAAATGGTTTCTTATTAGCTATGGAACCAATTACTCACTCATATCCACATTGCTGGAGATGCAAGAATCCTGTAATTTTCAGAGCAACAGATCAATGGTTTGCTTCTGTTGATAAATTTAGAGCAGACGTAATTGAAGAAACAAAGAAAGTTAAATGGCACCCACTTGATTGGGGAGAAGCTAGAATGGAAGACATGATCAAAGGTAGAAATGATTGGTGTATTTCTCGTCAAAGAACATGGGGAGTTCCATTACCAATATACTACTGTGCAGACTGTCATGAACCATATGTAACAGAAGAATCAATTAATAAGATTCAATCAATTGTTAGAGAAGAAGGAACAAATGCATGGTGGGCAAAAGATGCAAAAGAACTTATGCCAGAAGGTGCAAAATGTTCTAAATGTGGAAGCACAGAATTCATTAAAGAAAAAGACATCATGGATGTTTGGTTTGATTCTGGTTCAACACATCAATCAGTTTTAGTAGAAAGAGGATTAGATTATCCAGCAGATCTTTATCTAGAAGGAAATGATCAATATAGAGGATGGTTCCAATCATCATTATTAACATCAGTTGCAACACATGGAAAAGCTCCATTCAAAGAAGTATTATGCTGTGGAATGGTTGTTGATGCACAAGGAAGAAAGATGTCAAAATCTTTAGGAAATGGTGTTTCACCAATTGATGTATGCGACAAATATGGTGCTGATATTTTAAGATTATGGGTATTATCATCTAACTATGAAATGGATGTTAACTTATCTGATGGAATTTTAAAAGGAATTTCAGATGTTTATAGAAAGTGGAGAAATACATGTAGATTCTTACTAGGAAACACATCTGATTACGATCCAAACAAGCCAGTAGATTACAAAGATTTAGAAGAAATAGATAAATGGGCATTAACAAGATTAAATAAATTAATAAAAGATGTAACAGAAGATTATGAAAAATATGATTTTGGTACAGCTTATCATGATATCAATCAATTCTGTGTAGTTGATATGAGTAACATTTATTTAGATATTATAAAAGATAGATTATATACTGAAAAAGCAGATTCAACATTAAGAAGAAGTGCTCAAACAGTAATGTACTATATTTTAGATTCACTTGTTAAAATATTAACTCCTATGACTTCATTTACAGCAGAAGAAATTTGGAGCAAGATGAAACATACAAGTGATGAAGAAGTTAGAAGCCCAATGTTAACTTCATATCCAAAAGTAAATGCAGCATGGAATGATAATGCTTTAATTGAAAAATGGAATAAGATTCTTGAAATCAAAGATGTAGTTGCAAAAGAACTTGAGCTTAAGAGAGCAGACAAAGTAATTGGAAACTCACTTGAAGCAGAAGTTACAATTACAGCATCAGGAGATGATTACAAATTATTAAATGAAAATATAGATTTAATTAAGGATGTAATTATTATTTCTAAACTTGACGTAGTTAAAGGAACAGATGAAGAAATTACAGCAGTGGCAAAACATACTGAAATGGAAAAATGCGAAAGATGTTGGAAATACGATGAAGATATTTCTGACGGACTATGCCCACGTTGTAGAGAAGTTTTAGGAAAATAAATGATTAATAACTTATGGAGACGGATTATCTTTCCGTCTCCTTGAGTTGTCTTAAAGAAGGAAAAAATGAAAGTAACAGATTTTAATTACAATTTACCAGAAGAATTAATAGCACAAGTTCCAATCAAGCAACGTGATGAATCACGTTTATTAGTTGTAGACAGAGAAACAGGAGAATATGAAGATAAAATATTTCATGACATAATTGATTATTTAGAACCAGGAGATTGCCTAGTTAGAAATAATACAAAAGTTATTCCAGCACGTTTATATGGTAAAAAAGATACAGGGGCAAATGTTGAATTTGTTTTATTAAAACAAATTGAAGGAGACATTTGGGAAGCAATGGTTCGTCCAGGAAACAAACTTCATGAAGGTGCAAAAGTTTCATTTGGAGATGGACTATTAAATGCTGAAATTTTAGGAACATTAGAAGATGGAACTAGAAAAGTACAATTTACATATCAGGGAATATTTAACGAAATCCTTGACCAAATAGGTTTAATGCCATTACCACCATACATACATGAAAGTTTAAAAGAAAAAGATAGATACAATACAGTTTATGCAAAGTGGAAAGGTTCAGCAGCAGCACCAACAGCAGGATTACATTTCACGCCTGAACTTTTAAAGAAAATTGAGGAAAAAGGAATAGACATTGCAAATGTAACTTTACATGTTGGAATAGGAACATTCAGACCAGTTAAAGAAGAAAATATTGAAGAACATCATATGCACTCTGAACACTTCTATATAAAACAAGAAGATTGCGATAAAATAAACAAAGCAAAACAATCAGGACATAGAGTTATTTGCGTTGGAACTACTTCATGCAGAACTATAGAAACAATTGCTGATCCAGAAACAGGATTAGTACAACCAACAGAAAGTGATACAGGAATTTACATTTATCCAGGATATAAATTTAAATGTATGGATGCATTAATAACAAACTTTCACTTACCAGAATCAACATTATTAATGCTAGTTAGTGCATTTTCAGACAGAGAAAAAATTCTTAAAGCATATGAGCATGCTGTAGATGAAAAATATAGATTTTTCTCATTTGGCGATGCAATGTTTATACACTAATAAAAACACCTTAATAAAAAATAAAGACAAAATGTTCAAACAAAATATAATGCAAAAAATAGTGATGTAATGTTTATAAAAAATAATTCAAAGGAAAATAAAAAAATTGGAAGAGAATAAAAATAATTTACCAATTGAACAAAAAAGAAACAAACTAATCAATAATGCTACTGCAAGTGATAGAGTGAAAAGAACTTTAAAAATTGCAAAAGGCATTGGAATTGGTTTATGCGGAATAGCAGGCGGTGTTGCAGGAGGACTAATAGCTGTACCAGCTATAGCAACTACAGTAAGTGCTGCTGGTTTTCTTACAACTGTATATGGATTATCTACTTCAGCAATTAACACAGTGTTTAGAAATGATAAAGATTTAATGTTCACATCTAGAAAAAAATTAGATGGAAGATATTATTTGTTTCAAAAAACAGAAAGCTTATCATATACAAAGGGACTAACACCTTATGAGATAGCTGGATTAATGACACTAAATACAATTGTTGGATTATCAAGATATCAACAAACATTACATGAAACAGATAGCAAAATGGTTGAAACAGTTGTAAAAAATAGTAAAGGTCAAGAAGACAAACTACAAGTTTTCAAACAAGGATTTGCAACAAAAACACATTCTATTAATATAAAGAACTTTAAAATATTACAAGACTTAGGATATATAGCAATTGATAGTGAAGAACCTGCAGGAAAATCAAAACTTTTAATTGAAAAAATGACTGTAGGAAATACAAAAGGACTAAGAGAAAACATTAAACAAAAACAAGAAATAGAAATGTCATTAATAAAATTTAGACTTACAGATAAAAAAATAAATTTAAAAGATTTCTATAAAGCATATAAAACTGGTGATAGAGTACCAGGTGAAAAAAGAATTGGAAAAGTATTGTTTGATGAAAAGAACGGAATATTAAGAGATAACAATCCAAAAGGAATAACTATTAATTATGACAAATATGGAAGAGAGATTATTGAATATAAATCAAACAATCCTGGATTAGGAGTAATAAAAAATGATCCAGAACTTATAAGCCAATTAAGCCAAAAAGAAAATAATGAATTTATGGATAGAATAATTGTTGATGAAAAAGAACAAGCAGAAGCAAATATTCAAAACAGAATCATTGCAGAAAAAATGAAAATGCGAGCAGAAAAATCAGTACAAACAAAACAACAATTAAATCAAGTTAAAACTCCACAATTAGGAAAAGAACAAAAACAAGAAACACAACAAGAAAGATAAAACATAAAAAAATATAGAAAAATTTTAAAACAATAATAAAAAGGAAAGAAAAAACATGGAAAAGAAACCATCAGTAACATATGAACTATTACATGTAGATAAAAGCTGTGGAGCAAGAAGAGGCGTAATACATACACCACATGGTGATATTCAAACACCAGTCTTTATGCCTGTTGGAACTCAAGGAACAGTTAAAGCAATGACTCCAGAAGAACTTGTTGAAAATGGAGCACAAATAATTTTAGGTAACACATATCACTTATATGAAAGACCAGGCGATGAACTAGTAGCTGAAGCTGGTGGGCTTCATAAATTTATGAATTGGGACAAACCAATTTTAACTGATAGTGGCGGATTTCAAGTTTTTAGTTTAGCAGATATAAGAAATATAACAGAAGAAGGAACTGTTTTTAAATCATATTTAGATGGAAGTAAACATTTCTTCTCACCTGAAAAAGTTATGAAAATTGAAGAAAACATAGGTGCAGATATAATAATGGCTTTTGATGAATGTTGTCCTTATCCATCATCATATGAGTATACAAAAAAATCAATGGAACGTACAACAAGATGGGCTAAAAGATGTAAAGATGCACACACAACAGATCAAGCTTTATTTGGAATTATACAAGGCGGATTCTATGAAGATTTAAGAAAACAATCTGCTGAAGATTTAATTAAGTTAGATTTTCCAGGATATGCAATTGGTGGAATAAGCGTAGGAGAACCAAAAGACGAATTTTTAAAAATATTAAAAAGCACAGCACCACTAATGCCTGCAGACAAACCAAGATATCTAATGGGAGTCGGAACACCTGATTACTTAATTGAATCTGCATTAGCTGGAATCGACATGTGTGATTGCGTTCTACCTACAAGACTTGCAAGAAACGGAACAGCACTTACATCACATGGAAAATTAGTTGTAAGAAATGCAACTTATGAACATGATTATGGTCCAGTAGACGATGAATGTGATTGCTATGCATGCAAAAATTACACACGTGCATACATAAGACATTTAATTAAATGTAACGAGATTTTAGGCGCTCGATTACTATCAATTCATAATATAAAATTCTTGACTAATTTAATGGACAGAGTTAGAATTGAAATCGAAAATGATAACCTAGCGAACTTTGCAAAAGAATTTTATAAAAAGTATGGATATACTACAAATGAGGAGGATTAGATGGCCAATAATGATTTAGGATTTGGTGATTTAAATACATCATTCAACAATGATACAAATAGCGAAAAACAAAAAACAAAGAAACAATTAGCAATAATATTTGCTGCAATGTTTATACTAGCAATAATTGTAGTAGTTTTACTAGTATTAATATCTAAAGGAAAGAAACCAACACTTTCATTAAATATTGATGGAACTACTATAACAGGAAACAAAGTATATTATGAATACGATAATACTGCAAAGACTTGGTTTTTCTCAGTTAAAGATTTAGCAACAACTCTAAATTATACATATAATAGAGGTGGAATCGATATAACTGATGAAAGTGAAAATAACTGTACAATTGTTAATCCAAACAAATTAGAAAAAATTATATTTGAATCAAACAAACAAGAATTAACAAAGTACTATACATATTCAAATGCTTTAGTTGAAAATCAACATTTTGATATAAAGCAAATGATTAGATATGACACAATAAACAAGAGAATTCTTGCTGACCAATCAGCAATTGAAAGAGCATTCAACTGTAGCATTAGTTATGATGAAACAACATTAAAATTATCAATTCAAACATTAGAAGGAAGTCTAATTAGAACATATCAAAACTCACATCCAAATGCTGCAAAAGAAGGATTCTCAGATGAAATAAGATTCCAAAACAATAAAGCTTTACTAAGAGGTTTAGTTATTGTAAAAGATCCAGTCACAGGATTATACGGAATTGATAAATATAATGGTGATACAAAGAGCTATGTTTCAGTAGTTGGAACAAAGTACAAAAGTTTTCAATTCATTGAAGGATTAAATAAATTTGTAGCACAAGGTGAAAATAATAAATATGGTATTTTAAGTGAGAACGGTGAAGTAGATGTTAATTTAACTTATACATATTTATTCTGTATCGATATAAAACGTGGCTTATATGTAGCAGGAACAGATAGTGGCAAACAATGTGTTGTTTCAGGAGCTACTGCACAAACATCATATACAAGTAGGATAATAGTTCCAGCAGACTTTGACAAGATTGGAATTTCAGGAAACAATTATAGTGATGATAAATTAGAAGGCGATTATATATTATGCCAATCATTAATACCAGTTCAAAAGAATGGTAAATGGGGATTCTATTCAGTAGATGGAACAAAAGTAGTTGATCCAATTTATGATGGAGTAGGATGCGCAGCACCACAAGGAGAAGTAACTGGAGGAAGAGCAAACATTAAAGGTTGCGTAGTAATTCCAGATATTTCAGCAATAGTAATAAAAGAAAATAAAGAAATAGCAGATGAAAAAGGAAATAAGAGAGTTACAGCTTTTTATGGTTTAATAAATTATAAAGGTGAATTAAAAGTTCAAACAGTTGCAACAGCTATTTTCTCAAGTACAGAAAATGGTGAAAGAACATATTTCTTTGGAAATGCTCAAGAACAAATAAACATTGTTAGTTATTGGAGAGAACAAAACTTAGGGGATTCTATTTATACAACAACAAAAGATCAAGGAAACATATCTTTTGTAAATTCATCAGTTGATCAAAATCAAACAGTTGATCAAAATCAAATAGTAGATCAACAAAATGTAAATCAACAAACACAAAACACACAAGTGGTAGATCAACAAAATACAAATCAACCAAATCTAAACCCACAAACAGTAGATCAACAAACACCAAATCCACAAGTAGTTGATCAACAAAATACAAATCAACAAAATCCAGACCAACAAGTACCAAATCAACAAATGCCAAATCAACAAGTAATGAATTAACAAATTGAAAATACGAGTTAATAAATAAGCAAAACATAAAATAAAAACAAAAAATATAAAATAGTTAGGATAGAAACTAATGGAACCAAGAGAAATTATAACAACTGCTATATTAGTTGTATTATTGTTATTTTTATTCTATATAACTAATTGGCAACAAAGAAAAAAAGCTAAAGAAGTTAAAAAGATGCAAGAGGAATTAAAAGTCGGCGATAATATCGTAACTTTTGGAGGACTAAGTGGTAAAATAGTTAATGTAGATGATGATCAAATTATTATAGAAGCAAGCCCAGATAAAAATAAAATAACAATTGAAAAATGGGCAGTTTCTTATGTTGATTATAGAGATATTTACGGAGACCAAAAAGAAAAAAATTCAAATGATGAAGAGAAAGACAATTAGGAGGAAAAATGAACGCTCAAAAGAAACTTAACGTATTAATAGTTATATTGGTAGTAATATTACTATCTATTGCTTCATTTGTTGGAGTATTCACATCACAAAAAAGTGACATGAAAGACGTTATACCAGGATACATATTAAGTGCTGACTTAGTTGGATATAGACAAGTTACACTTCAAATTAATGAAGAAGCAGGAAATGGTGAAACTGCAGAAAACACTGAAGAAAACAAAGAAAATAGCGAAGAAAATAAAACAGAAGAACAACCTTCTGAAGAAAAGAAAGAATTAACAGCTGAAGAAAAAGCTAATAATTATAGAGAAAATGCAGATGTAGTTAGAAAGAGATTAAAAAGTTTAAAGGTTGAAAATTATTCTGTAGCTGTTGATGAATTAACAGGAAAGATGGAAATTACACTTCCAGAAGATGATAGAACAGATACAATTTTATCAGATATTTGCCAAGTTGGAGAATTTAAAATTAAAGACAAAGAAACTGGCGAAGAATTAATGAACAATGATGATATTGCTAGTGTTACAATTGGAAATACAAATTATAATGGTTCAATAACTACATATATGAGCATTAACTTTAATGCAAAAGGTAGAGGAAAATTCTCAGACATCACTGCAAAATATCAAAATGTTTTAGTACCTGGAGGTACAGCAAATACAACAACTGAAAATGTTGCAGAAAATACAGCTGAAAATGCAACAGAAAATACAGTTGAAAACACAACAACTAATTCAAACGAATCTACATATGTTGATAAACAAGTTACAATTTATTTAGATGGAACAGAATTATTAACAACAGATTTTGATACAGTTGTAAATAATGGACAATTGCCATTAACATTAGGAGATTTATCTGAAGATACTGATCAATACAATAGTGCTAAAAACTTAGCAGCAATTATGGAAAATAATGCAATGCATGATCAATATGAAGTTGTTGGAAATACATATATTGCAGCACCAGTAGAAAGTAACACAGTAAAAGTTTTAATGTATATTGAAATCGCAATCGCATTAGCAATTGCTTTAGTATTAATAGTTAAATATGGATATAAAGGAATATTAGCTAGCATAATAAATATTGGATTTGTTGCAATCTTATTAATAGTAATAAGATTAACAAATGTAAAATTATCATTAGATGGAATAATGGCAATCGAAGCCGGATATATCTTACAAGCAATATATTCATTTATGGTTTGCGGATTATTTAAAAAGAAAGAGCTTACATCAAGAGAATTAAAAGAAGGCAGTACAAAATGTCTAAAACAATTTGTTTTAGTTGTAATTCCTATTTTAATTTTATCTGTAGTTGCTTGCCTAGCAGAGTGGGCTGCAATATTTAGCGTTGGAATGATTATGTTCTGGGCAATAGTTATTGCATTAGTATACAACTTTATAGTAAGCAAATTCTTATTAAGATAATATTAAAATGAATGGAGATAAATGATGAAAAACAAAATTATTTGTATAGCTATTGCTGTGATAATTATTGCATCACTAATTGTAACAGCTACAGTTGGATTAAGAGTAACATCAAGATATGCAGAAGGCTACTTAGTTAGATTTACTGCAGACAAAGATATAAATTTAGAGAATGTATCAGAAGTTGCAAGAGAAGTATTCGGAGACGACTTTTATGCAGTAAAAGAAGTTGAATTCTTTGATAACAGTGCACAAATAAAAGTTCGTTCAATTTCAGATGAACAATTCCAAAACTATATTACAAAGATAAATGAAAAATTTGGAGTTTCATTAACTTCTGAAAACTACATTGTAGAACATGTTTCAAACATAAAATTAAGAACATTAGTAGAACCTTATATTGTTCCACTAGGAATATCTACATTATTAATTTCAGCATTCTTTGCAATTAGATACAAAGGTGCAAGACAAATGTTACTATTCTTAGCAGCAATAATTGTAATTGAAGGAATAGAATATGCAATGTATGCATTATGTAGAATTCCAGTAGGTACATATACAGTTCCATGTGGAATGATAACATATGTATTAACAACAATTATCTATACAGCATATCAAGAAAAGAAAGATACAGAATTAGAAGATTAATTATTGAAAAATACTTTAAATTATGTTAATATAAAAACATCTTAATAAACCGTTGAAAAAGCAAAGTAGATAAATGATAAACATATTGTAGAGAGGCGCGATGGTGAAAAACGCTATATGCATTTATTGAAATTTCACTTTTGAGGGCTGTGCTGAACTTTAGTAGGTACGGACGTTTAAGCTAACGTAAAAGTTCAAATGAGATTTGATTTTATCAAATGAAAATAGGTGGTACAGAGATTTAACGATAGTCTCCCTATATAATAGGGAAACTATCGTTTTTGTTTTTGAAGAAGGGAAAAATTATGGATAAGGTAGAAGAAGTAAAACAAAGTGCATTACAAGAAATTGAACAAGCTAATGATGTTGCAGCATTAGAAGCTATTAAAGTTAAATACTTTGGAAAAAAAGGTGAATTAACTGCTTTATTAAAAATGATGGGAACATTATCAGCAGAAGAAAAACCAAAGTTTGGAGCTATTGTAAATAGTGCTAAAGAAGAGGTTAGCGAAATATTAAATAAAAAAATGGAAACTTTAGCAAAAGCTGAAATGGATAAAAAGTTACAAACAGAAAAAATCGATGTAACTTTACCAGCAAGCAAAATTGTAAGAGGAAGCAAACATCCATTAACAAGAGTAATTGAAGAAATAGAAGACTTATTTGTTTCAATGGGATACGATGTAGTTGCAGGTCCAGAACTTGAAACAGATGAATATTGTTTTGAAAGATTAAACTTACCAAAGGGACATCCTGCAAGAGATATGCAAGATAGTTTTTATATTACACCTGAACACTTACTTCGTACTCAAACATCAGCAGTACAAGCAAGAGCAATGATGGCTAATACAGAAAAAACACCATTAAGAATTATAGTTCCAGGCAAAACATATAGAAGAGAAGATGATGCAACACACTCTCATCAATTTAATCAAGTTGAAGGATTAGTTGTTGATAAAAATATTTCATTTGCAGACTTAAAAGGAACACTTGAAATTTTCATGAAGCATATGCTTGGAAATGACACCAAATTAAGATTCAGACCATCATATTTCCCATTTACAGAACCTTCATACGAAGTTGATGTAAGCTGTTTCAAATGCGGTGGAAAAGGATGCAATTTATGTAAGCAAACAGGATGGATAGAATTATTAGGAGCAGGAATTGTTCATCCAAACGTATTAAAAATGAATGGATATGATCCTAAAGAATATTCTGGATTTGCTTTTGGTACAGGACTTGATAGACTTGCAATGTTCAAATATGGAATCACAGATATAAGATTACTTTACGAAAATGATGTCAGATTCTTAAAACAATTTGACAGAAAGGATGACTAATTATGATTTTAAGTACAAACTTTTTAAAAGATTATATTGATTTAGATGATGATTTAGATATTCATAAACTTGCTGAAGACATGACAAAGATGGGAAACGAATATGACACAGAAGGAAAATTAATAAATGCTACAAACCTTGTAATTGGCGAAATTATGGACTGTGTTGAACATCCTGACTCTGACCATCTTCATATATGCCAAGTAAAAATTGGTGAAGGAGATGTAAGACAAATTGTTTGTGGAGCACCAAATGCAAGAAAAGGATTAAAAGTTATAGTTGCACTAGATGGAGCAAAACTTCCAGGTGGAGATATTAAAAAAGGTGTAATAAGAGGACAAGAATCTAATGGAATGATGTGCTCATTAAATGAATTAGGTTTAGATAAAAAATTCTTAACAGAAGCTGATATCTCAGGAATAGCAGAACTTTCAGAAGATGCACCAGTTGGACAAGATCCAATCAAATTTTTAGGATTAGATGATGGAGTTATTGATTTTGACTTAACAGCAAATAGAGGAGACTTATTAAGCATTCTTGGAATGGCATATGAAGTTGGAGCTATTTATGATAAAAAAGTTAAAGATATAGATTTATCACATAAAGAATCAGATGAAGAATTAAAATTCAAACTAGATATAAAAACAGAAAATTGTTCTTTGTTTTTAGCAAGAGAAGTTAAAAATGTAAAAATTGGTGAAAGTCCAAAATATATTAAAGAAAGATTAATGGCTTCAGGAATAAGGCCAATCAATAATGTAGTTGATATTAGTAACTATGTAATGCTTGAAGTAGGCCAACCACTTCATTTTTACGATGCTGATAAACTAAATGGAATGATTGAAGTAAGAATGGCAGAAGAAGGCGAAAAACTTACAACTTTAGATAGCCAAGAAAGAGAATTATCTAATCAAGATATAGTAATTTCTGATGGAACAAGAGCAATTGGACTTGCAGGAGTTATGGGTGGATTTGATACAGAAATCACAGAAGATACTAAAAATGTTTTAGTTGAAGCTGCAGTTTTTGATGGAGTATGTGTAAGAAAAACTTCAAATAAAATATTAAGAAGCGAAGCATCAAACAGATTTGAAAAAGGTTTGGATCCTAACAGAACTTATATGGCTATGGAAAGAGCAGTTAAACTTTTATCTGAAATTGCTGAGGGTGAAGTTCTTAAAGGAACAGAAATTTATGATAAAGCAGATAAAGAAAATAAAAAAATAGAAATCACAGTAGAAAATATAAATAATATTTTAGGAACAAATCTTTCAAAAGAAGAAATTATTGAGTGTTTCAGAAAACTAGCTTTTGAATGTACAACAAATGACAATACAATAGTTGTAGATGTTCCTACAAGAAGAATTGATATTTCAATAAAAGAAGATTTAATTGAAGAAGTTGGAAGAGTTTACGGAGTTGATAATGTTGAAGGAAAATCAATGACTTTAGCAGTAAAAGAAGGAACTTACGATAAAACTTCTCGTGAAATAAGAAACAGAATGGTTAATTTAGGATTAAGCGAAACTTTATCTTATGTTTTAACAAATGCTGAAGAAGCACCAATGTTTACAAGTGAAAAACTTGATAAAGACAAAGAATGTATTAGAATTTTAAAACCATTAACTGAAGAAAGAAGTTGTTTAAGACAAACAGTAACAACAGCTCTTTATAGATTATATCAATATAATAAAGCTCATCACGCAGAAGATGTAAACATCTTTGAAATTGGAAAAAGTTTCTACAAACAAGGTGAAGAATATTTTGAAGAAAAGAAATTATCAGCTTTAATGAGCGGAACTTATTATACAGGATTAAAACAAGAAAAAATTGATTTCTATACAATTAAAGGCGTTGCTGAAGAAATTTTAGAATATCTTGGATATGGCTCTAGATACTCATTTGTTGTAGATGACAATATTCCAAGCGATTTACATCCAGGAAAAAGTGCATCAATTATAGTAGATGGCAAATATATGGGTTATATAGGACGTATTAATCCAAATGTATGCAATGAAGAAGTATATGTTTTTGAAATTAATTTAGATAAATTATTAGCGGTAAAGACAGGAAAAATGAAATACAAAGAGATTTCAAAGTTCCCAACAGTTAAGAAAGATATCGCATTATTAGTTGATAAAGATGTTCCTGCAAGTGATTTACAAAAAACTATCAAATCAGCTGGTGGCAAGCTATTACTAAATAGCAGTGTATTTGATTTGTATACAGGAAAAGGCATTGATGAAAACAAAAAGAGTATTGCATTTACTCTTGAAATTGGAGATTCTACAAAGACTTTAACTGATGAAGAAATTGCGGAAGAAATTAATAAAATTACTGAAAATTTAGCTAAGAAATTTAATGCAGAATTAAGAGGATAAATTTACTAATAGTAAGTAGCGTATAATAGGCGTTATAATTGAAATTGAAGAATTATAACGCTTATTATTTTTTTACCTTTTTTTATTGAATAAAAGGGCATTTTATAATATAATTATGTTGGAATTATGGCAATTTTTAAAAGGAAAGGAGAGTAGTAATATGCAAGAAATTATTTGTCATTCAGAAGAAGAAACAAAAGCTTTTGGACAAAAGTTAGCAAGCATACTAAAGACAGGTGATATTGTAATCTTAACAGGAGAACTTGGAGCTGGAAAAACTAAGCTTGTAGAAGGAATACTTACATATTATGGCTTACAAGATGAAATATCTAGTCCTACTTTTACAATAGTAAACGAATATAGAAATGACAAAGTAAAAATAAATCACTTTGATTTATATCGTTTAAAAAACACTATTGAATTCGAAAATATAGGTGGCGAAGAATACTTTCCTAAAGGAATTAACCTTATAGAATGGGGAGACATGATTGAAGGAATACTTCCTAAAGATTATATGAGAATTACAATCTTAAAAGGCGATAATTATGAAACAGACAGAAGATTACAAATTGAAGAATTTGGAACAAGATTTAATGAAGACGATTTTTTAAAATTATAAATTTCAGAATTATAAAATTATCAAACTATGAAATTTCAAATAGTTAAAATTCAAATAATAAATATTTATAAAAATTTAGAAAGTAATCATTAAAGACTGGAAAGGAGACACATGAAAGTATTAGCGATTGATACATCTTCAGCAATCTGCTCAGTTGCTGTAATAGATGGAAAACAAATATTAAGTGAAAATCACGACAATGACATGCGCGAACATTCAACAGCATTAATGCCATTAGTTAAGAAAACACTTGAAGATTCTAAATTAACACTAGATGATTTAGATATGTTAGCATGTGGAATTGGACCTGGATCATTTACAGGTATAAGAATTGGTCTAGCAACAATTAAAGCTTTTAACGATACAAAGGGAACACCAGCAATAGGAATAAATTCATTAGAAGCACAAGCATACACAGTTATGATGGAGAGCGGTGTTGAAGATTGTAAAATATTATCAATGATAGATGCCAGAAATGACAATGCATACTTTGCAGTATATAGAATGCATAATGGAAACTTAACTGTTTTCAAGAATCCAGAAGTAACAAATATATCAGAGATACCTCAATATATTAATTTCCAAGAAAAATTATATGTTGTTGGAGATGTTGATATAGAAAGAATTGAAACTTTCTTGATTGCTGAAAGAAGTGGAGAACATGCACAAGGAAAAGAAGTAAAAGATTATAAATATGTAAAACCAAGTGAAACAATGGCAGAGGCTATTGCATTCGCTGCACAAAACAAATTCAGACTTGGAATTAAAGGAGATTCAAATACACTTTCACCAATGTATTTAAGAAAGCCACAAGCTGAAAGAAATCTAATTGGACTAAAAGATGATGCAATTAGAATAAACAGAATGACACAAAGTGATTATGAATGGATAATCATAAACTATAAATTATTTCCAAATCTATGGGAAGTTAAAGAATTCATAGATGATAGAGAAACAAATTATTCAGAGTTCCTAATAGCAAGACAAAACGAAGATATAGTTGGATTCATTGCTATCAAGCATGTATTCGATGAAATTGAAATTGTAAATATAGTTACTAGAGCAGACAAACGTCAACAAGGAATCGGCTCAAACTTATTAAGTTACATCATTAGAAAAAATGCAGATATAACAAAAATTAATTTAGAAGTTGGAGAACACAATATAATTGCTAAAAACTTATATAGTGAATTTGGTTTTAGACCAGTAGGTAGACGTGAAAATTATTATAAAAATCATGATGATGCAATATTAATGTCATTATAAAACACACAAGCAAAACACAAAAATAAATGCATTATAAAACACATAAGCAAAACGCAAAAAATATTTTTTTGGGAGATATAAAATGAGAAATACTAAAGAAGTACCATATGAAAAATTGAAATATTCTTGTGATCCTAGTTCATTTAATTTTACTACAACAAAAGATTTACAAAGTAACTATAAAGGGGTAGGACAAGAAAGAGGAATAAGTTCACTTGAGTTTGGTTTATCAATTGATACAAGAGGATATAATCTTTATCTAGAAGGACCAACAGGAAGTGGAAAAACAACATATACAAAAAATTATTTGGATAAGATTTCTAAAAAGAGAAAAACTCCAAACGATTGGTGCTATATATATAACTTTGATAATCCTAATGAACCAGTTGCAGTAAACTTAACTGCTGGTGAAGGAAACAAATTCAAAGATATGATGGAGAACTTCATTAGAGATATTAGAAGAGAATTAAAATCTACATTCAAAACAGATAATGTTGAGAAACAAAAGAAACAAATATCTCAAAAATATCAAAATCAAAAAAATAAATTAATCAATGATTTAAATAAAAAGAGTGCTCGTTATAATTTTGAAGTAAAATCATCAGACAATGGAATCTTTATGATGCCAATGGTTAATGGAGTAGCAATAAAAGAAGAAGAATTTGATCAACTTGATCCAAAGATTAAAGAAGACTATGAGAAAAAATCAGAAATAGTTCAAGAATTAATTATGGAAGCAATTGCTAGCATAAAAGAAATTGAAAGTTTATCAGAAAATGAAATCAATGAATGGAAATCTAGCATAGCAGTAATTACAATCGACAACAAAATGTCAGATTTAAAAGTCGAATTCAAAAGAAACAATAAAATCAAAAAGTTTTTAGAAGGCCTAAAAAATGACATTATAAAAAATATAGATGCTTTTACTGATGAAGATAAAAAAGAAAATGCAGAAAATAATGGTCAACCAAAAGCATTAGAAATTAAACCATGGGACAACTATCGTGTAAATGTTTTTGTTGATAACAGCAACATTGAAGGTGCACCAGCAATAATGGATTCAAACTATTCTTTCAACAACTTATTTGGAAGACTAGAATATGAAAACTATTATGGTATGTTAAAAACAGATCATACAATGTTAAGACCAGGACTTCTTCAAAAAGCTAACGGAGGATATTTAGTTTTACAAGCAAACGATTTAATGTCTAATCCAGTTTGCTATGAAAACTTAAAAAGAGTTTTAAGAAATCATGAAATCAGCATAGACAATTCATTAGAACAAAAGCAATCATCAATGGTATTAGTTTCACTAAAACCAGAAGCTATTCCATTAAATTTAAAAGTAATTTTAATAGGTGATGAAAATGTTTATCAAACATTATTATCAGTTGATGAAGAATTCAAAAAATTATTTAAAATAAAAGTAGAGTTTGAAGATTTTGCACCTGTTGATAATAAAAACTTAACAGACTTTGCAAGATTCATTCACAGCTACTGTGCAGATAATGATATACCACATCTAGATAGAAAAGCTTGTGCAAGACTTGCTGAATACGCAAGTAGAATTGCAGAAGATCAAACAAAACTTTCAACACAATTTGGAGATATGACACAAGTTATTGCTGAAGCTGCAAACTGGGCACAACAAGATGGCGCAGATGTAGTAACCGATGTACATATTAGAAAAGCTTTAGTTGAAAGAAAAAAACGTACAATTAAGTACGATGAAAAATATAATGAAATGATTGCTAACGGTGATTTAATGATAGACACTGATGGTGCAAAAGTAGGCCAAATAAATGGACTAAGTGTTATGACTATTGGTGAATATAGTTTTGGAAAACCAGTTAGAATCACAGCTAACACATATTGCGGAAAACAAGGAATTATAAATATTGAAAGAGAAGCAGATCTTGCAGGCCCAACACAACAAAAAGGCGCATTAATTATGCAAGGATATTTAGGACAAAAATTTGCGCAAGAAATGATTTTATCACTAAATGCTAGTATTTGTTTCGAACAATTATATTCAGAAATAGATGGTGATTCTGCATCAAGTACAGAACTTTATGCAATCCTATCAGCATTATCAAACATACCAATTAATCAATCAATTGCAGTAACAGGTTCAGTTAACCAAAAAGGAGAAATCCAAGTAATTGGTGGTGTAAATGAAAAAATAGAAGGTTTCTTTGCAATATGTAAAGAAAGAGGACTTACAGGAAATCAAGGAGTAATGATTCCTGCAAAGAATGTTAGAAATCTAAACCTTGATGAAGAAATAATAGAAGCTGTTAAAGAAAACAAATTCCATATCTATGCAGTATCAACAATCGAAGAAGGAATTGAAATTTTAACAGGTGTTCCTGCAGGAAATATTGATGTACCAGGAACGATAAATTATTTAGCATACAAACAACTTCAAAAATATTCTAATGTAGCTAAAGAAAGCAAATAGTTTAAACAATAAACAAAATAAAAAGGAGCTTCATGAAAGATAAAAGTCTAATTAGAAACTTTAGCATAATTGCACATATTGATCACGGCAAAACAACTTTGTCTGATAGATTAATTGAGATGACAGGTACTCTTGAAAAACGTGTTATGACAGAACAAGTCTTAGATAACATGGACATTGAAAAAGAAAGAGGAATAACAATTAAATCTCAAGCAGTTAGAATGAACTACAAAGCAAAAGATGGTAAAGTATACGAACTTAATTTAATAGATACCCCAGGACACGTTGACTTTAACTATGAAGTTTCTCGTAGCTTGGCAGCTTGTGAAGGAGCTATTCTTGTTGTCGATAGTACACAAGGAGTTGAAGCACAAACATTAGCAAATGTTTATCTAGCTTTAGATAATAATTTGGAAGTTGTACCAGTAATAAATAAAGTTGATTTACCAAGTGCACGTCCAGATGAAGTAAAAAAAGAAATAGAAGACATCATAGGATTGCCAGCAGATGATGCTCCATGTATTAGTGCAAAAACAGGATTAAACTGTGAAGATGTTCTAGAAAAAATAGTTACTGAAATTCCAGCTCCTATTGGAGATGAAAATGGAAAACTTCAAGCTTTAATATTTGATAGTATATACAATGATTATAAAGGGGCTTTAGCCTATGTAAAAGTTAAAGAAGGAACTGTAAAAGTAGGAACAGAAATAAGACTTATGTCTAACAACGATCATTATACAGTAACTGAAGTAGGATACTTCACACCAGGTGGATACAAACCATGTAGTGAATTACAAGCAGGCGAAGTTGGATATATTGCAGCTTCAATTAAAAGCCTTCAAGATATTCATGTAGGTGATACAATTACAGATGATAGTGATCCAGTTGATCAAGCTTTACCAGGATATAAGAAAGTAAATCCAATGGTTTATTGTGGACTATATCCAATGGATGGCGCAGATTATGAAAATCTAAAAATAGCATTAGAAAAATTACAACTAAATGATGCAGCACTTGAATTTGAACCTGAAACATCATCAGCACTAGGTTCAGGATTTAGATGTGGATTCTTAGGATTATTGCATCTAGAAGTTATAGAAGAAAGACTAGATAGAGAGTTTGACTTAAGCTTAATTACAACAGCACCATCGGTTATTTATAAAGTTTTTAAAACAGATGGAACAGTTGAAAATATTTATAATCCATCAGACCTACCTGATGCTACAGATATTAAACATATTGAAGAACCATACGTTGACGCAAATATAATGGCACCAAAAGAATATGTAGGGAACGTTATGGACCTTTGTCAACAAAGACGTGGCATTTATATAGATATGAAATATCTAGATGCAAACAGAGTAACAATAAAATATGAAATACCATTAAACGAAATTATTTATGATTTCTTTGATACATTAAAATCAAAAACAAGAGGCTATGCATCTCTTGATTACACATTAAAAGAATATAAAGAATCAGAATTAATAAAATTAGACATTAAAGTAAATGGAGAATACGTTGATGCATTATCATTTATTGTTTTCAAAGACAATGCATACAACAGAGGAAAAACTTTAGTAGAAAGATTAAAAGATGAAATTCCACGTCAACAATTTGCAGTTCCAATTCAAGCAGCAGTTGGAGGAACAATAATTGCAAGAGAAACAATTTCAGCATTGCGCAAAGATGTTTTAGCAAAGTGCTATGGTGGAGATATTACACGTAAAAAGAAACTATTAGAAAAACAAAAACGTGGAAAGAAAAGAATGCGTGAATTTGGAAACGTAGCAATTCCACAAGAAGCTTTCCTAAATGTTTTAAAGGCAGATACAGAAAATAAATAGAAAATAATAAAATAATAAAATAATAAAATAATAAAATAATAAATGACAAATAATAAAAAGACAGACAAAATGACAAATAATAAAAGAGACAGACAAATAAAAAGAAAAAATAAAAAGAATAAATAAAAAGAATAAATAAAAAGAATAAATAAAAAAGAAAGGTATATGCAATAGCTAATTATGGAAAATGAAATTAGTGACCAAGTAGAAGGAAGAAATAGCGTATTAGAGCTATTAGAATCAGACAACGACATAAATAAACTTTATGTTCAAAGTGGTGAAAAACATGGTGCAATAATAAAAATTATTGCAAAAGCAAAAGAAAAGAAAATAGTTATTAGCGAGATAGATAAAAATAAACTTGACCAAATGTCAGAGACACATAATCATCAAGGTGTAATTGCTATTGTGCCTCCTTACAATTATTCAAGTGTTGAAGAAATTCTTGAATTAGCAAAAAGTAAAAATGAAAAACCATTTGTAATCATTTGCGATGGAATAGAAGATCCACATAACTTAGGATCAATAATAAGAACTGCAGAATGTGTTGGAGCTCATGGAGTAATTATTCCAAAAAGAAGATCGGCGGCAGTCAATGCAACAGTTAATAAAACATCAGCAGGTGCAGTTGAATATGTAAAAGTTGCAAGAGTTACAAATTTAAATGACACAATTAAAGAACTACAAGAAAATGGTGTTTGGATTTATGGTACAGACATGGATGGAACATCAAATTACAATGAAATAAAATATGATTCAGGTGTAGGAATTGTTGTTGGAAGTGAAGGATTTGGAATGAGCAGATTAGTTAAAGAAAACTGCGATTTCTTAGTTAGAATTCCAATGGCAGGAAAAATAAATTCACTTAACGCATCAGTGTCAGCGTCAATTGTTATGTATGAAGTAATGAACCAAAGAAAAAATAAATAAGGAAGAATGTAATGAGTATTAAACCAGATGAAAATAATAATGAATCTAATAATTTTGATAATTACGATATGAGTTATTTAGATTATTATGATACTAGTGATACATACATTAGTAATTACAATCAAGCTTCTAGTAAAGATGAAATAAACTATAATCAAGTTTCTGATAAAGATGAAATAAAATATAATCAAGCTTCTAACGAAGATGAAATAGAATATAGTAATTACAATCAAGTTTCTAATAATGAAATAGACTATAGTAATTTAAATAAAGATGAAATAGATTATGGATATGGAAATCAAAAAGTTGAAAAAGTAAGTAGCCAAGAAAAAGCAAAACAAAATTTAAATAAAGAAACCACAAAAAATATTAAGAAACTAAAAAGCAAAGTTAATAAAACAGGAAAGAAAAAAAGAAAATTAAAAAAGGACATTAAAACAAAAATAATATTTGCTGTTATATTATTAATTATTGGCTTGGGAGTTGCTTTATATTTCAATACAGACATATTCAGAACAAAGAGAGAAGTGTTTATTAAATACTTTGATCAAACGTTTGAAGCTACAAAGATATTAGAAAATGAATCTAATAATGAATACAATGAAAAGAAAATAACATCAAAGTACAAGAGAGTTGGTAATGCAAAAATAATTTCATCATCAAATGTTGCAGATTCAAAAGCTTTAGATAAACTAAAATTCAGCATAGGTGAAAGAACTGATAATGAAAATGAAAAGTCAGCAATTTTAATTAATGTAATGAACGGAATGGAAATATTAGAAGAGATTAATCTGCTTAAAGATGGAGATAACTATGGCTTTTACTGCAAAGATGTAGCAAATAGCTATATCTTTATAAAGAATGGTGAAATGAAAAAGATTTTAAATTGTGCAGGAATTGAAGATACAAGTAAGGTACCTAACTATATAAAAGACATCAATTTAAAATATTTGGTAGAAACAACAGATATAGAAAAAGATCATATTAATAAAATATTAGACATAATGAAAAACAATGTTCCTAACAATGCGTATAACAAAGATGGAAAAGTAAAACTAAATATAGATGGAACAGATTATGATACTAATGCATATTCTTTAACATTAGGTTCTAACGATAGTGCTACACTTTATACAGATGTATTAGAAAAAATAACCAAAGATAGTATTCTAATTAATTACTTTGCATCTAAAGCAAAACTACTAGGGATGGAAGAAGAATATACAGATATAAATAAATTAAATGAATACTTCCAAAAAGAAATTAATAGTCTGCATGCAGATCCATCAAAAGCAAAAGAACTAAAGATTGTTGTATACGAGAATAGAATGAAAAATATTAGAACAGATATTAGTTTCGGAGATAGCAAAATTATTATCGATCATATAAATAAAGATGATGTAGAAACTTCAATATTTAAAATAAATGAATACTCTTTTAAAATGAGCAAAAACAAATCAAACACATACACATATGAAATTAAAAAAGATAAAACAGCAAAGAGTGAAGAATTTAGTTTGACAATCGAACTAAATCAAACAGGAACTGTTGAAGATAATAATATTAGAAATAAAGCAACAATTAATTTGAAAAATGGAATAAAGAATTTAACACTTGAATACAATGATACAGTTAACTTTACTGATGAAATAGGAACAATACTTTCTGTGGATAATACGAGTCATATAATAGTTAATAATTCAAATGACAAACAAATAAAAGAGTTTATTAATGAATTAAAGAAAAAGATTAATTCAATATATATAAAGAAAGGAACAGATTTAGGAATAAATCTTGATCCATTATTTAAATAAAACTTAGATGAAGAAATAAAAAATTAAAAATAAAAATAAGACGTGTAAAAAAACACGTCTTATTTTATGCGTTTTTACTATTTATTAAAAAGCTTGTAACCTTACATTCAGAAGGCTTATAAAAGGTAAAAAAACACATTAAAAAACTATATGAAAAAAAGTTAAAAAAATTTTAAAAAAATTTAAAAAATGTGTTGACTTTTAATACACTGCATTGTATAATACAAATTGTCCCGCGCAAGCAGGATTTTAGTTTAGCCTTTTTCTAAAAGGCTTTTATATAGCTAAAAAGTACATTGAAAAGTAAACAATGAATCTTTTGAGAAACCAATAAATATTGCGGTAGTTTTATTGTACTACCATAATAAAAAACAATAACAGTATTTAATGAGCTAGACTCATTTGAATAAGAACTTTTTATTTCCTTCTATATTATATAGTAGGAAATGAGATATTTTTAATTCGAGAGTTCGATCCTGGCTCAGGATAAACGCTGGCGGCGCACATAAGACATGCAAGTCGAACGGACTTAATCCATAAGTTTACTTTTGGAAGCGGTTAGTGGCGGACTGGTGAGTAAC
>JAZUKI010000006.1:0-103594 GCA_045643205.1 Clostridia bacterium | reverse complement strand
GTTGGAATTTTAGAATTGTGTTAACAGATAAATTTGGTACTACTACATATAATACGGTTCTTGCAAAAGGTCAATTTATTTTCTTTGTAGATACAAAAAAATTATCAGTTGGTGTGAATTGTTTTCCATCAAAAAGTGAATCGCTAGAAGTCAATGGGAAGAGTATTTTTGACATGATTTATCCAGTAGGAAGTATCTATATGTCTATGAATTCAACGGATCCTAAAAACTTATTTGGTGGAACATGGGAAAGATTATCTGGTGGCTTTTTATATGGATGCGTAAATAGTTCGGGAACTGGAAACGGTACTGGAACATCAACTGGTGCAGCAAGTGGAAATACAGGAAGTACAACATTAACTATTGATCAGATACCAAACCACAGCCATTTATTAAAAATGAGAAATGCAGGAAAGTGGAATTGGAGTAGTGGTTCAGCAACAGGTGACATGATGGAAGGTGGATATAGTTGGAATGCAAACAATACAACTTACAACTGGCTTATAGAAAATTCATATGTAGGTGGAAGTAAAGGACATACGCATACATTGAATTCGCATACACACATCGTCCCTTATATAGCAGTATTTTGCTGGAAAAGAACTGCTTAATTTTGAAAGGAGAAAAATAAATGAAGTCAATTTTTAATTTTATAACAGGTACGGTACTTACAACGGTAGTGTACTTTTTAGGAGGTTTAGATGTGGCACTAAAGACATTATTAGTTTTCATATTACTCGATTACATAACAGGAGTATGTGAGGCGATAACAAATAAAAAGCTCAATAGCATCATTGGTGCTAAAGGAATAATTAAGAAAATAGGTTACTTGATAATAGTTGCATTGTCAGTTCAGTTAGACACAATAACTGGAGAAACTGGTGCAATTAGAACTCTTGTAATCTATTTTTTTGTAGCAAACGAAGGAATTTCAATTTTAGAGAATTGGGGTTCTATGGGATTGCCATTACCTAAAAAAATAATTGAAACATTAGAACAATTAAAAGATAAGAATGGAGGTAATTAAAATGGAAAGAAAAGGATTAGATATATCATCTTATCAAAAAGGAATCAACTTTGATGAAATAAAGTCAAAAGTTGATTTTTTAATTTTAAGAGCTGGATTTACTGGTTGGGGTGGAGATGGTACTAATAAAAATAAGGATAGTTGCTTTGAAGATTTTTATAGTAAATCAAAAGCAAGAGGAATACCTGTAGGTGCTTATTGGTATAGCTGTGCCAATACTTATGAAAAAGGAAAAGCAGAAGCGGAGTATCTTTATAATAATTGTTTAAAAGGAAAACAATTTGAATATCCAATTTATATGGATGTTGAAGAAGATAGACACCAACAAGTAGGCAAAGCAAGAATAGCAGATGCCATAAAAGGTTTCTGTGAATATTTAGAAAACAAAGGATATTATGTAGGTATTTATGCTAATAGTAACTATTTTAATAACTTCATAGATACTGCAAAATTATCTATGTATGATAAATGGTTAGCAGTATGGACTAGCAATAAACCATCATTTAAATATGGTGATTATGGTTTATGGCAAAACTCATCAAGTGGATACATCTCTGGAATGAGAGTTGATACTGATTATGCATATAAAGATTATCCTTCAATAATTAAAAATGCAGGATTAAATGGTTATTCAAAAGGAACACCAGAAACTCCAAAAGTAGAGCCAACAAAAAAGAGCAATGATGAAATTGCTACTGAAGTTATAAATGGAAATTGGGGTAATGGTGCTGATAGAAAAAATGCACTTACTAATGCAGGTTATGATTATGCAGCAATTCAATCAATAGTAAATGCAAGACTAGGAGTAACATCAAAACCATCTGCTAAATATCACACAGTAGTAAAAGGTGATACTCTATGGGCTATCGCTAAAAAATACTACGGTGATGGAAATAGATATCCAGAAATAGCAAGAGCTAATAATATAGCAAATCCAAACATTATAAATGTAGGTCAAAAATTATTAATACCTTAACAAAAAAAGGACAACTTAATTGTTGTCCTCATTTTTTTTGCCCATTTTTTCAATGAACTCTCCGTATTCTGTGTATTCTTCATAAAGTTTTTTATCTAAATCTTCAATATCTTTTTTAGTGTAATGAACTTTGTTTTCCCATTCACGATGTAAAGATTTAAATAATTTAGGCGGTTCACTTTGTTCTAACTGTGCTAAAAATCTATGTCTTGACTTAATTTGCTCATCTAATGCTTGAATTGAAATCTCGGTAAATTTACTATTTTGTAATTCCATTAAGTCTAATAGTTTTTTATTAAGATCTTGTGATTCTTTTAATGCATCAATTAGTTCTTCTTTAGACATTTTGTCGTAGTTCATGTAATCCCTCCTTTTTTGGTTTGTTAAATCTTCTATATTATACCATAAAAATTATAATTTTTTTAATTCAAAGGGATTTTCATTAATTATTTTTAATTGGTATTTTTCAGCTAATATTTGTTTTATGTCAAAAATCACTTTATCAATATCATTAAATTCAAGATTGAATACATCAGCTGCCGAATTAAAATGCTGCATAAGAGAACTTACACCAAGAGTGTTTAGTTCATAACCACGTACAAGATAAAAAGCAATATAAGGTGCTGCAACGTTATTTTCTATGTATTGTTCACAATCTGAAATAAATTTGTTTTCATTTTTAATATTAAACATAAAGCATACTCCTTTCAAAAATACATTTATTACTCTTATTAGACGAAATGTCAAGAGAATACAAAAAAATATTAACAGGGTAAAAATCATATACTTTTTTTTGACTATTACATAGGAGGTAATAGCCAATGGATGAAATACAAAGACAAAAAATTAGAAAATTAAGAAGTCAAGGTTATGGGTATTTAAGAATATCAGAGCAATTAGATATTTCTCCAAATACAATAAGGTCATTCTGTAAAAAAGAAAATATAGCAGGATATATTAATTCAGGAGAACAATTAAGAGGAAAAGATAATCTTCAAGTGTGCAAACAATGTGGAAAGAAGTTCTATCAAATTGCAGGAAGAAAGAAGAAAACATTTTGTTCTGATAGTTGCTGTAAGGTTTATTGGACTTTACACAAAGATAAGCAAAGAAGATTAGTTCCAGAAAAGTTTAACTGCATTATATGCAATAAAGAATACTACGAGTATCCAATTAGAAAAAGAAAGTATTGTTCTAGGGAGTGTTATTACAAAAGTAAATGTAAGGTGGTGACATCAGATGGAAATTAAGAATGAAATAGCATATCAAATAACAATGAATTACTTAAAAGATATGTATGAAAAGAACTTAATATCTAATGAAGAATATAACAAATTATTTGATGAATTTAAGGAAAAATACAAACCAAAAATAAGTGGATTATTCTTTGAAATAAGCCGATAACACTTGATATATACATCGTTTAGAGTGATATATAGTAATGGAAAAATCGGAGGTGTAAAATGCGTAAAATCATAAAATTAGAAACCAAAAGCATAGAACTTCCTAAACTTAAAAGAGTAGCTGCATATGCGAGAGTATCAGTTGAAAGAGGCAGAACTATACATTCATACTCTGCACAAGTTAGTTATTACAATGAATTAATACAAAAGAATCCTGAATGGGAATTTGCAGGTGTCTATGCTGATTTAGGAATTAGTGGTACTGGAATTGAAAAGCGTAATGATTTTAAAAGACTATTACAAGATTGTGAAGATGGAAAAATTGATATTATTCTTACAAAGTCTGTATCAAGATTTGCCAGAAATACTGTAGACCTTTTAAAAACAGTAAGGCATTTAAAAGAGCTAGGTGTTGAAGTTAGATTTGGGAAAGAAAATATTAACTCTTTAACTGGTGATGGAGAACTTATGCTTTCAATATTAGCTTCATTTGCTCAAGAAGAAGTTATCTCAACAAGTAATAATATTAAGTGGTCTATAAAAAAGAAGTTTGAAAAAGGAAAGCCACAATGTCGATATAGAATATATGGTTATAGATGGGAAGAAGATAAATTAGTAATAGAGCCAGAGGAGGCTAAAGTAGTAAAACTTATATTTCAATATTACTTGGATAAGATTTCTGCTGAAAGAATGGAAGTTTTATTAAAAGAACAAGGAATAATAGCGACTAATGGTGGTTTTTTCAATAATGGAACTATAAGAGATATGATTTCAAATATTACTTATACAGGTAACTTGCTATTACAAAAAAGTTATACTCCAAATCCATTAGTTAGAAGAAAACAAAAAAATGAAGGACAATTGCAAAAGTATTATGTAGAAAATAACCATGAAGCTATTATTCCTATGGAGATGTTTCTTGAAGTTCAAGAAGAAAGAAAAAGAAGAAAAGAAGAAGGTCAAAGAGCTAATTTTGGAAAGAATATAACTTGTTTTTCTTGCAGAGTTAAATGTTCAATATGCGGTAAGAACTACATGAGAAATTCAAGAGGAAAGAATAAAGATATACCTAAAGCACATATATGGACTTGTGGCACGAGGTTAAGAAATAGCTCTAAAGAATGTCCAGGAAAAAATGTGAATGAAATTGCATTAAAAAGAGTTTCATCAAAGGTACTAGGACTAGATGAATTTGATCCAAAAGTGTTTGATGAGCAAATAGAAAAAGTTGTTGTAGTTGGCGATGATATATTAGAATTTCATTTTTATGATGGAACAATCATACAAGAAAAATGGGAATATAACGGCAGAAAGGAATATTGGACTGAAGAAAGAAGAAATGAAAGAGGTAAAAAATCGAAAGAAATGTGGAGGGTAAGAAATGACGAAAAGAGTAACAACAATTCCAGCATTAATCAATAAACAAGAATCAAGTCAAATTGGTACAATTAAGAAGAAAAGAGTCGCTGCTTATGCCAGAGTTTCTACTGACCAAGAGGAACAATTAACAAGCTATGAGGCACAAGTTGATTATTATACAAATTATATTAAATCTAGAGATGATTGGGAATTTGTAGAAGTGTATACAGATGAAGGTATTAGTGGTACATCGACAAAGCATCGTGAGGGGTTTAATAAAATGGTCGAAAGTGCTATGGCAGGAAATATTGATTTAATCATTACAAAATCAGTATCAAGGTTTGCAAGAAACACAGTTGATAGTTTAACAACTATAAGAAAGTTAAAAGATATAGGATGCGAATGTTATTTTGAAAAAGAAAACATCTGGACATTCGATGGTAAAGGTGAGTTATTACTTACAATTATGAGTTCATTAGCACAAGAAGAAAGTAGATCCATATCAGAAAATGTTAAATGGGGACACAGAAAAAGATTTGCAGATGGAAAAGTAACAGTTCCATTCAATAATTTTCTGGGTTATAAACGAGGCGAAGATGGAAACCTTGTAGTTGATGAAGAACAAGCAAAAATTGTAAAAAGAATATATCGTGAGTTTTTATCAGGTTCATCATCAGTGGCTATAGCAAAAGGATTAACTAATGATGGAATAGAAACACCTGGACATAAACAAAAATGGTATGCTACAACTGTTAGAAGTATTCTTACAAATGAAAAATACAAAGGTGATGCCTTACTTCAAAAACATTACACAGTTGATTTCTTAACTAAAAAACAAAAATTAAATAGCGGAGAAGTTCAACAATACTATGTTGAAAATAGCCATCCAGCAATTATAGAACCCGACACATTTGAAATGGTAAGATTAGAAATTAATAGACGATTAATGTTAAATGGAAAATATAGTGGAACTGATATTCTTACATCAAGAATTAAGTGTGGAGAATGTGGCGGTAGCTATGGAGCTAAAGTGTGGCATTCAAATGATAAATATAGAAAAATAGTGTATCAATGTAATAGGAAATATTCAGGAAAGGAAAATTGTAAAACACCCGCGATAAGGTCTGATGATATAGAAAGTAGATTTGTTGATGTTGTTAATTCAATTATTGAAAACAAGGATGAGATAATCTCAAATCTAGAAATCATACTAGATAAAATATGCAGTCAAAAAGGGCTATCAGAAGAAAAAGATAAACTTGAAAATAGTCTTGCAAAACATGTTGAAAAAATACAGGAACTTATTGAAATGAATTCAAGAGTAGCACAAAATCAAGAAAAGTATAAAAAAGAATATGATGCAATGATAAAGATTTATGATGAGATTAAGTCAAGGTATGAGCAACTAGAAATTGAAATATCTCAACAAGCAGCAAAGCAACAAACGATAAAAGACTACATTAATACATTAAATAAACAGGATAAGCCTTTAACAAAATTTGATGGATTAATGTGGGGAAGTTTACTGGAGAGTGCAACGATACTTGATAAAGATACAATAGTCTTTAAATTCAAAGATGGAACTGAAATTAATGGATAAATTATAAAAAAATTAAAAACTACTAAATTTGATTTTTGGTATTAAAATTTAATGCAAAATATCAATTTCTGCTTTAAATTTAATTAAATATACTAAAAATGCAAAATTTTGTAGTTTTTTTTATTACCAAAATTGAATTTTAGTCATTTGAATTAGTTTATTTGTTTTGGTAGTATCTTTTCTCGAAAGGAGGAATACTATGAATCAAATATTAAATAATGAAGTCATAGTCATTGGAAAATTATTAAGAGCGTCAAAGAATCTAAAAATAAATAATCAAGATGCAATTCAGTTAATGCTAGAAGTTGATGATGATAATTTCAAAGATATTAAAAATAAGATATATGCTTATGCAATGACTTCAGATAGAAAGATGTTTAAAAACTTTTTAGGAAAAGAAGTAGGAATAAATGGACACCTTATAACTCATATGGGAACAAAGGTAATTATTGATGTAATTCAAATGGCGTAATTAATTTAGAGCTAATAAGCTCTTTTTTTTTTATGCTCTTAAATCCTATTCACTTACAAAACTTTTCTTATTATATATACTAAATCCTGTTCACTTACAAAAGTTTGTTGTATTAAGAATGGTGTCGTGATAGATGTTCGGCAAGGAGATTCTTGTTTAATGCGATATGCAGACAAAACAGTTTTGATAGATAGCGGTGGAAGTGATGATAATTACGATGTTGGAAGGAACGTTTTATTACCATATTTACTAACAAAAAAGATTACTAAAATTGATTATGTTTTTATTTCACATATGGATTCTGATCACTGCAAAGGATTATTTTATGTTGCAAAGAATATTAAAATAGGGAAAATTATTATTGGATTACAAGCGGAAGAATATATGAATTTAAAAGAATTAAGGAAAATTGCAAATGAAAAGAATATAGAAATAGAGATGGTTCAAGCTGGTAGAATTATAAATATAAATAATATGAAAATTACAGTTTTATGGCCGGTAAGAGAGATGATGATTAGTGAAAATAGTATTAATAATAATTCGTTAATTTTAAGAGTGGATTTTAAAAAGCATTCATTATTATTTACTGGAGATATTGAAAAAGAAGCGGAAGAAAAAATTTTAGATGTGTATAAATATAATAGTAAAATATTAGATACGGATGTTTTAAAAGTAGGACATCACGGATCAAAAACTTCTTCAACAGATAAGTTTGTTAAAACTGTTTCACCCAATATTGCAATAATTGGTGTTGCAAAGAATAATAAATATGGACATCCATCTGAAATTACAATTAATAAACTAGAAAAAATAAATTGTAAAATTTATAGGACTGACTTGAATGGGGAGATAGAGATTAAATTAAACAAGAATGGATACAAGATTAGTGTGAGGCAATGATGGGAAATGATAAAACTATGAATTAGTATGATATAATATTTATCGTAATAGAAAGACAAAAATATTTTTATATGTTAAAATGCATTTGTAGAATATAGCAAAAGGAGAAAAAATGAAAAAGAAAGTAGGAGTAATTATTTCGCTATCAGTAATAGCAATAATTATAATAGCAATAATAGTTGCAATAGTTTGGTATACAAACAGTATAAAAGCTGTTAGTACTAATCCAAATGAAGAAAAGTTTATGGTTGAAATTCCAAAAGACACATCGATTTCTGGAATTGGAAACATATTAAAAGAAAATGGATTGATACAGAATGATTTTGCATACAAAATCTTTTGTAAATTGTATGGATTTGACAATGTAATGGCTGGAAAATATGAACTTAGCAAAAGTATGTCATTAGCAGAAATAGCAGATGTTTTAGAAGCAGGACCAGATCTTAAAAAATATGAAATACAAATTACTTTCAAAGAGGGAACATGCATTAGAAAAATGGCAACTTTAATAGAAGAGAAAACTAATATTAAAGCAGATGATTTTATTGCAAAGATGAAAGATAGAGATTATATCGAAACCTTAACTCAAAAGTATTGGTTTATAGAAAACATACCATTAGCAGATGAAAGAATTTACTATCCATTAGAGGGATATTTATTCCCAGATACATATACTTTTGCAGATAAAGATGTAAGTATAGAAACAATTGTTGAAAAGATGCTTACACTAATGGGTGAAAAATTGGAACCTTATAAAGAGCAAATTAAACAATCAGAATTCAAGTCACTTCATTCAATTATTACACTTGCTTCTGTAGTTGAACTTGAATCTACAAATGGAAATGTATATGGATTAGATATTTCTTCAAGAGATGGAGTTGCTAGTGTTTTTAATAATAGATTAAAGAACGGAATGTCATTAGGATCAGATGTTACAACATACTATGCAATTCAAAAAGATATGCATGATTATGAATTAAGAAGAAGTGATTTAAATAGCAAAAATGGATACAACACAAGAGCAAGTGGAATGAATGGAATGTTACCAGTTGGACCAATTTGCTCACCAAGTATTCAATCAATTATTGCAGCAATAAGTCCTAAAGAATCAGATTATTATTTCTTTGTTGCAGACAAAGAAGGCACAACATATTTAACAAAAACAAATGCTGAGCATGATGCAATAATTAAAAAGTTACAAAATGAAGGAATGTGGTATACATACGACAACTAACCTAAAATAACAAAAAATGGAAAAGCATTTGACTGAATAGCCGAAAAATAGTATAATTAAAGTGTGTATGGTGAATTGTTTACCATAAAAATGACCAAAATAAGCAATAAATAATACAATAATAGGAGGGAAAAAGGTCATGAAGAAAATTTCTAAGTTTATTGGGCAAATTGGTGACAACCTTGTAATTGTATTTGAGATAGTCATAGTACTATCAATATTAATTCAATTTACATTGCATCCCCAAGGGTTAATTTTTACTTTTGCATATTATGTTGCTGTCTTTGCACTGATTGCAATTATTGTGGCAAAAGTAATTATTAATCTGAAAAAGCTGGCGAAAGACAGAGCAAGTTTTCTTGCAATAAACATTTTATCACTAATTGTTTATACGATAGTGATGGGAGGCATGCATACCAACTATTTTGCTGCTGACAGGTTACCTGTAATAATCAGTTATGTAGCATTAGCAGTATACATGTTGACAGGCTTATGTCTTATCTAAAAACTTAAACCGAGCACCTTAATAGGTACTCGGTTTTTCTTTGTTTAAATAACTATATTTAGTCTTCAACGCTAAATTTTAATTCAGCATTATTTAAATCAACAAATACTTTTTGGCCATTTTTTAAATTGCCTCTTAGTATCATATCAGATAAGGCATCTTCAATGTATTTTTCTATAGTACGTCTTAATGGACGTGCACCATATTTAACATCTGTTCCTTTTTCTTGTAAGAAGTCTTTTGCTTCATCTGTTACAAACATCTTAATATTTTTATCATCTAAAACTTTTTGTGTATCATTTAACATTAAATCAACAATCATTCTTAATTCTTTAGGTTGTAATGCTTCAAAAACAATTATTTCATCGACTCTATTTAAAAATTCTGGTCTAAATGTATCTTTTAAACTGTCAATAATTTTATTTTTACGCATTTCAGATTGTGAACCAAATCCAATTGAATTTGTATTTAAGTTTGAACCTGCATTTGAAGTCATAATGATTATTGTGTTTTCAAAACTTACTGTATTTCCATGGGCATCTGTTAATCTACCATCGTCTAATATTTGTAGTAACATATTGAATACATCAGGATGAGCTTTTTCAATTTCGTCTAATAAAACAATTGAGTAAGGATGTCTTTTAACTTTTTCTGTTAATTGACCTGCATCATCATAACCAACATATCCTGGAGGTGCACCAATTAATTTAGCTGTAGAGTTGCTTTCCATATATTCAGACATGTCAACTCTTATAATAGAATCTTCATTTCCAAACATTTCAACTGATAATGCTTTTGAAAGTTCTGTTTTACCAACACCAGTAGGTCCAACAAATATAAATGATGGAGGACGGCGAGTACTTTTTAATCCGGCTCTGTTTCTTCTTATAGCTCTTGAAACAGCACTAACAGCATCGTTTTGACCAATAATTCTTTTATGAAGATTATCTTCAAGATTAATTAGTTTTTGAGTTTCTTCTTCTGTTATTTTTTGAACAGGAATCTTTGTCCAACCTTCAATAACTTTTGCAATATCTTCAAGTGTTAATTCTTTTGGAGTCATTTTTGATTCAAGTTCTTTTATTTGATCAGTGATTGAACATTCTTGCATTTTTAATTCAGCTGCTTTTTTGTAATCATCAGTAGAATCAGCATTTGCAGCTTCTTCTTTTTGAGATTGAATATCAGCTAGTTTATGTTTTAAAACTTCTAATGTATATAAATCTTTATTATCTAAATTAATTCTTGAACATGCTTCATCTAAAACATCAATTGCTTTATCTGGTAAAAATCTATCATGAATATATTTTTCAGATAGGTTAACAAGTTTTCTAATAACGTCGTTTGAAATTTGAACTTTATGGAAGTTCTCATAATATGATTTTATACCTTCGATAATATTGATAGAGTCTTCAACTGAAGGTTCTTCAACAATTACAGGTTGAAATCTTCTTTCAAGTGCTGAATCTTTTTCAATATGTTTTCTGTACTCAGCAAGTGTTGTAGTACCTATTAATTGGATAGTTCCATTTGCTAATGAAGGTTTTAAAATATTAGCAGCATTCATTGTATGATCTGCATCGCCTGCACCAATGATGTTGTGTATTTCATCTATTACAAGAATAACATTTCCATCAACTTTACATTCATCAATTATGGCTTTCATTCTTCCTTCAAATTGGCCTCTAAATTGCGTACCTGCGACTATAGCTGTCATATCTAATAGATAAACTTCTTTTTTCATTAATTTTGCAGGAACATCGCCTTCAACGATCTTTAAAGCAAGACCTTGGGCAATAGCTGTTTTTCCTACACCAGGTTCACCTATTAAACAAGGATTGTTTTTTGTACGTCTGTTTAATATTTGAATCATTCTAGAAATTTCTTTTTCTCTACCGATTACTTTATCTATTTTACCTGCTCTTGCTTGTGCAGTAAGGTTTGTACCAAAAGATTCAAGAAATTTACGCTTTTTAGTAGTTTTTTCTTTAGTTTTTACCTTTGTTTTTCCATCAGAAGAGTTATCTTCTTGATTTGTTGATCTTTTTCCAAAAATATTGCCTAAAGGAATGGCAAACCCCATACCATTTACACCATTTCCATCAATATTATCAACAGATGAGTCCATTTCATCATTTAACTCTTCAAGAGTTTGAGGGTCATTAATATCAATGCCTTGTTGAGCTAAATTACCTGCTAAATCATCTAACATTGAGTTTAATTGAGTTGTCATATTTTTTATATCTTCGTCTGTTAGAGATCTAACATTATTTAAATTATCTGTTGAAATAGCAGAAATACCTCTTTTTTTGGCACAAGCTACGCAGTAGCCATGCTTAATGGCATTTCCATTTTCATCTTTTTCTTTATCTTCAATAAAAATAACTGCAGCATTTTTGTTGCAATCTGAACATAACATATAAATCATCTCCAATTCTGTCGTATTTTTTGTTGTGTATTTCCATAAAACATATTTTACAATAAATACCATATCTAGTCAATAAAACGTTGTGAAAGTTTCGTAAATTCAAGGCTTTGAAAAGCCTATTTTTGTTTGACAAATAAGCTTTAATAATATAGAATATAACATGTAAAAATGTGATAAGAAAGGGATTTTATGCAAAAAAACAATGATTCAAAAAATGTAGGTATTGTTTTACGTACTAAAGTTTATCTAATCATAATAGCATTATTGGAAGTTGTAATTTGTTTTTACAATTATTTTTTGATACCTGTAGCAATTATTTTCTATGGGCTTGTTATTTTGTATGCAGTTTGGTCTTCAAATAAGAGAAAAACAGAACTAACACAGGCAATAGAAGATTTATCAACTAAAGTTGGTTCTACTGCAAAAACTACCCTTATCAATTCACCATTTCCACTTTCAATCATTGATGCTAATGGCAGCATGGTTTGGAAGAGCGAAAAGTTTGTAAGTACATTTGCAGAAGTAGATATGAGCAATGTTTTAGTGGATATTGCTGATAAGATTAAAGCAAATGTTATTAATGAAGAAAAGAACAAGGGCGATATTAATATTGAAACTTTAATTAACAATAAAAATTATCGTCTATTAGGTTCATATATTAAAGTAAATAATGAACATAAAAAGAATAAAAAGAAAGAGTCTGAAACAGCTAAAAAAGAGAACGATTATGTTATGATTCTTTATTTTATTGATGAAACAGAAATCAAAGCTTTGAAACAAAAGGTTGAAGATCAAGATTTATCAATGGGTATAATTATGATTGATAACTATGAAGAAATCTCACAAAGAATGACTTCAGAAGTTAGACCAGTATTTATTGCACAAGTAGAAAAGAAAATTTATGATTATACATCTAAATATGATGTAGTAATGGTTAAAACAGAAAAAGATACATTCTATTGTGTTGCAAATCATGCTTCAATTGAAAAAATGAATGCTGATAAGTTTAGCATATTAAATGATGTAAAGACAGTTGAATTTCCAGATAGTGTTCCAGCAACATTAAGTATTGCTTTTTCAGATGATGGAAATACAGGAATAAAGAAGGTTGAATCTGCAAGAGCAGTTATTGATATTGCACTTGGTAGAGGTGGAGACCAAGCTATTATAAAAGAAAATGATAATTATAAGTTCTTCGGTGGAAGAACAAGTGAGGTTGAGAAGAGAACAAAAGTTAAGGCTAGAATGATTTCTCATGGACTTCATAAATTAATTGAAGAGTCAGATAATGTTTTATTAATGGGCCATAGCAATAGTGATATGGATGCAATTGGTTCTTGCATGGGATTATATAGATTAGTAAAAACTTTAGGCAAGGATGCATACATTGTAAATAATACATTAGGAATTGGAATTGAAGGTTTTGTTGATAAGCTAAAACAATTACCAGAGTATGAGAACATCATAATAAAAACAGATGAAGCTTTAGATTTGATAACAGATAAAACATTATTAATTGTAACAGATACAAGTAGAGAAAATTATGTAGATTCTCCAGAAGTATTAGAAAGAGTTGAAAGAATAGTTATTATTGATCACCATAGAAGAAGCACAGATTTTATTAATAGAGCTTTATTAACATTCCAAGAAGTATACGCATCTTCTGCATGTGAATTAGTAACTGAAATATTAGAATATGCAACTGAAAAAGTTGAATTAACAGAATTAGAAGTTGAAGCATTATATTCAGGAATCATGCTTGATACAAAGAACTTCACATTTAAAACAGGTGTAAGAACTTTTGAAGCAGCAGCATTTTTACGTAGAAATGGTGTTGATATTATTAAAGTTAAGAAATGGTTCCAAAGTGATATTGTTACATATCAAAACATATCTGCAATTGTTTCTTCATCTGAAATTATGAATAACAATATTGCAATAGCTATTTATGACAAAGAAGATGCAAATGCTAATATAATTGCAGCAAAGGCAGCAGATGAATTATTAACTATTGGTGGAATTGTTGCTTCATTTGTTTTAACAAAAATGAATGAAAAAATTTATATAAGTGGTAGATCAATTGGAGATATAAATGTTCAATTAATACTTGAAAAGTTAGGTGGCGGTGGTCACATAACTTTAGCCGGTGCACAAATTGAAGGTTTAACATTAGAAGAAGCTAAGCAAGAATTAATAAATAGAATAAATGAATATTTCTTTGAAACAGAAAGTTAATAATGTTTCTTTAAAAAAGTTAAGTGATGTTTCTAAAGGAACAAAAAAACACAACATTTCTTTAAAAAAATTAAATAGATTAGAAAGGAGTACAACATGAAAGTTATACTATTAGACAACATTAAAGGCGTTGGTTACAAAGATCAAATTATTGATGCAAATGATGGATACGCAAGAAACTTTTTAATCCCTAAAGGAAAAGCAGTCGAAGCTAATAATGCAAATCTTGCAAAATTAAAAGCAAAGCAAGATTCACATGCATATAAAAAGAGCGTCGAGAAACAAGAAGCAGAAGAAATAAGAGAAAAATTAAAAGATATTACATTAGTTATAAAAGTAAAAGCAGGAGAAAACGGAAAAATTTTTGGTGGTGTTACATCAAAAGAAATTTCAGAACAATTAAAACTTCAACATAAAATTGAAGTTGATAAGAAAAAGATAGACCTAAAAGAAACAATAAAAACAATTGGAATGGAAAATGTAAATATTAAATTGTTTGAAGGTGTTAATGGAAGTTTAAAAGTAAAAATCGAAGGAGAATAATATGGAACTTCAAAAAATTCCACCACACGATGAAGAAGCAGAACAAGCTGTTATTGGAAGTATGTTGACTGATCAAGAAGCAGTTGTTTCAGCTATTGAGAGTTTAAAATCAGAAGATTTTTATAGAAGTGACAATGCCACTATTTATGAAGCTATTATGAATGTTTACGCAAAAGGCGAGCCAATTGATATTATTACAGTAAAAGAAGAACTAGTTTCAATGGGCAAAATTGATAGTGTTGGAGGTCTTGAGTATTTAGCTAGTCTTCCAGAAAAAGTTCCTACAACAGCAAATGTTGAAAAATACGTAAACATTGTTGAAGAAAAATCAATTTTGAGAAGTTTGATTAAAACTGCAAATGAATTAATTAGTTTGGGTTATAGTCAACAAGAAGATGTAACTAATATTATGGATGATGCTGAGAAGAAAATTTTTAACATCATGCAAAAGAAAACTCAAAATGGATATGATTCAATCAAAAATATTCTTGTTGAATCATTTGAAAATTTACAAGAGTTATATAAAAACAAAAAACACATTACTGGTGTTGCATCAGGATTTATTGATCTTGATAATAAAACATCAGGATTTCATAAAGATGAATTAGTATTAATTGCAGCTAGACCTTCTATGGGTAAAACAGCATTTGCATTGAATATAGCATCTAATGCTGCATTAAATAGTAATACTCCAGTAGTTGTTTTCTCACTTGAAATGTCAAAGGAACAATGTGCAAACAGAATTCTATGTTCACAAGCAATGGTTGATAGTTCAAAAGTTCAAAAAGGTGAAATAGAAGATGATGAATGGAGCAAACTTGCAACAGCTGCAGGAGAACTTTCAGATTCTTCAGGAATTATAATTGATGATACACCAGGAATTACAGTTGCTGAAATAAGAGCAAAATGTAGAAAATTAAAAATTGAAAAAGATATTGGATTAGTAGTTATTGACTACTTACAATTGATTACAGGAAGCGGAAAAACAAATTCACGTGAGCAAGAAATTGCAGAAATTTCAAGATCTTTAAAAATCCTAGCTAAAGAATTAGCTATTCCAGTTATTGCGTTATCACAACTATCACGTGCTCCAGAAGCAAGACCTGACCATAGACCTATGCTTCAAGATTTACGTGAATCTGGATCAATCGAGCAAGATGCTGACGTTGTAATGTTTATCTATAGAGATGATTATTATAATCAAGAATCTGAAAAGCCTAATATAGCAGAAATTATTATTTCTAAGAACAGATCAGGCCCATTAGGAACAGCAGAATTATTGTGGATGCCACAATATACAAAGTTCGCTAACAAATATAATGGCGATTAATAAATATTCATTAGGTGATTAATAAATATTTATAATCTATTTATTAGATTAAATATTGATAGTAATAAAACTAGCGAGGTACTAATTTGGCACAACGTTTAAATATTGTTGAAGAAAAGTTTTTAAACACAATTAAAAAATATAATTTAATAAAGATAAATGATGTAGTAGTTGTCGGGGTTTCAGGAGGCCCTGACTCTATTACTTTATTAACATGTTTAAATAAATATAAAGAAAAGTTTCAATACAAATTAGTAGTTGCACATGTTAACCATTTGATTAGAAAAGATTCCACAGATGATGAACAGTTTGTGGAAAATCTATGCAAGGAATTAGGGATTCCATGTGAAGTAAAAAGAGCAGATGTTAGTGAAATTGCAAAGAAAGAAAAAAGAGGAGAAGAAGAAGTTGGACGAAAAATTCGTTATGATTTCTTTGATGAAGTTGCAAAAAAATATAATGCAAATAAAATTGCAATTGCACATAATATGAATGATAATGCAGAAACTGTTTTACTTAATTTGATTAGAGGTAGCGGACTTAGTGGATTAGAAGGAATTCAAGTACAAGAGTATGGAAAATATATTAGACCTTTAATTGAATGTTCTAGAGATGAAATTGAAAATTATTGTGAAGAAAACAATTTACAACCTAGAATTGATTCAACTAATAGTGAAGATATTTATAAAAGAAATGAAATTAGACATAAAGTTCTTCCGTTGCTTAAAGAGTTTAATCCTAATATTGTTGAGACATTATCAAGAACTTCAAAAATAGTAAAAGAAAATAATGATTTTGTTACTCAAGAAAGTGCAAAAACTTTTACTAAGATTGCAAAAAAAGAAAATAGAAATACAGTTTGTTTTGAATTAAAAGAATTTAATAAATTAGAAAATTCTATTCGAACAAATTTGATCATTTATACAATTAATGATTTAGCAGGAACTGTGAAAGACATTAGCAAAGTTAATATTGATGATGTTATAGAACTTGCAAATAATAATGTTGGAAACAAATATATTTTTATAAAGAAGAATATTAAAGTTAGCATAAGCAAAGGAACATTAGTATTTGAATTAATCGAATTAAGATAATTAATTTTTATTTAGATATGATTAATATAGTAATTAATTTAAGCAATTATTTGAATTAATCGAGATGTATTAATTGTTTCTAAAAATATCATACAATTATGAAAACTAGATTATTGAATAATTAAAATTCTTATGATAAATTAAATTAGACACGAAAAACAAAGGAGGAAATGTTTTGAAAAACGGAATTAAAACACTTGCTATATGGGGAATTCTATTAGCTATATTAATCTTTGTAATTCCATCAATATTTGAAAGTATAACTGGAAAAATGGATTATTCAGAGATGATTTCTGAAGCAAGAGCAGGAAAAGTTGAAGAGATTAGAATTGAGTATGGCAAAGAGAGTGCTATAGTAAAATTTAAAGAAACTGGAAAAACATATAATGTAAATATTCCAAATGTTGAAAATTTAATGGACAATTTAAATGCTGAAATGACTAGCAATCAAGTTAAGGTAATTCAAGAAGATGAACCTTTTCTTTCAATTGTTACTGATATGATTTATAAAATTGCAATATTTGGTATGATTATAATGTTATTCTTACTATTAGTAGGTGGACCAAAGGGATCAAGTAGTTCAAGTGGTACATTAGGATTTGGTAAGAGTAGAGCAAAACAAATTAACAATAATAGTAAAACAAAAGTTACATTTGCTGATGTAGCAGGAATTGATGAAGAAAAAGAGGAACTAGAGGAAATAGTTGATTTCTTAAAGAATCCTAAAAAATATACAGATATGGGTGCTAGAATACCAAAGGGAGTTTTATTAGTAGGACAACCTGGTACTGGTAAAACATTGTTAGCAAAAGCAGTTGCAGGTGAAGCAGGAGTTCCATTCTTCTTCATTTCTGGTTCTGATTTTGTTGAAATGTTTGTTGGTGTTGGTGCATCTAGAGTTAGAGATTTATTTGAAGAAGCAAAGAAAAATGCTCCATCAATTATCTTTATAGATGAAATTGATGCTGTTGGACGTCAAAGAGGCGCAGGTCTTGGTGGCGGACATGATGAAAGAGAACAAACATTAAATCAAATGCTTGTTGAAATGGATGGATTTGCAAAGAATGAAGGCGTTGTTGTTTTAGCAGCAACAAACAGACCTGACATCCTAGATAAAGCATTATTAAGACCAGGAAGATTTGATAGACAAATTATGGTTTCACCACCTGATGTAAAAGCTAGAGAACAAATTCTTAATGTTCATGCAAAGCAAAAGAAATTTGATTCTACAGTTGATTTAAAACTTATTGCTAAGAATACTTCAGGATTTGTTGGAGCAGACCTAGAAAACTTATTAAATGAAGCTGCATTACTTGCAGCAAGACATAACCAAGAAGCAATAACAGAAAAAGATATTGAAAATGCAATGGTTAAGATTACAATGGGACCTGAAAAAACAACTAGAGTTAGAACAGACAAAGATAAGAAACTTGTTTCTTATCATGAAGGTGGACATGCAGTAGTTAGTCATTACTTACCATCACAAGATCCTGTACATGAAATTTCAATTATTCCAAGAGGTCAAGCTGGTGGATATACAATGTATAGACCAACAGAAGATAAGAATTTTATTTCAAGAACAGAAATGTATGAAAATATTGTTTCACTTCTTGGTGGTAGAGTTGCAGAAGAACTTGTTATCGGAGATATTTCTACTGGTGCAAGTAACGATATTGAAAGAGCAACAAAGATTGCAAAAGCAATGGTTACTAAATATGGTATGAGTGATAAAGTTGGAACAATTACATTTGGTTCAGATTCTGAAGAAGTGTTTATCGGAAGAGATTGGGGCCAAGAAAAGACTTATTCTGAAGGAACAGCAGCTATCATAGATGCTGAAATTAAAAAGATAATAGATTCAGCTTATGATCAAGCAAAAGAAATCTTAAACAGCCATAGAGATAAACTTGATGCTGTTGCAGCAGTTTTAATTGATAAAGAAAAGATTACAGGACAAGAGTTTGACCAAATCTTTGGTGATGGACTTAAAACAGAAGAAATGTAATTACAAAATCAAATAAAAAAATTAAACAAACTAAAATTTAGCAATTAAAATAAAATTATGAATTTAAAGTTGTGCAAAGAAATTTGCACAACTTTTTTGATAGTTTTGTTGAATAATTAAGCGCGTTCGTATAAAATTAATATGATAATTTGGAATATTGTTTTTAAGGAAGAAGATGAAAGACGAAAGACGCTTAAATCAAAAGCCTAATACAGGTAAAGTAAAAAACATAAAACCAGAAAAGACCAAGAGACAAGGTAATCTTTTAAGAAGAACTTTTGGTCGTTCTTTGTTTGCACTTGTAATACTTTTAGTGTGCTTATTAGGACTTTTAATTCAAGTTGGATACTGGCAAATTGCTAGAGGCGTTGAAATTAAAAATAGACAATATGCACAATCAACATCAAATAGTGTTATCACTGCAAAAAGAGGAAGAATTTATGATAGTAATGGAAAGGCTCTAGCTATTAGTGCTCAAGTTGATACTATTACTATTAATCCAAGCTATATTGGATATGATAAAGAAGATGATGAAAAAGTAATCATCAGAGAAAAGTTAGCAAAAGAATTTAGTGAACTTTTCGAATTAGAATATGAAAAAGTTTTAGAAAAATTAAATAGTAAAAAGAGTGTAGAAACAATTGTTAGTAAAGTAGAAGTTTCTAAAGTTGATGAATTAAAAGTTTGGATGAAAGAAAATAAAATTTCATCTGGAATTAACATTGATGAAGATACAAAGAGATATTATCCATATAATAATTTAGCATCTAACTTAATTGGTACTTGCGGCGTTGATGGACAAGGACTTGATGGTATAGAAGCAAGTTATGATGATGTTTTAAAAGGAATTAATGGAAAACAATCAACAGCTATTTCAGGAACACAAGATGAAATTCCTGATGCAAATGAAGTTTATATTGCACCTAAGAATGGAAGCAACATTTACTTAACAATCGATTCAAATATTCAAGCTGTTGTAGAAAAATATTTAAAACAAGCAGTTGAAGAACATGGATGCAAAAGAGGTGGAACCTGTTTAATTGAGAATCCAAAAACAGGAGAAATCTATGCAATGGCTACATATCCAGATTACAATTTAAATGATCCTTATACACCAACATCATTCTATTTAGATGGATATGATAAAAAGACTGATGAAGAAAAAAGCAATATAATTTACACTATGTGGAGAAACAAAAATGTAATTGATACTTATGAACCTGGTTCAACATTTAAAACAATTGTAGCATCGATAGCAATAGAAGAAGGATTATCTGAAGTTGATAATACAAGTGATTACTATTGTAATGGAGGAATAAAGGTTAGCGATTCTTACATTAGATGTGCAAGTTCATCAGGACATGGCTCAGAAAGTTTAAGATTAGCCTTAATGAATTCTTGTAATCCAGCATTAATACAAATTGGACAAAGAATTGGCAAAGCTAAAATGTATAAATATTTCAATGGATTTGGATTATTTGAAGATACAGGAATAGATTTACCTAGTGAAGGTAGTAGTAATTTCTGGAGCGAAGAAAATGTCGGACCTGTTGAGTTAGCAACAATGTCATTTGGACAAAGATTCAACATTACTCCAATGCAACTTGTTAAAGCAGTTAGTGCTATAGCAAATGATGGAGTTATGGTTACACCACATGTAGTAAAAGCAGTTGAAGATCCTAAGACTGGAATAATTTCAAAAGTTGAAACAAATGTTGAAAGACAAGTTATTTCACCAGAAACAGCATCAACAATGAAAGATATAATGAAAGATGTTGTTGAAAAAGGTGGTGGAACATACGCACAAGTTTCAGGTTATACAGTTGGTGGAAAGACTGGTACAGCAGAACCAAATCCAGCACATCCTGAAGACGGATATGTTGCATCGTTCTTATCAATTGCACCTGTAGAAAATACAGAGCTTGTATGTTTGTTTGTTTTATATCAACCAACAGTAGGAAGCCACTTTGGAGGAACAATTGCAGCGCCAGCTGTTTCACAAATTCTTTCTGAAGTATTACCTTATTTAAATATTCCATCAAACAACGAAAAGACAAATAATGGACAAGAAACAACAATTGTACCAGATGTAACAAATAAAACATTAGGAGATGCAAAGAAAGATTTATCAAATGCAAACCTAAATTATTCTTGCGATGGAAATGTTGAAGATAAAATAGTTGAACAAGTTCCAAGAAGCGGAACAAAGTTAACTTCAGGTGGAGTTGTTAAATTATATACATCTAGTTCTAGTGAGAAGACTAAAACTGTTGTTCCAGATTTAAAAGGATTCTCATTTACTAGTGCAAAGAATATAGTAGAAGCTAAGAAATTGAATATTTCTAGTACAGGTACAGGAGTTGTAATAGCTCAAGAACCAAAAGCAAATGAAGAGGTGCAAGAAGGAACTGTTATAACAGTTAAATTGCAAGAGGCAGTTAATGCAAATACACAAAACTAGTGGAGGCAAAATGAATATTTATAATGAAACAAAATTCATTATGCAAAAATATGATGTGCATCCTAATAAAAATTTAGGACAAAACTTTTTGTTTGATGAAGTTGCTTTACAAACAATAATTCAAGATTTAAATAGTGAAGATACTGTTTTAGAAATAGGACCAGGTCTTGGAACTCTTACACAAATGATGGCTGAAAAAGCTAAGAAGGTAATTGCAGTTGAAATTGATCACAATATGGTTGAGATTTTACAAGACAGATTTAAACTATATGATAATGTAGAAATAATAAATGAAGATGTTTTAAAATTAGATATTGCTAAGATAGCACCTAATTGCAAGGTTATTGCAAATTTACCTTATTACATTACAACACCAATAGTAACAGCACTTTTAAAAACAGATATACAAGATATAACAATTCTTATTCAAAAGGAAGTTGCAGATAGAATTTGTGCAACACCAGGAGATAAGGATGCCGGAGCAATTACATACTTTGTAAATTATTATGCTGATTGTTCAATAAAAGGAATTGTTTCGAAAGAATGCTTTATACCTAATCCTAAAGTTGAATCAGCAATTGTTAATTTAAAGAAATTAAATAAACCAAGAGTTGAAGTAAAGAATGAAGAATTATTATTTAAATTGATAAATGAAAACTTTACAAAACGTAGAAAAACAATAATGAATTCTTTATCTAATTGTATTGAAAAAGAAAAACTTTCAAACATATTGAAAGAACTAGATATTAGCGAACAAGCAAGAGGAGAAAATTTAACATTAGAACAATTTGCACAAATCGCAGATAAAATATATTAAGAGAAAGGAGAACTTATGAATCAAATACTTGTTTCTGACAAAATATATGTGACAAAAGAAATGAAACGTAAAAAAAGAATATATAGAGCATTATATTTCTTTTCATTATTTGTTATAGTTGTTCTTCTAACTTATTATGTTTTAGCTGAAAAAGATAGAAATGACCAAGAAGCTATTGGACAAGAAATTGGAATGCAAATACAACAACTTGTTGGTGAGGATGATACAACAGCAAGAAAACCTTTAGTAATTTCTTTAGATGAAGATAATGTGGAAGATACTAATCTTTCATTAGTTCAAAATCAAACACCACAGCCAGAACCAACAGGAAATACACAATCTGCAACATCATCTGTTGAAGCAAGCAACGGAAAGTCTTATGAGAGTGAAGCAATTTTTGAATATCCTAAATTAGGAATTAAATATCCTATATTAACAGATGATTCAGAAGCTTCTTTAAAAATATCTCTATGTAAGTTTTGGGGACCTTCACCTAACACTGAAGGAAACTATGTTATAGTTGGACATAATTATAAGAGTGGAAAGATGTTTGGAAAATTATATCAAGCTCAAAATGGAGATAATGTAACTTTGAAAGATTACTACGGAAACGAAGTTGTTTATAAAGTTTATGATATGTATACAGTTAATCCTACTGATTTAGGATGTACAAGCCAAATGACAAACGGAAAGAAAGAATTAACACTTATTACTTGTACAGAGTACGGACAAAAGAGAAGAGTAATTAAATGTGTTGAAATATAAAAAATAAAAGATGAGAATTTCTCATCTTTTATTTTTATTTTTATCTTTATCTTTATCTTTTATTTTATATAAACAGAGTAGAAGCCAACGTCTTCAATATATTGATAATTTTCATTTACATAGTTAAATATTTCTTCAGGGAATTGATACATTAAAAAATCACCATCAATTTTTCTATCTATTATAATGTAAGTTCCTTCTGGCTCTTGATCTAAGATATTAGATAATGCATGCCAATTATCTTTTCCTAAGTTACCCCTTAAAGGCAAATCAAAATATGAATTATTTTTTTCTGGAACATCATATAATGTATAAAACATAGAATGAATTGAAAGAATTCTATAATTAATATTTTGTTCTTTTAAAGAATTAATATAATTATTTGTTTCTTCTAAAGGAACTTTTAATGAATCATAAATTACTGCTCCATAGAATAAGTCTCCAGGTGTTTTTATACGAGTAGAGTTCCAATTAATAAAGGTAAGAATACTATTAAATATTAATAATAATGAAAATAATAAATTGACAATGCTTACAACTAAACCAAGTGTTTTTTCTACTAAAAGTTTATCAAACAAATTATATAATGTATAGAATACTAATATAAAAAATAGTGTAAAAAATAATATAAAGTGATAATGATTAAAAATAGGATAAACTATGATTAGTAGCGGAAATGTTAAACATAGTAATGTTTTTAAAGGCTTATAATTATTATATTTTTTTACTATACATACAATAACCAATATAAAGAAAATACCGATTCCTAATAAGTATAAAGCAGAAATTATACCAAGTGATAGATTTTGAGTGAAACTACCTATACTTAAAATTGTTAAATTTATAAAACTATTTAATCTGTTTGTTAGGAATAAAACTAAAATTGTAACTAGGCATAGAAAAGCTATTACTAAATAAGTTTTTACAAGATTGATAATTGGCTTTTTTTCACTTTTTAGACTTGATACACAAATTAAGAATAATCCAGCAATATATGCCGCACCAAATTTTTGATCACACATTAGTATTAAGAAAGCAATTAATCCTTGAAAAATGTATGAGTATTTTGAATCTTTTTTCTTTAAATATAGGAACAAACCTATCACATATAATAAAAGTGAAAAAGTATTATAGCTAGGACCAAAGATGAAAAGCTGAGGAGTAATTAATGAACATGCTAAAGTAAATAATAGGGCAAAACTTTTTTTAATATTTAGTGATTTAAATACTTGATAAATCATAAAATATAATGGTACAGCTAATAAAAAGTTTGATAATAGGAATCCTAAAAAGTTATTAAATAATCTTAATATTAGTTGAAATAGTTCATAAAAGAACGGAAATGTTAAAATATTTACTTCTTCATATATTTTTAAACCATTTGCTAATTTATATGTGTTTCCAAATAACCATAAAGAATCAAAGCCATATATTTTGTTTTTGAAGACAAAACCTATGGATATTAGTAGAAACAATAAAAATACAAATAAATTGTCGTGCTTGGTGACAAAATTTTTAATTTTGGTCATAATTTTCTCCTAAAGTTTAAATACAAAAATTTTATACAAATTATGTATAAATACAATAAATTGTGTATAAAAGCAGTAAATTTTTCTGCAAAATTAAGTAAAAATATTATATAATGTTGAGTTTGTTTTATCAATAGGAGAGTTATTCACAAAAAAATGTGGAAATTGTGAAAAAAGTTACATAAAATATTGACTTAAAAGCTAATATATTGTAAAATAAAAAGGTATTTTTTACGAATAAAAATCTAGGGGCTAATAGATGTTAAATTCGGATATTATGAGATAAAATTTATTTGTTTTTAATGAGGTAAAATCAGTAGTGACGACTATTAAGTGTTTACCTTTTTTTGCTGTCTCTAAGATTTTTTATTATGTAAATTCTTTATTGGAAGAGGAATTTCTTTTCAAAGCTTATTGTTATTTTAGGACTTTTTAGGCAGGAAGTCTCAAAATAACTATAAAAACTGGATTAGATAAGAAGGACTTTCAATCAAAGAAAAAATACTATCTGCTGAATTTTTTTAGGAGGTAGAACCTTTGATTAACGTTCAAAACGTAAAACGTGGAAAGACCACACGTAAGAGTTTCTCAAAGATTGGTGATTTCATCGAAATGCCAAATCTTATTAAAGTGCAAAAAGATTCTTACAATTGGTTTATTAACGAAGGATTAGGAGAAGTACTTAAAGAAGTATCTCCAATTGTTGATTTCTCAGAAAATCTAGTTTTGGATTTCTTAGAATATCACATGGATGAAAATCCAAAATACACTGTAGAAGAAGCAAAAGAAAGAGATGCAACATATTCAACAAAGTTGCATGTAAATGTTCGTTTATTTAACAGAGAGACTGGAGAAATAAAGGAACAAGAAATTTATTTAGGTGATTTCCCACTTATGACTGATACAGGAACATTTGTTATAAATGGTGCTGAGAGAGTCGTAGTTAGCCAGTTGGTAAGATCACCAAGCTGTTATTATGCATCTGCACTTGATACTAAAACAGGAAAAACACTTTATACTTCAACAGTTATGCCTTTAAGAGGTGCATGGCTTGAGTATGAAACAGATAATAATGATGTTTTATGGGTAAGAGTTGATAGAACTAGAAAGATTCCTATTACAACATTATTAAGAGCAATTGGAATTGAAAATGAAGACCAAATACTAGCCATATTTGGTGATGAACAATTATTAAAAGTTTCACTTCAAAAAGATCCAATTAAAACTTCTGAAGAAGCTATTATTGATATCTATAAAAAATTAAGACCTGGTGAACTTCCAACAGTAGAAGCAGCTAGACAAGTTTTTGATAGATTATTCTTTGATCCAAAGAGATATGATTTAGCTAAAGTTGGAAGACATAAGTTTAATGGAAAATTAAGCTTAGCAAAGAGAATTACTGGACAAGTTGCTTTCGAAGCAATTGTTGATCCTGAATCAGGAGAATTACTTGCTGATAGAGGAGATATTATTTCTGAAGAAACAGCTACAGCAATTCAAAACAGTGGCGTAAATACAGTTAAAATTGTTTGCGGTGAATCTTATATCAATGTTATTGGAAATGGTGTTGTTGATATTCATGCATATGTTTCTGATAAAGATCTTGGAGATTTAAACTTCAAAGAATTAGTTAACTATACAGTTTTAAAAGATATTTTAGAAAAAACTGCAAAGAAAGATTTACGTGATGTTTTAAAACAAAGATATGAAGAGTTAATTCCTCATCATATTACTAATGAAGATATTATTGCTTCAATTAGTTATTTATTAAACCTATATCATGGTTTAGGAAATATTGATGATATTGACCATTTAGGAAATAGACGTATTAGATGCGTTGGTGAATTACTTCAAAATCAATTCAGAATTGGTTTAGCAAGACTAGAAAGAGTAGTAAGAGAAAGAATGACAATTCAAGACTTAGACTCTATTACACCACAAGCATTAATTAATACAAAACCAATTTCATCATCAATTAGAGAATTCTTTGGAAGTTCTCAATTATCACAATTTATGGATCAAACAAACCCATTATCTGAATTAACTCATAAGAGAAGAATTTCAGCATTAGGACCTGGTGGTTTAACAAGAGAGAGAGCAGGTTTCGAGGTTCGTGATATTCACTATACTCACTATGGTAGATTATGCCCAGTTGAGTCTCCTGAAGGACCAAACATCGGATTAATTTCTGCACTTTGTTCATTTGCTAGAATTAATGAATATGGATTTATTGAAGCTCCATATAGAAAGATTGATAAGAAAACACATAAAGTTACTGACCAAGTTGATTATTTATCTGCTGATCAAGAAGATAAATATTCTATTGGACAAGCAATAGAACCAATTGATAAAAACGGAAAATTAAAGAATAAGAAAGTTAAAGTTAGAAGAGTAACAGAATTCTTAGAAGTTCCAGCTGAAGAAGTTGACTACTTAGAAATTTCTCCAAGAGAATTAGTTTCTGTTGCTGCAGCTATGATTCCTTTCTTAGAGCATGATGACGTTAAGAGATCTTTAATGGGTTCAAACATGCAAAGACAAGCAGTTCCACTTATTAAAACAGAATCACCAATCGTTGCAACTGGTATGGAATACAGAGCAGCTAAAGATTCTGGAATTACAATTATTGCAAAAGAAGCTGGAATTGTTGAAAAAGTTTCATCTGATGAAATTCAAATTAGAACAAAGAAAGATGAATTACAAAAATATAAATTATCAAAATTCAAGAGAACTAACGGTGGTACATGTATCAACCAAAGACCAATTGTTGAAGTTGGTGAGAAAGTTAAAGAGGGTGATACAATCGCTGATGGACCAGCAACTCAAAATGGTGAAATGGCTCTTGGTAGAAATGCATTAATTGCTTTCTCTACTTGGGAAGGTTACAACTTTGAGGATGCTATCCTTATTAATGAAAAATTAGTTAAAGAAGATACATTCACATCTATTCATATTGAAGAATACAACTGTGAATGTCGTGATACAAAATTAGGACCAGAAGAAATTACAAGAGATATTCCAAACTTAGGTGAGGATGTTCTTAAAGACTTAGATGAAGATGGTATCATCAGAATCGGTGCTGAAGTAAGACCTGGAGATATCCTAGTTGGTAAAGTTACACCTAAGGGTGAAACAGAATTAACAGCTGAAGAAAGATTATTAAGAGCTATCTTCGGTGAAAAATCTAGAGAAGTTAGAGATACATCATTAAGAGTTCCACATGGTGAGGAAGGAACAATTGTTGATGTTAAAGTATTTACAAGGGATAATTCAGATGAATTAGGACCTGGTGTAAATCAAGTTATTAGAATTTATATTGCTGCTAAGAGAAAGATTAGTGTTGGTGATAAGATGTCTGGTCGTCATGGAAATAAAGGTGTTATTTCAAGAATTCTTCCAGAAGAAGATATGCCTTTCTTACCTGATGGTACACCAGTTGATATCTTATTAAACCCAATGGGTGTTCCTTCTCGTATGAACTTAGGACAAGTTCTTGAAGTTCACTTAGGAATGGCAGCTAGAGCTCTTGGATGGAAAGTTGAAACACCAGTATTTGATGGTGCTAAAGACTGGGAAATTGAAGAACTATTAGAACAAGCTAAATTAAGAAAAGATGGTAAAACAGTTGTATATGACGGTAGAACAGGAGATCCATTTGATCACCCAGTTACAGTCGGAGTTATGTACATGTTAAAATTACACCACTTAGTAGATGATAAGATTCATGCTCGTTCAACTGGACCATACTCATTAGTTACACAACAACCTCTTGGTGGTAAAGCACAATTTGGTGGACAAAGATTTGGTGAGATGGAAGTTTGGGCACTTGAAGCTTATGGTGCTGCTTACACATTACAAGAAATGATTACAACAAAATCTGATGACGTTGTCGGAAGAGTTAAAGCTTATGAAGCAATTGTAAAGGGAAGCAATATTCCAAAACCAGGAATCCCAGAAGGTTTCAAAGTTCTTGTAAAAGAATTACAAGCATTAGGATTAGATATTACATTATATGATAAACAAGATAAATTAATTGAATTGAAAGAAGAAATTGATGATGCAGTTGATTTCAACCAAATCAATGACAGCGATTCAAGAGAAGATCATAATGTTGTAAATGAACAAGAATTACAAAACGGTGGATATTCTGAAACAAGTGAAGATAATGAAGCAGAAGATCAAGGCGATGAAGAAGTTGAAGAATTCGACGATGGACTTGAAGATGCTGAATATGAAGATATCGAAGAAGACGAATTTGATGATGGTTATGGTGCAGAAGACAACTTTGATGACGATGACACATTATAATATTTCGTTTAAGTAATTATTTACAAAACAAATTTAATTTAATATTTTTAATTTTTAAAATTTTATATCTTAATGGATGTACAGCAGTGTGTATATAAAGTTTCAAAAAATTAATAACAAAAAATATAAAAGTGGAGGCAAATTTAAGTGGAAGATTTAGAAAACTTAAATCAAATACGTATAAGTTTAGCTTCAGATGAACAAATTAGAGAATGGTCAAAAGGTGAAGTTAAAAAACCTGAGACTATTAACTATAGAACATTAAAACCAGAAAAAGATGGACTTTTCTGTGAAAGAATTTTCGGACCAGTAAAAGACTGGGAATGCCATTGTGGTAAATATAAGAGAATCAGATATAAAGGCGTTGTTTGCGATAGATGTGGCGTTGAAGTTACAAAATCTAAAGTAAGACGTGAGAGAATGGGACACATTGAATTAGCTGCTCCAGTTGCTCATATCTGGTATTTCAGAGGAATTCCAAACAGAATAGCATTAATGTTAGATGTTTCACCTAAAGCTATTGAAAGAGTTGTTTATTTTGCAGCATACATTGTTCTTGATAAAGGAACTTCAAAATTAGAAAAGGGAACAGTTTTAACTGAAAAAGAATACAGTGAAGCTGTTGAAAAATATGGAGAAGATTCTTTTAAAGCAGAAATGGGTGCAGAAGCATTAAAGAAATTATTAGCTGAAATTGATGTAGAAAAATTATCTAAAGATCTTCAAAAACAAATCTCTAAAGCAAGTGAGCAAAAGAAAATTAAACTTATTAAGAGATTAGATACAGTTGAATCATTTAGAAAATCTTCAAATAAACCTGAATGGATGGTTATGAGTGCAATTCCAGTTATACCACCAGATTTAAGACCTATGGTTCAATTAGATGGTGGAAGATTTGCAACATCTGATTTAAATGACTTATATAGAAGAGTTATTAATAGAAATAACAGATTAAAGAGATTATTAGAATTAGGCGCTCCTGAAATTATTGTAAGAAACGAAAAACGTATGTTACAAGAATCAGTTGATGCTTTAATTGATAATAGTAGAAGAGGAAGACCAGTTACAGGTGCTGGCGGAAGAGCTTTAAAATCTTTATCAGATATGTTAAAGGGTAAACAAGGTAGATTCCGTCAAAACTTACTTGGTAAACGTGTTGACTACTCAGGACGTTCAGTTATCGTAGTAGGACCAGAATTGAAGATTTACCAATGTGGTGTTCCAAAGGAAATGGCAGTTGAGTTATTCAAACCATTTGTTATGAGAGAATTAGTTTCAAGAAAATTAGCTAAGAATATCAAAGTAGCAAAGAGAATGGTTGAAAGACTTGATCCTGCTGTATGGGAAGTATTAGAGGATGTTATTAAAGATCATCCAGTAATGCTTAACCGTGCTCCAACATTACATAGACTTGGTATTCAATCATTTGAGCCAGTTCTAGTTGAAGGTAGAGCTATTAAACTTCACCCATTAGTTTGTACAGCATTCAATGCTGACTTCGATGGTGACCAAATGGCTATTCACTTACCTTTATCATTAGAAGCTCAAGCTGAATCAAGATATTTAATGTTATCAACAAACAACTTATTAAAACCTACTGATGGTGCTCCTATTACAGAGCCTTCTCAAGATATGATCTTAGGTGCATACTACTTAACAATGGATGTAGATGCTGACCCTAATGATACTGAAGAAGACACTATAAGAAAAGGAACAAAGGGTGCAGGAATGTATTTCTCTTCAACAGATGAAGCTGAAATGGCATATGCAAACAATGACATCGGAATTCATGCTAAGATCAATGTTAGAATGGCTGAGTATGATAGCGAAGGTAATGAAATTGATCATGGAATTATCAAAACAACAATGGGTAAAATCATTTACAATAAAGGAATTCCACAAGATTTAGGATTTGTTGATAGATCAGATCCTGCAAATAAATTTGAGTATGAAATTGATTTCACAATCAATAAAAAGAAATTAAAGAAAATTATTGGAAAATGTATTTCAATTCATGGACTTGATAGAACAGCTGAATTACTAGATTACATTAAATCTACTGGTTACAAATATTGTACAACAGCAGGTATGACAGTATCTATAGCAGATGTTCAAGTTCCTAGTGAAAAACAAGACTTATTAAGACAAGGACAAGAGGCAGTTGATAGAGTTCAAATGCAATATGCAAGAGGTCTTATCACTGATCAAGAACGTTATCAAAGTGTTATCAATATTTGGGAAGGTATTACTGATAAAATATCTGGAGCAATGCAAGATAACTTTGATGAAATGAACCCAATCTTCATGATGTCAACATCTGGAGCCCGTGGTAACATTTCACAATTACGTCAAGTTGCTGGTATGCGTGGACTTATGGCTTCTACAACTGGTAAAACAGTCGAGATTCCTATTAAGTCATCATTCCGTGAAGGATTAGACTCATTAGAATACTTTATTTCAGCCCATGGTGCTCGTAAAGGTCTTTCTGATACAGCTTTAAGAACAGCAGACTCTGGTTACTTAACAAGAAGATTAGTTGATGTTTCACAAGATATTATTGTAAGAGAAGATGATTGTGGTACAACAGAAGGTCTTGAAGTTTATGAATTAAAAGATGGAAATCAATTAATTGAACCATTACAAGAAAGATTAATTGGTAGATATCCATTAAATGATATTATTGATCCAAACACTAAAGAAGTTCTTTGCGATACTAATACAATGATTAATGAAAAAGCAGCAGACAAGATTGTTGAAGCTGGTATTACAAGAGTTGTTGTTAGATCTCCAATGAACTGTAAAACAGAACATGGTGTTTGTGCAAAATGTTATGGTATGTCACTTGCTACAAGAAAGATTGTACAAATTGGTGAACCTATCGGAACAATTGCAGCTCAATCAATCGGTGAACCTGGTACACAGTTAACTATGAGAACTATTCACTCTGGTGGTGTTGCTGGTGTTGCAGATATTACACAAGGTCTTCCTAGAGTTGAGGAGCTTTTCGAAGCTCGTAAACCAAAGGGACTTGCTATCGTATCTGAAATCGCTGGTAAAGTTTCTATCTCAGAAGAAAAGAAGAAAAAGATTGTTACAGTTACATCTAAAGAAGACAGCAGAAAATATCCAATTCCATTTGGATCTAAACTTGCAGTTAACGATGGTGATGTAATTGAAGCAGGTGATCAATTAACAGAAGGTTCTATTAACCCTAATGAAATCTTAACAATTAAGGGTCCTGGAGCTGTTCATGAATACTTAGTTCAAGAAATTCAAAAAGTTTATAGAAACCAAGGTGTTGATATTAACGATAAACATATTGAAATTATAGCTAGACAAATGCTTAAGAAGATGAAGATTACTGACTCTGGAGACAGCTTATTACTAGCAGGTACATTAATAGATATTAACAAGTTTAATGAAATTAATGCTGAGTTAAAAGCTCAAAAGAAGAAACCTGCAGAAGGTAAGAGAGTTCTTCAAGGTATCACAAAAGCTGCTTTATCTACAGATTCATTCTTATCTGCAGCATCATTCCAAGAGACAACAAGAGTATTAACAGAAGCTGCTATTAAGGGTAAAGCTGATGATTTAGTTGGATTAAAAGAAAATGTTATCATTGGTAAGTTAATTCCAGCTGGTACTGGTATGAGAAGATATCAAGAAACTCATATTAATACAGAAAGCTTTGAAGAAGAACCTGATACAGTAATGAATGCACAAGATGCAAATAAATTTGAACAAGCAGTTGAAAGCATGAATTCAAATCAAGAAAATCAATAATTAGTAACGAACAACTAATTAAATAATTAATTAAAATAACTATAATTAAATATAGTATTATAATTAAAGATTAGTAAAATACTAAATATTAAATAATAAAGACTCTAGACTAATTTAGTCTAGAGTCTTTTATTTTTTTTAGCAAAATGCTATAATATTAAAGTCTATAAGGAGATAGTTATGGTAGATAAGAGAATGAGAAATTTAATTTATGTTGCTATAGCAGTTGTTTGTGTAGTTTCAATATTATTAGGAGTTTTTAGACTTTTATTAGGTGAAAATTCAAATACAACAGCTGGAGAAAATGGTGGCACTCAAACTATAGATAATACTCAAGCAATCTTAAGAGCTGATTTTAATGCATTATTTAATAATACAGTTTCAAGATTAGCAGATGAGTCAACAATGGGAATTTTTAAGAGTGATCCTAATTCACCTTTAATCATTAGTGATTATGATCATAGAATGGCATACACATCAGTTGATGATAAAAATATTGATAAAGATAAATGTAATATTGATGTACATTTTCCAATGATAAATTTAAAGAGTGATTATATTGCACAAGTATTTAATCCAGCAATGGATAGAGAGTTCTACCAAGTATTCTTAGCTAGATATAATAAAGGTGTTGAACTTTCAAAGAAGAGAGTACCAGTTGAAACAACAACTGAAGGTGTAGTAGATAATACAGCAAGTATGGTACCTAATGAAACAGTTCAAACAGTTACTGGAATTTATAATTATGAAGCTAATTTTACAGGAACAGTTTATCAAAATAGATATTTATCAATTGCTATCATGTCAATTGATTTAGTTCCTGGAAAACCACAAAGAAGATATTTAAGAACATTTAATGTAGATATAACAACAGGTGAAGAAATTACAATTTCAAAAATGCTACAATTAAAAGGCTTAAATACAGCTGATGTTAATTCAACAATTAAAGAACAAATTAAAAAAATAAATGATAGTGCTAAATCTTATTCAACATATACAACAGGAACATATACAAGAGATAAAGAATTAGCAACAGACGGATTCTATGATGTAAATAATATTAAGAACTTTATGATTGGACAAAATGGAGAATTATTATTAATTTACAATTATGGTAATGAAGATAATAATTATACAATCGAATTTGATGTTATAAAAATAGAAGGCTAAATAGAGCTTTATAAGTAAAAAAGAGACATTTGATTATTTCAAATGTCTCTTTTTATATGTTTATTATTTTAATATTTTTATTGTTTGAATGTTTTGTATGATCGCTAATCTTTATGTTTTATGCATGTTTTTATTCTTCTTCTAATGTTAATTGAGTTGTTTTTTCTGCACCGTTTCTAACATATTTAACAGTAATTGTATCGCCAACTTTATGAGCATCTTTAATTTGCATCATTTCATCATAGTTTAAAACAGGTTGATTATCAATTGCAATAATAATGTCACCAGATTTTAATCCAGCTTTTTCTGCAGGAGAGAATGTTGCAACTGTTCTAATATAAACACCTTTTACTAAATTTGCTTTTGGATTTGATTTTATTACGTCATCAGTAACACTTATGCAAGAAACTCCCATGTAAGGTCTAATAACTTTTTGATATTTTATTAAATCATCAGTTACAGAAAGTGTAGAATTTATAGGAATAGCAAATCCTAAACCTTCAATTCCGGCACCTGATACTTTAATTGTATTTATACCAATAACTTGTCCTTTACTATTAACTAAAGCACCACCTGAGTTACCAGAATTTATAGCTGTATCAGTTTGAATAACGTGATATATTTTACCCTCTTCATCTTGAACTTCACGATTTAAAGCACTAATTAAACCTGATGAAACAGAGCTTTCCATACCTAGAGGATTACCAACTGCCATACACCATTCACCAACTAAAACAGAATCTGAATCTCCTAATTCAGCTGCTACAAGGTTATCTTTTTCAATCTTTAAAACAGCTAAGTCAGTTTTGGCATCATTACCAACAACAGTTGCAGGGTAAATTGTTTCATCATTATATAATTTTACAGTAATGTCAGTTGCTTCACCAATTGAGTAATAAGAACTTTCAGAAGCGGATGTGCTAATAACATGATTATTTGTTAAAATGTAGCCGTCTTTGCTTATAATTACGCCAGAGCCAGAAGCTGAAATAGTACTAGTATTTCCACTCCAGTATGATTGAACTGGGTAAGAAACATTAATACCAACTACTGATGGCAAAACTTTTTGTGCAACTTGAACTCCAGTATCATTAAAACTAGATAGTGAAACTTGATATGTATTAACATTATTAGGATTGAAATTATTACTGTTATTTGTAGAAAGAACAATGGTATTTGGTTGACCTATTATAGCAGTTCTAATTCCAGGAATACCAAAGCAAATTCCAATTACTAGGCAGGCACCTATAATTCCAAAAATAAATGATAAGAATATATGCTTACCAGATTTGTTAGAACTTATATGAGTTGGATTTTGAAATGTGCTTTGAGTTATATTTTGTGTTGTATTTTGGTTTAGATTTTGAATTGTACTTTGAACCGGATTTGGCTGAGCACTATATTGTACAAATCCATTATTTGAATCATTTTGATAATTATCCATATATTTTTATGCCTTAAATAAGGCAAACTCCTTTCATTTTATTAAGCTTTTCAAAAAACATAGAAAATAGCCAAATTTTTAATCATTATAATACTAAAAAAAATGTAATGCAATGTAAAAAAGTTATCTATTTTAATTACTTTTAAGGTTTTTTATGATATACTAACCCTGATTAAAAAAAGGAGAAATTATGGATAAAAATCGAGTAATTAGAATTATAAAAATGTTAGGGATAATTGCTATAATAGCAGTGGTTATAGTTTTAATATTTCATGTTATACAAAAAGTTGGAAAAAATTTAGAAACAAGTAATTTAAAATCAAATATGCTTCAGATACAAGCAAAGTGCCGAGTTTTAAATGATAAGGCAGATATGAATAATAAAGTTGATGAAGAGAGAAAAGGTAACAAATTATCATCATTTAAAGATGAAGAAGTAAAAAATAGCACTGAAAATACAGATAATGCAGAAAATAAGGAAAACTCTGAAAATCAAGAAAGTACTGAAAACAAAGAAAGCACTGAAAATGCTGAAAATTCTATAAATGCAGAAAATGAAAGCTCTGAAAACACTTCAAATAATGATGTAGAAAAAACAGTAGATGAAATTATTAGAGAGTTTAAAAAATTAAATATAGTTTCTGAAAGTGACTATGATAAATTTTATGTTTTAGAAGATGCTGATTTAGAGTCTTTAGGACTAAACTTTAAAAATGAAAAGAATGCAAGATATATTATTAATTATGATACACGTGAAGTAGTAATAACATGTGGATATCAAGGACAATACTTATTATCACAAATGGGGTTAAAGGATTAACAAATAAGAAATTTTAGATTTATATAAATGATAGAAACTGAATAAAATTTATTAGATTTATAGTGGAGCTTTAATAAATGAAAGAGGCAGAAAAAGAAAGATTGGATCATCTTAAAGGTTTAGAGATTGATTTATATAACGAAGGAAACAAATTAATTTGCGGTATTGATGAAGCAGGACGTGGACCATTAGCTGGACCTGTTGCTGTAGGTGCAGTTGTAATGAAAAAAGATTCTGAGCTTGAATGGGTTAATGATTCAAAAAAAGTAACTGAAAAAAGAAGAGAAATTTTATATGACAAAATTATAGAAGATTCATTAGCTTGGAGTGTTCAATTAATTTCACAACAAGATATTGATGAATTAAATATATTAGAAGCAACTAAAAAAGGCGTACATTTAGCAGTTGAAGACATAATTAATCAATTAAAACAAAAGCCAGATATAATAGTTGTTGATGCGTTAAAAGGTATAGATGTTTTCGATATACCATACATGTCGATAATTAAAGGTGATGCAAATGTTTATTCAATATCATGTGCATCAATCTTAGCAAAAGTTACAAGAGACAGAGTAATGAAACAATGGGATGAAGCATATCCAGAATACGGATTTGCAAAACATAAAGGATATGGAACAAAAGAACATATAGAAGCTATTAAAAAATACGGACCATGTCCGTTACATAGAAAGAGTTTTATAACACATTTTATTTAATAAAAATAAACAAGGGGTACTAATGAATATTTTAGATATTATTGCTAAAAAGAGAGATAACAAAGAATTAACAGCAGAGGAAATACAATATTTTGTTGAAGGCTATACAAATGGTGAAGTAACAGATTATCAAGCAGCAGCATTAGTAATGGCAATTTATATTAATGGAATGAGTGATCAAGAAATAACTGATTTAACATTAGCTATGGCAAACTCTGGAGAAGTTCTTGATTTATCTGATTTAGGAGATGTAGTTGATAAACATTCAACAGGTGGTGTAGGTGATAAAATTACATTAATATTGATGCCAATAATTGCATCACTTGGTGTGCCAGTAGCAAAAATGTCAGGAAGAGGTCTTGGATTTACAGGCGGAACAGTTGATAAAATGGAATCAATTCCAGGATATAGAACAAATTTAACAATAGATGAATTTAAACAAAACGTTAAAAACATTGGAATTTGTTTGATGGGACAAACATCAAACTTAGCTCCAGCAGATAAAAAATTATATGCATTAAGAGATACAATTTCATGTGTTGAAAATATTCCACTTATTGCATCAAGTATTATGAGTAAAAAAATTGCTGCAGGTGCAAATAAAATAGTAATTGATGTTACATGTGGTAGTGGTGCATTCATGAAAAATGAAGAAGACGCTAAAAAGTTAGCAACTATAATGACTAGAATCGGAGAACTATCAAATAGAAAAGTAGTTTGTATACAAACTAATATGGATGAACCTATTGGACATGCAGTTGGAAATTCACTTGAAGTTATTGAAGTAGTTGATATCTTAAGAGGTAAGTATTTACAAGAAGATGTTAAAAATATAATTTGTGAGTTAGGCGCAAATATATTAATGCTTGCCAATAAGGTAGAATCAATAGAAGAAGGAAAACAAAAAATACTAGAAAACATTTCTAATGGAGAAGGATATAAAAAGTTCTTGCAACTAGTTGAAAATCAAGGTGGAGATGTTTCATACATTGAACATTTAGAAAAATTTGAAGAATCAAAATATATTGTTCCTATTAAGGCATACAAGTCTGGAAGAATAACTAAACTTGATGCATTACAAGTTGGACGTTTAGCAGGATATTTAGGAGCAGGAAGAGAAAAGAAGGAAGATGAAATTAATCCAAATGTTGGATTCTGGTTCGAAAGAAAAGTTGATGATGAAGTAAACGAAGGAGAAATCTTAGGATATATTCATGCAGATGATGAAGAAAAAGCGAATTATGTACTAAGCCAAAATATTTTTGAAATAAACTAAAACGGAGGCTAGCATGAACGAAGAAAGTTTAGCAAATTTAATAGTTGTCAAAAGAAGCGGTAAAAAAGTTAATTTTGATGGAACTAAAATTGCTATAGCAATCAAAAAAGGTTTTGATAGCATTGAAGGTAAATACAACGAAGATGATGTAAATAAGATTTATACAAAAGTTATTGATAAAATTAATAGCGGAAACTATGAAAAGATTCAAATTGAAGAAATTCAAGACTTAATAGAAGAAGCTTTAAAAAGCAATAATTACATAGATGTTTACAATTCTTTTGCAGATTATCGTGAGAAGAGAAATCAATCACGTGAAATTTTCTTTGAAGAAAAAAGAAAACATAAATTTTTAAAAGCACTAGAAAAATTAGGATTAAGTACTAAGGAAACTAGTGAAGAAATTTCGAGAGATAAGAATACAAACGAAATTCTACAATCATACGGAAGTACTGTTGCAGAGGAATTTGCAACATCATATTTAATGAGAAAAAGACATGCTGATGCACATGAAAACGGAGATATTTATATTAATAAACTTGAATATTATCCAATGGGTACAACAGAAAGCTGCCAAATAGATTTAGAGAAATTATTTGAGGGTGGATTTGATGCAAATAATTCATCAATGAGAGAACCTAAAAGTATTTCATCTTATATAATGCTTGCATGCGTAGCAATTGCAAGTAACCAACATGATCAAGATGGGGAACAATCAATTCCTGCATTTGATTATTATATGGCACCTGGAATTATAAAAACATTTAAAAAAGAATTTAGACAATCAATTTATGATATTCTAGAATATACGGATTTTGATAAATTTATAGCTTTAAATGGTATTGATAGGGAAATAGAAAAAATATCTTCAATAGATTTTGATATAGAAACATTCTATAAGTTTACTCGTGAATCAGAAGAATTAAAAAGAATGTTTAGAATTGTTTATGCGAATGCTTTAAGAAAAACAGAAAGAAGCACATATCAAGCATTAGAAGGATTTGTACATGATATCAATTCTATTTGCGAAGCTAGACCAATAACAATAAATTTAGGAACAGATACTACCAAGGAAGGTAGAATGATTACTAAAAATATTTTAAAAACTATTAGTAAGGGTATCGGAGAAAATAAAAAACCAATTAATCCAAAAGTTATTTTCAAAGTTAAAGAAGGTATTAATTTAAAAGAATCTGATCCAAATTATGATTTATTAAAAATTGCTTGTGAAGTTGCAATTCAAACAAAAAATATTTCATTCTCATTCTTAGATGCACAATATAATTCTCAATTTTATAAAGAAGGAGATTACAATACTGAAGTTGCTTATTTTTCAGATGGTACAAGAATTATAGATAACTACATTGATAAAGAAAAAGAAGTAGTAGGAGGAAGAGGTGTTATTTCTTCTACAGTAATTAATTTACCAAGAATAGCATTCAAACATAGAGAAGATGAAAAAGGCTTTTTAGAAGAACTTGAACAAAGAATGCATGATGTTAAAGATCAACTTTTAGAAAGACTTGAAATACAAAGTAATAAAAGAGTTTATAACTTTCCATTTTTAATGAAACAATTTGTTTGGTTTGATTCTGATAGATTAAGAGAAGAAGATGATAAAGTTAGAAGAATTTTAAAACAAGGTTCTATGCAAATATCTTTTACAGGACTTAGCGAAGCTTTAATATTATTAACTAAGAGTAAAGAATTAGATAATAAAAAGGTAAAAGAATTGGGATTGAAAATTGTTGAAAAAATGCAACAATGTACAATGGATTTTTCAAAAAAATATGGCTTAAATTTTGTATTATCAGGAAATGAAAATAAAGAATTAGATTCAGCTTTTATAGAACTAGATAGAGTTATTTTTGGAAAAGTTAAAGATGTTACAGATAAAGATAGATACACATCATCATTTGAATTAGCTTTTGAAAAAGATATGGAAAAGAAAATCAAATGGGAAGCACCATTCTTTGAAATAGTAAATGGTGGACACATGACAGAAGTTACTTTAGCAGAAATAAAAGGCATTAAAGATGAAAAAGAAAAACTATCTAAAGAAGTTGAAGAATTGTTAAAAACAATTAATATATTACATAAAAACGAGATAGGATATGCAGTGATTGCAAAATAGAAATTATATATAAAATACCTTTTAAATTATTAAATAATATGCTACAATAAAAATTGCTACGAAAGAAGATTAATATGGCAATGTTGCTATAGGAGGATGTATGGAATTAAAGAAATGCATTAGATGCGGATGTTTCTTTACTACTGAAGATAATTTATGCCCTAATTGTAAACAAAGAGATGATAGTGATAAAAAATATTTAAAAAGTTTTATCGAAATAAATGGAGCACCAAGTAGTGTTCAAGAATTATCATTTCAAAGTGGAATATCTTTATATGATATTAATAGATATCTTAAAGAGAGCGAATTTTCAGGAATTAAGAAAAATATTTCTATTAATAGTAATCAAGCAGCACATTTAGATGATCAATTATCACGTATGAATAAAAAAGAAAATTTGTAAGATATAAATAAAAGATGGCTTAAAGCAAACTAAAAAATGTTTGCTAAATGCCATCTTTTTTTGTGCAAAAAATAAATGTTTTTTAATAGAAAAAGCAGATATTTTGAAATAGAAAAAAAGGGATTATTTTTATAAAAAATTTGAATTAAATATTAAAATCAAATTGACATTTCCGTAGCAAGAGAGTATAATTAGCACATATTAAAAATAGTTTGCGTTTGTACAGTACAAAGCATTTAGATACAGTTTAGAAGAGAATTGGAATTATAAGCTGGAAGTTCCATAAACAATGCCTAAATAGTGAAACACACTGGAGCAAGTTTAATTAAGTGGAATTTTATTGATAAAATTCTAGCCGGGTGGTACCGCGGATATGTTTATATTCGTCCCTGCAGTTTGCAGAGGCGTTTTTTTGTGGCCATAAAGCTACACGCTTACTGCATAAATAAGGAGGTATTAAAATAAATGAAAGACTACAGAACATACACATGTAATCAAATTGGATTAGAGGATGTAGGAAAAGAAGTAAGAATAGCTGGATTCGTTCAAACTATTAGAGATTTAGGAGGATTAGTTTTCCTAGATATTAGAGATATGTATGGAGTAACACAAGCTGTTACATCTAGCGAATCATCTGATGTTGATTTCGCTTCACATATTCCTGTTGAATCTTCAGTTTCAGTTTTAGGAACAGTTCAAAAACGTGATGAAGCAACTGTTAATAATAAAATTAAAACTGGTTTAGTAGAAATTAAAATTAAAGAAATTAAAGTATTAGGTAAGAGAACTCAAATGCTTCCATTTGATGTAAATACTGATACAGATGTTAGAGAAGATTTAAGATTAAAATACAGATACTTAGATTTAAGAAATGATAAGTTAAAAAATAATTTAATCTTAAGAGCTAAGGTTTTACAATTTTTAAGACAACAAATGATTGATCAAGGATTTTTAGAAGTACAAACTCCAATTCTTACATCATCATCACCAGAAGGTGCAAGAGATTACTTAGTTCCATCTAGATTACATCCAGGAAAATTTTATGCATTACCTCAAGCACCACAACAATTCAAACAATTGTTAATGGTTGGAGGAATAGACAAATATTTTCAAATTGCACCTTGTTTCAGAGATGAAGATGCTAGGGCTGATAGAGCTCCAGGTGAATTTTATCAATTAGATATGGAGATGAGTTATGCAGATCAAGAGGATGTTTTCTCAGTACTTGAACCTGTAATGTATAACACATTTAAACAATTCTCAAATAAAGAAATTGTTAAACCACCATTTAGAAGAATTAAATATCAAGATGCAATGCTTAAATATGGTTCTGATAAACCAGATTTAAGAAATCCTCTTGAAATAGTAGATGTTACTGATGTTTTTGAAAATGTTGATTTAAGAGCATTCAAAGGATTACAAGTTAGAATTATTGCTGCACATGATGTTGCAGATAAACCTAGATCATTCTTTGAAGGTATGACAAACTATGCAATTGATGAACTTAAAGCTAAAGGTTTAGCATGGTTAAGAATTGAAGCTGATAGATCTTTACAAGGACCAATTGCTAAATTCATTCCTGATGATGCTAAAGAAGAAATGATGAAGAGATCAAATTCTAAAGAAGGAGATTGCTTATTCTTTATAGCTGAACAACCAAGAGCTGTTGATTTACTTGCAGGTGATATTAGAAAGGAACTTGGAAAGAGATTAGATTTAATTGATAATAATAAATTTGAATTCTGCTGGATTGTTGATTTCCCTATGTTTGAACTTGATGATCATAACAAAATTCAATTTGGACATAATCCATTCTCAATGCCACAAGGTGGACTTGAAGCATTAGAAAAAGAAGATCCATTAGATATATTAGCTTATCAATATGATTTAGTATGTAATGGTATTGAATTATCTTCAGGAGCTGTTAGAAATCATGATATCGATGTTATGATTAAAGCATTTGATATTGCAGGTTATACAGAGGAAGAAGTTAAAACAAAATTCGGTGCTTTATATACAGCATTCCAATTTGGTGCTCCACCACATGCTGGTATCGCACCTGGAGTTGATAGAATGATAATGTTATTAACTGACTCAGAAACAATTAGAGATGTTATTGCGTTCCCTCTAAATAGTAAAGCAGAAGACTTAATGATGGGAGCACCAAGTGCAGTTAAATGGCAACTTCTAAGCGATGTTCATATCGAAGTTAAAAAAGAAAAAAATTAGGAGGTAATTACTATGGCATTAAGTAAAGAAGACTTATTACATATTGCAAAATTATCAGATTTAAAAATGGCTGATGATGAAATTGATGATTACTTAAAGAAAGTTGATGATATTCTAAGATATACAGAAATTATCAATAAAGCTCCAGTTGAAGAATTGGGAGAAACAATAGGAGCAAATGACAATTATAATGTTTTCAGAAAAGATGAACCAGTTCAATTTAATAACATTCCTGGAATTATGGAAAATTGTGAAGAAACAGAAAGAAATATGTACAAAATTCCTAAGGTAATTGAATAAATTAAGAATTGAATAGTTTAAGGAGGATTAATAAATGTCAAAAACAAAAATAATCGTAGTTGAAGGCCCACAGGGAGCTGGAAAGACAACAATTACAAACTTTTTGAGATCTGCTATTCCCTATACAAATTTATATCGTTTGAGTGGTACAAAAGATGCAACTCAAACAGGAAAAGAAAAATCAAAGAAGATGTATAATTGCTTAATTAATTATATTGAATCAATGCAAAACTTAGATATAAATTTATTATTTGATAGAACATTTTTTACAGAGGAGATTTATTGTAGATTAGGTTTTAAAGAATATGAATTTACTGATTTGTATTATGAATATTTAGATAGATTAGCAAAAATGGATTATGACATTTATTATATAACATTATATTTAAGTGATGTTGAAGAATATAATGCAAGATTAGAAAGAGAAGGAAAAGCTGTTACAAAATATGCTAACTATGATAAGAGAAGTAGTGTTGCACAACAAGATGCATATTTAAAAATGGCTGATGAGATAAAAGAAAAATATCCACAAATCAATGTTATTAATGTGGACAACACTAAGCCACAAGAAGAGGTACAAACTTATCTTAAAGACTTATTAAGTTGGAATAAATAACATAGAGAGGAGATTAAATGGAAGACATTACAAGATTAACTGTGCACGAATTAATTGAAAAGCTTGATAAAAAAGAATTAACTTCAGAAGAAATTGTTAGTGCATATGCTAAGAGAATAGAAGATAAAGAAAAAGATGTTGGTGCATTTGTTACACTAACAACAGACAAAGCTTTAGAAAAAGCAAAAGAGATTGATAAAGAAGGAAGAACAGAAGGAAGTTATGAAGGTATTCCTATTGGAATTAAAGATAACTTAAATACTTTAGGTGATAAAACAACATGTTCTTCAAAGATGCTTGAAAATTATGTTTCACCATATAACGCAACAGTTATAGAAAAATTAAATGATGAAAAAATTATAAGTTTAGGAAAACTTAACATGGATGAATTTGCTATGGGAAGTTCAACAGAAAACTCAGCAATTAAAGTAACTCACAATCCATGGGATTTAAACAAAGTTCCTGGTGGATCATCAGGCGGTAGTGCTGCAGCAGTTGCAGCTGATATGGTACCTTGGGCATTAGGTTCAGATACTGGTGGATCAATCAGACAACCATCATCATTATGTGGTGTCGTTGGATTAAAACCAACATATGGATTAGTTTCAAGATTTGGTTTAGTTGCATTTGCATCTTCACTTGATCAAATTGGACCTATAACTAAGGATGTTAGAGATAATGCAATGTTATTAAATATTATTGCAGGACATGATGATAAAGATTCAACTTCATATGATGTTGAAAAGAAAGATTATACTAAAGCATTAAAGACTGATGTTAAAGGAATGAAAATTGGTGTTCCAAGACAATTTTTTGGCGAAGGAATTAATGAAGAGGTTAAAGCAAAACTTAAAGAAGCAATTGAAGTTTATAAAGAAATGGGAGCAGAAGTTGAAGAATGTGATTTAGATGTAGCTGAATATTCTTTAGCAACATATTACATTATTGCTTGTGCAGAGGCTTCATCAAACTTAGGAAGATTCGATGGAATCAGATATGGTTATAGAGCAAAGAATTTTAAGAACTTAAAAGAATTATATGTAAATTCAAGAACTGAAGCTTTCGGACCTGAAGTTAAGAGAAGAATTATTTTAGGTACTTATGTTTTATCATCAGGATATTATGATGCATATTATAAGAAAGCACAAAAAGTTAGAACATATGTTAAAGAGCAATTTGATAAATGCTTTGCAAAATATGATGTACTTATTACACCAGTTTCACCAACTACAGCATTTAATATTGGTGAAAAAACTGATGATCCAATGGCAATGTATTTAGCAGATATTTGTACAGTTTCAATTAACATTGCATCAGTTCCAGGTATGTCATTACCTTGTGGAGTTGATTCAAATGGAATGCCAATTGGAATGCAAATTATTGCAGACAGATTTAATGAAGAAAAAATATATAATGCAGCTTATGCATATGAACAAAAAACAAAATTCAGAGATACATATGCAGCTGAGTTTAAAAAATAATTAGGAGGAAAAGAAATGGCAAATAGTGATTATGAAACAGTCATAGGACTTGAAGTTCACGCAGAACTTTCAACAAAGACAAAGATATTTTGTTCTTGTCCTACAACATTTGGATCTGATCCAAATACACATGTATGTCCAATTTGTACAGCAATGCCAGGAGCTCTTCCTAAGTTAAATGAAAGAGTTGTAGAATTTGCTGTTAAAGCAGGACTTGCAACACATTGTGAAATTTCACAAGATAGCAAAAATGATAGAAAAAATTATTTTTATCCAGATTTACCAAAGTCTTATCAAATATCACAATTTGATAAACCTTTATGTAATCATGGATATATTGAAATTGAAGATGATGAAGGAAATCCAAAAAAGGTTAGAATTTTAAGAATTCATATCGAAGAGGATGCAGGAAAATTAAATCATGATGAATTCTCTGGAGGATCATTAGTTGATTTAAATAGAGCTGGAGTTCCATTAATTGAAATAGTTTCAGAACCTGATATTAATTCATCAGGAGAAGCTGATAGATATTTAAAAAAATTAAAAGCAATTCTTCAATATATTGATGTTTCTGATTGTAAGATGGAGGAAGGATCTTTAAGAGCTGACGTTAACGTTTCAGTTCATAAGAGAGGAACACCATTTGGAATTAGACATGAAATGAAGAACATGAACTCATTCAAATCAATTCAAAGAGCAATTGATTATGAAGAGGATGCACAAATTAATGATAATGAAAATGGAATTGCTATTGTTCAAGAAACAATGAGATGGGATGATATTGCTGGAAGAACATTCCCTATGAGAGATAAGGAAGATGCTCAAGATTATAGATATTTCCCAGAACCAGATTTAGTAGCAATTAGATTATCAGATGAATATATTAAAAACATTCAAGATAATTTACCTGAAATGCCGGAAAGCAGAAAGAGAAGATATATTGAAGAGTTAGGTCTTTCAGAGCATGATGCAAATTTATTAACAGCATCAAAATCATTATCAAATATGTTTGAAGAAGCTGGAAAAGCATGCAATAATTATAAACAAGTATGCAACTGGTTAACTTCAGATGTTGCAAGAATTTTAAATGAAAAAGAATTAGAACCAGAACAAATTCCATTTACAGCTGAACAATTAGGCGAACTTGTTACATTAATTGATAATGGAACAATTTCAAGTAAGATTGGAAAACAAGTTGTAACTGAATTATTTGAAAATCCTGATTCTCCAAAAAATATAATTGAAAAGAATGGTTGGGTTCAAATCAGTGATGAAGGAGAAATCAAGAAGGTTGTTGAAGAAGTGTTAGCAAACAACCCACAATCAATTGCAGATTTTAAAGCTGGAAAGGATAAAGCATTAGGATTTTTAGTTGGACAAGCAATGAAAGCTACAAAAGGTAAAGCAAATCCACAAATGTTAAATGAATTATTCTTGACAGAATTAAAGAAATAGTGTTATAATAAATCACGTTGAATTAACATAAAATAGAGGGAGGTGCAAAAAATGCCAAACATTAAATCAGCAAAGAAGAGAGTTAAAATTATTGAAAAGAAGACAGCTCAAAACACAGCTATTAAGTCTCAATTCAAAACAGCTATAAAAAGTTTCGAACAAGCTAATGAAGCTGGTGCAGAAAATGTAAATGAATTATTAGCAGCAGCAAAGAAAGCTTTAGATAAAGCAGCAACAAAAGGAATCATTACAAAACAAACAGCAGCAAGAAGAAAATCTAGATTAGATCTTAAATTAGCTAAAGGTTCAGCAAAAGTTGCTGAAGAAAAACCAGCTAAGAAAACAGCTGCAAAAAAGACAACAGCAGCAAAGAAAACAACAACAGCTAAAAAAACAACAGCAAAAAAGACAACAAAGAAAGCTGAATAATTAAAAAATAAAACCTCGTAATTTAATTACGAGGTTTTTTGTTGCCCATTTTATTAATTGTTAAGCTTTAGAATAGGCATAACAAAAGGGAAGAAAAATTCTTCCCTTGATATTTTAATATTCAATTAAGCTTCTGGCTCTAATAAACCAAAGTTCTTTCCATCTTTTAATTTGTAGATTACACAAACTTTATTTGTATCTGCATCAATAAATGGTAAGAATTTATTCTTTGGATCAGATTCTAGAATTAATTTTGCATCTTCTTCAGTTAGAGGTTTAATGCTGTAGAAAATTGTTTTAATAATTTCACTTTCTTCTTCAACATCTTGAAGTTGGTTTTCACCTTTAACTCTAATTGATTCTGTCATGTTTTGTTTATCATTTTTTGTTTTTTGTTTTCTGATTTGACCTTCTAATATATCAATATCTTTATCAATAGAAGCATATAAATCTTTAGAAGCTGCAACAGCTTTATACATTGCTCCTTCTGCAGTAACTCTGATTTCTGCTACTTGTTGATTTCCTTCAATTTTTAATGTAGCAACTGCATCAAAATCTTCTCCTAAATTCTTTTGAAGCTTGCTAACCTTTTCTGTAATATAGCCCTTTATTGCATCGGTTAATTCAAAATCTTTTTCTGTAATGTTAATATTCATTAATTTTCTCCTTTCAATAAAAGATTTTATACCCGTATTATATAGATAAAATTGCGTTTTTTCAATAGAGAAAAACAAGTAATTTTCAATTAAAAAGCCAGTATTTAAATAAAAACATAGGGAAACAATACTTTTATAATGCTAATTTTAAAAAATGTTTTTTAAAAATTTATTGACAAAAAAATTAAATGAAATTATAATAAAAGTCAAAGAAAGTCAAAGTCAAAAATGGTAAATTTGATTTTTAATCTACGGAAAGAGGAGGTGAGTGGATGAGAATATCGGATATAATTGAAGAATTTATTAAAGAGATGCTTGATGAAGAAAATGAAGCAATTATTCAAAGAAATGATTTAGCAAATCATTTTAATTGTGTTCCTTCTCAAATTAATTATGTTATTGCTACAAGATTCACACCCACTCAAGGATATTACGTAGAAAGTCAAAGAGGTGGTGGAGGTTTTATTAGAATTGAAAAAGCCAGAATGACTAAAGGAGACTATGTTTTACACATAATTAAAAGTATCGATGAAACCTTAACTGCAAAAGAAGAAGAAATAATTATTAATAATTTTTTAAGTCAGGGAATTATTGATAATTCACAAGCTAGATTAATAAAAAGTGCGACTAATGATAAAGCTCTTAAACTTTCAGCAGGTGTTAAAGATAAAGTTAGAGCGTCAATATTTAAAAATATGTTATTAGTTTTAGCACAAAACTATAATTAAATTTTGTTTTAGTACGAGCTAATAATTTTAATAAGAGATAATAATTTTGTGCGAGCTAATAATTAAATACTGATTAATGCAATTAAGTAAGAACAATTTGATTAGTAAAAGGAGGTAATAAACATGTTGTGTCAAAACTGTGGAAAAAACGAAGCAAATGTTCATTATACACAAATAACAAATGGAGAGAAAAAAGAGTTTTCATTGTGTAGTGATTGTGCAATGAAATTAGGATTAACAGAACAGATAGAGATGACAGATCCGTTATTAAATTTTAGAAGTTTTATAGGAGATTTCTTTAATGATTATTCTGAAAAAGATAGATTGAAACAAGTTTCAGGAACAAAACAATTAAAGTGTGAAACATGCGGAACAACTTATGAAAACTTTATAAGTGAAGGTTATTTTGGATGCGAAGATTGTTATAAAACATTTAAAGCTCCAGTTGATAGTTTATTAAAGAAACTACATGGAACATCAACACATATAGGTAGAAAGCCAGGAACAGAGGCAAAATTAATTGTTGATAATGTTTCTAAAAATAAAGAAGATAAAAAAGAAAATGCAAAAGTTCAGCCTAAAAAGGAGGAAAGCAAAGAAGAAAAAATTGCAAGACTTGAAAGCGATTTAGAAAAAGCAATTAGGGATGAGAGATATGAAGATGCAGCTAAAATAAGAGATGAGTTAAAGGAGATGAATTAATATGGGTAGTTGGTATTTACAAAATGGCAATGATTCAGATGTCGTTTTTAGTTCACTAATTAGACTCTCAAGAAATGTGAAGGGAATTCCTTTTACACATAAAGCTAAAAAAAGTGATTTACAAAAAATATATGATGCAATGAAAGATGCATCATACACAATAGGATATGGATTAAAATTTATTGATGTAAAATCTTTAGATGAAGATACAAAAATGTCTTTATTTGAAAAGAGAATAATTGATAAAGAGTTCGTTACGAACATAAATCCTTGCAGTGCAATTTTAATAAATGATGAAGAAAATATTTGCATAGAAATTAATGGAGAAAATCATATTAAAATTCAAACGTTATGTTCTGGATTTGATTTAGTAAACTTAATGAATCTTGCAATTGAAATAGATAAAAAAATTGAAGAGTATGTTCCATACAGTTATGATGAACAATATGGATATTTAAACAATACATTGACTAATTTAGGAACAGGTATGAAAGCATCAGTTTTAGTACATCTTCCTGGATTAAATTTAACAAAAAAAATAAAATCAACAACAAATGTTATTAATGCTTTTGGAATGAATATAGTTGGTGCATATGGTGAAGGAACAAGATCAGAAGGTGATTTATATCAAATCAGTAATAACCAAACTATTGGAATTACAGAACAAGATATCATTTCAAATTTACAAATAATAACTCAAAAAATTATTGACCAAGAAAGAAGCGCTAGAAAAAATTTAGCTAAAACAGATTTAGATTTTGAAGATAAACTTTATAGAAGCTATGGAATTCTTACATATGCTAGAAGATTAGAGTATAAAGAATCTTTAAATTTAATATCAGCAGTAAAACTTGGAACAGATTTAGGAATAATTCAAGAATTAGATGATAAAAAGATTAGAGAATTAATGCTATATGTTAAACCATATAGTTTGCAAAAAAGATTAGGTACTAAACTTACACAAACAGAACAAATAACTGAAAGAGCAAAAGTTATCAAGCAAATTATTAGCGAATAAAAGAAGGGAGAAAACATGAATTACAAATTTACAGAAAAGGCAACTGAAGCGGTTCAAATGGCAGCTGACTTAGCTATGAATTTAGGTCATAATTTTTTAGGAACAGAGCATCTTTTATTTGGATTAGCAAATGAAGGAACAGGCGTTGCTTCAAAAATTTTATTAGAGCAAGGTCTTGAAGCAGAAGCAATTAAACAAGAAATAATTGAAATTGATTCACAAGGTTCACCAATAGAAAACCAAGATATAATATCTCCAACTCCAAGAACAAAAAGAGTTTTAGATAACGCATATCTTGATTCTAGAAGTATGGGAAGTAGATACATAGGTACCGAACATTTATTATTAGGAATATTGAAAGCAGGAGATAGTATTGCTAATAGAATTATTTTGAATTTGAATGGTAATCCTCAAAAGATTTATACAGAACTTATAAAAGTTGTAAATGAAGAAATAGAAGATGAGCCTAAAGATGATGATAATTCAAATGATGAGAAGAATGAAAGAAATAGCAATTCAAATGGAAGTTTTAATTCAACTCCTACATTAAATCAATTTGGAACAGATTTAACTAAAAAAGCTTCAGAAGGAAAACTTGATCCTGTTATTGGAAGAAAAACTGAAATCCAAAGAGTTGTTGAAATTTTATCAAGACGTACAAAGAATAATCCTTGTTTATTAGGAGAACCTGGCGTTGGTAAGACTGCAGTTATTGAAGGATTAGCAGAAAAAATTGTTTCAGGTGATATTCCTAATACATTAAAGGATAAAAGACTTGTTGGTGTTGATATGGCTAGCATGGTTGCTGGTTCTAAATATAGAGGTGATTTCGAAGAAAGAATAAAGAAGATGCTTAAAGAAGTCCAAAAAGCAGGAGATGTAATTCTTTTCATTGATGAAATTCATACTATTGTTGGAGCTGGTGGAGCAGAAGGTGCAGTTGATGCAGCTAATATTTTAAAACCATTATTAGCAAGAGGAGAGATTCAATTAATTGGTGCAACAACTTTAAAGGAATACAGAAAGTTTATTGAAAAAGATGCAGCATTAGAAAGAAGATTTTCTCAAGTTATGGTACAAGAACCAACTGAAGAAGAAACTCTTCAAATACTTTATGGTTTAAGAGATAAATATGAAGCTCATCATAATGTTAAAATAACAGAGGAGGCAATTAAAGCTTGTGTAGAGTTGTCATCTAGATATATTAATGACAGATTTTTACCAGATAAAGCAATTGACCTTATGGATGAAGCTGCTGCAAGATTAAAAATGAGTGGCTATACAGAACCAGAATCTTTTAAAGAAAATGAAGATGAAATTGAAAAATTAGATAGAGAAAAAGAAGAAGCAATAAGAGCTCAAGAATTTGAAAAAGCAGCAAAGATTAGAGACGAAGTTAATGGTAAGAAAAAAGTTTTAGCAGAGTTAAAAGAAAATTGGAAAAATGAAAGAAGCAAAGAAATACTATCTTTAGGTTATGATAATATAGCGGAGGTAGTTGCAGCTTGGACAGGAATTCCTGTTTCTAAAGTATCTGAAGATGAAGAAGAAAAACTAAGAAAATTAGAAGATAATTTACATAAGAGAGTTGTTGGACAGGATGAAGCTGTTACAGCAATTGCTAAAGCCATTAAGAGAAGTAGATTAGGATTAAAAGATCCTAACAAACCAATTGGATCATTCTTATTCTTAGGTCCTACAGGTGTTGGAAAAACAGAGCTTTCAAAGGCGCTAGCAGAAAGCTTATTTGGAACTGAAGATGCAATGATTAGAATTGATATGTCTGAGTATATGGAATCATTTAGTACAGCAAAATTAATTGGTGCACCTCCAGGATATGTTGGATATGATGAGGCTGGACAACTAACTGAAAAAGTTAGACGTCAACCATATTCTGTTGTTTTATTTGATGAAGTTGAAAAAGCACATCCAGATGTAATGAATTTATTATTACAAGTTTTAGATGATGGTAGATTAACTGATTCACAAGGTAGAATGGTTAATTTTAAAAATACTATAATTATTATGACTTCAAACGCTGGTGCTAGACAAATTACAGAAACTAGAAAACTTGGTTTTGGAGATAATAAAGTTGATACTAAAAAAGAATACGAAGAAACAAAGAAGAATGTAATGGATGAAGTTAAGAAAGAATTTAAACCAGAATTCTTAAATCGTATTGATGATATAATTGTTTTCCAAAAATTAAATAGCGAAAAAATTAGATTAATACTTGATTTGATGATTGAAAAAGTTTGCAAGTTGATGGAAAAACAAAATATCAAATTAGTAATTGATGATAAGGCTAAAGATTTAGTAATAAAAGAAGGAACTAATGAAGCTTATGGTGCAAGACCATTAAGAAGAGCAGTACAATCAATGATTGAGGATAGCATTGCAGAGGCAATACTTGATGGAAAAGTAACTGATAAAGCTAATGTTACGGAAAAAGATGGCAAGATAGAAGTAAACGGAAAATAAATATTAAATTTGAAAAAAGAAGTGAACAAAGAAAATAGTAAAAGCAAAATAAATTAAGGCAAAATAGAATGAAAATAAATAGTAAAGGATAAAATAAAATGAAGTTAAAGAAAACAGATATTGTGATAATAACTATTTTAATAATAGTAGTTATAGCAGGGATTATTGGAGTAGCAATAGCAGTTAATTTAATGAAAGAAAATAGCAATAAAGAAAATGAAAATAATGGAAATAGTATAAATACTATTGAAGAAAATACAATAAATGAAACAAATACAAGTGAAGATAATACTATTGTTGATCCAAATGCAACACCAAGTCAACAATTACAAGAATTAGTTAATTCTATACCAGGAGTATTAACTAACAAAGCAAATGAGGCAATAATTAAATCTATAAAAATAAGATATGCATATGGATATGATGTTTCACTTGCAGATCAAATGAAATTTATTGAAGTTTTAGAGATTGATTGCAAGGATGAAAATTTAAGTTCTTTAGCAAATTTGATTGAAAGTAATCAATTAGATAAAAATGAAAAAGCAATGGATGAAAATAGTGCATCATATTACAACACACAAATTGTAATTAATGGAAATAAAAAAATTAATTTTTCAGATAAGAATGCATTATATAATCATGATGATAAGAACATGGCTGTAGTTTTATCAGATGAGCTATTAAAAAAAGTTGGAGAAATCGTTAATGCAGAAGCACAAAAGAAAGTAAGTGCAATTAATGCAGAAGAAGTTAAATCAGCTGTCATTACTAATAATAAAGGATCTGTAACTACTGTAGATGCAAATGAACTAAGAACAATTTGTACTTTAGCTAGTTTTGTAAAACTAAATGGTACAGTTGTTGATCTTTCAAATGAAAAAATTACATACACAGTTGAATTAAGTAATGGAATAAAAATTAAAGTTACATCAGGAGGAGCTACTGGATATATAGTAGATAAAAATGGAGAGCAACAAGTTAAATTCATGTTTAATGTTGAAGCAGGATTAGAATCAATATTTGCTAAATATATTTAATAGTTCATTATTTAAATAATAAATAATTTATAATAGATAATTGATAAAAACAAAATATAATAAAAGTAGTAATAAAGAAATAAATAAAACCCTATTTGAAGTTTGAGATAATCTCAAATGCATCAAATAGGGTATTTTTTTGGAGGCGCCACTCAGAATCGAACTGAGGATAAGAGTTTTGCAGACTCGTGCCTTACCACTTGGCCATGGCGCCATACATAATATTAAATTTTAATATATAGCACTAAATTTCTATAAACTAAGCGTTTATAAAAAATAAAACTTGCTATATGTGCAAAAAAATGGAGCGGGAAGCGGGGCTCAAACCCGTGACCTTCGCCTTGGCAAGGCGACGCTCTATCAACTGAGCTATTCCCGCACATATTATTAGCAAGCATTATTATATTAGCAAAATATTGGCGACCTGTCAATAGAATTATTGAATTTATATAATAAAAATCGTTGAAAGTGTTGGTAAAAGTGAGTTATAAAATTCAAAAATAAAAATGCCTGTAGCCTTAGGGAAAATTAAGTTACAAGCACGTAATTTTGTTGACATTAAATTGTAGTTTTGTTATCATTTAGTCATGTAAATTTTATTTTAATTTGCAAAAACGATTAGATATTGTTTTGCAATTTTTAATGTGCAAAACACTTAATATACAAAGGATTCACGGAGTTAATTGATGCAAAAGCTAAAAAAGATTATTAAATTTTTAATTATTTTAATTTCATTTTGTCTTATATGTTCAGCTGAAACCCATGCAAATATTTCAACACCTGGATATTACATAAATACATACAATGCAGGTAGTGGTAGATCAACTGGATATTATTATGTTCAAACGGCAGCAGGTAAAATGCCTGTTTCTAAGCTTAATATGACAGATTATACAGGATCATCAGATTATTCAGGATATAACAATTTAGTTTACTCATTAAACAATGGAGTTGGCTTTGGTGCGAATGGATCATCAGACTATTCTGCAAAGAACTATAATCAGTATTTTGATTTCACTGATCCTGGTTCAATTCCAAGTCCTTATTCAGAAGCTTTACCATTTAGTTTAGGTTCAAGCAATTATAAAAAATTGATGTGGGTATTAGAAAATATTGCAAATGTTAAAGATTCAAATTCAGTTAATCAATTATTAAGTAATGCAGGAATTAGTTCTAGCGATTTTGATACTTATTCAATTCAAGGTAAAAATTCATTAGCATTGAAAAGCGATATTATAGAAATGGTTCAACAAGCAGCTATTTGGTATTACTCAAATGGAACTAACAATTCATATCATGTTTCAACAGATGGCAATTCAGGAACAAGTTTCTTTTATTCTTCATCAAGTGGAAATAATATAGTTGATTTAAATAGTTTTAGTACTAACAAAACTGATCCTGCTAATAAATTATTTAAATACTTAATTGAAAAAGCAAATAGTGAGGTTTCTAGTGGTAGATATAGTGTTACAAAAACGCAATCACTAGCACCTTTTAAACTTGATAAATCAAATGCACAAGTAACAACTAAAGATGATAAATATTTAATAGGACCATATAAAATTGAAAAAAACAATTATAGCAATTCTTCTTTTGAAGGAAGAATATTAAGCGGAACTACTGAAATTACTAATGCTACAATACTTGCTTCTGATGCTAAAACAGTTATAGAAGGAGCAACTACATCAATAAAGTTAGCTTCAAATGTAGGAAAAATATTTTATATTTCTGTTCCAATGAATACTTCAGCATCAGATATAACTATTGAAATAAGCCAAGAGTATACAGCTAAAACATATAATTATTGGTCAGTTCCAGCCGCATCGATTAGAAATAGTACACCAGTAATTATCATAAGAACACAATCAGTAGATTTAGTGGATAGCGATTCAAAAGAAATTGCTAAGCCAAATTTTGATTTAGCTATTAGACAATTTGTTACATCAATTAATGGAGAAAATCTTGAAGAATCACGTGAACCTAAAATAACAAATGAAGAGATAAATAAATTATTAATTGGCGAAGCATCTCTAGATGGCGGAACAACAGCAGAGAAAAAGCATACAAAAAGTCCTGTATTAGTAAAAAACAATGATAGAGTTGTTTTAGATATAAGAATTTATAACGAAGGAAATGTCGCAGGAACGGCACAATCAATTGTTGAACATTTGCCAACTGGAGTTAGTTTGGCACCAAACAGTGAAATAAATAATCAATATGGTTGGACACCTGCAGGTGATAGCCAGACTGTAGTTACAGAATATACTAGAAACAGATCGTCACAAGGCATTAAAGTAAATGCAAACTTAAACTTTATTTTAGTTAAAATAGAATTAATAGTTAATGAACAAACAAAATCTTCAGATGTATTTTTAAAATGCGTTTGTGAGATTCAATCATCACAAAAAGATAGAGATTCAAAACCAGGCAATCTAACAGAAGATCAAATAAAAAATTATAATCCAGGAACAAATGATAGAGGAAAAGGATATCAAGATGATGATGATTTCGAAAACTTAGTAATTCCAGGAAGATATTTTGATTTATCATTGAGGGCTTTTGTTTCTCAAGTTGATACAGGTGACTATAATAGAGAACCAATGGTAAATACAAATCCATTGCTAACAGGAAAAACAACAGCTGAATATAAACAAACAAAAGGTTCAGTAAGTGTAGGACCAGGAAGCAATGTAGTTTATACAATTAGAGTTTATAACGAAGGTACGATAGATGGTTTTGCAAAAGAAATCACAGTACATTTGCCAAGTGAATTAGAATTTATCAATGATGAATATAACGGCGAAAATGGTTGGATATTAGATCCTAACGATGCTACTCAAAGAACGATTAGAAGTACAAAACTTTCTAGAGATAATGATGCTGAAAATGTAATAAAAGCTTATGATTTAAAAGCTAGCAATTTAAATTATAAAGAAATAAAAATTAGATGCAAAGTTAGAAATACTGCAGAAGCCTTAAAGAAAATTACAATCATAGCAGAAATCACAAAATATGAAAACAATGAAAATCTTGCAGATAGAGACAATCAATCAACAGTTACATTACCTTCAGATGAGCAATTAAGTGATTACAAAGGAAATAATGGAAATAAGGATGATTTAACAGATACAAACTATTTCTATCAAGGTCAAGAAGATGACGATGACTTTGAAAAAGTTGTTTTAGAAAAATTTGATTTAGCACTAAGACAATTTATTTCAAAAATAAATGAAACAACAATTACAGATAGAGAACCAGTTGTTAATATTTCAAAATTTGGAACTGCTGATGAGAAAAACGAAGCAATAACAACTTGTATGTATAATCAAAAGAAAGATGTTCTTCAAGTTTATACAGGAGATGTCGTAACATATACAATTAGAGTCTATAACGAAGGCACACAAAAGGGATATGCAAAAGTAATCAAAGATTCAATACCTTTAGGATTAGAATTTTTACCAGATAATGAAACAAACAGACCATATAACTGGAAAATGTATGATTCTTCAGGAAAAGAAACATCAAATCCTGTAGATGCAATGTCAATACAAACAAACTATTTATCTAAGGATGAAGAAAAAGAATCTGGTGAAAAAGCTATAGAACCTTTTGATCATAAAGAAAATAAAACTCCAGCGTACAAAGAAATAAAAGTTACATTTAAAGTTGTTGAACCACGAAACCAACGTGAAGCAATAAACAGAGTTGAAATACATAGTGATAGCGATGAAAGTGGCCATGATGTTACTGATATTGATTCAACAACTGATGTATGGAACAATGGAGAAGATGATCAAGATGAAGAAACAATTCATATAAAATTCTTTAATTTTAAATTAAGAAATATAATTTCAAAAACAATTTTAATTGAAGAAGGTCATCAAAGGGATGAACCTACAGGAGTTGATGAAACTTCAGATATCAAGTCGGTTGTAAATATTGAAATGAATAAAGAAAGAGTAAAAAACACAGTTATTAAATTCCAATATGAAATCATCATAAAAAATGAAGGAGAAGTTGCAGGATATGCAACAGAGATAGCTGATTATGTTCCAGAAGGATTAAGATTTAGCCAAGCTGATAATCCTGAATGGAGAGTTTCTGGTGAGAGGATTGTTTCTAATAAGCTAAAAGATAAGCTAATTGAACCAGGAAAAGAAGAAAGAGTTAACCTAGTATTAACTTGGATTAATTCTGAATTAAATTTCAAACCAATGACTAATATAGCTGAAATAAGCGATGTTAAAAATGATCATAATACTCCAGATATAAATTCAATACCAAATAACAAAGAAAAAAATGAAGATGACTATGACGAGGCTATGGTTAATATGTCTGGATTTGCTCAAACTATAGCAATCTGTATAATCTTTGGAATAGCAGGGCTTTTAACAGTTACATTGGGAGTCGTTTTATTAAAAAAACATTTAAAAAAATAAGAATTTAATAAAATAAAAAAATAAAGAAAAGCAACATCTAAAATGATGTTGCTTTTTTGTAATAATCTTAACACAAAAGAAATATAAAACTCGCGGTATTTCTTGCTTTTAGGCCTATTTTTGTGGTATAATTTTCCTGTATTAGATTAAAATTTAAGGGAGTAAGGAAAATAATGAAAAAAGTTAGTAAAATATTAATTGCAATAGCAGTTATGGTAATTACATTTTTAGTAAGTAATAGTATTCTAGCAGCAACTATCTCTAGAACTTTTTCAACTTACAATAATGGAAATGGAAGACCATCAGGATACTATGCAATCGTAGCTAATGGCGGAACAGAAAGAATAATTAAAATTGTTGAAGATTTAGGCGGATATTATGGCAATCTAAATCCAATATACTGTTTCAAAGCAGGAGCAGGATTTGGTAGTCAAAATACTGCAGTAGCTACAACATATGTAAATTCGATGGATTTACTTCAGGGTAGAGATCAAATCCCAGCAGCATATATTAGTGCGGTACCTCCTACAACTGCAACATATAATTCAGCAGTTGCATTACTTGATGTATTTGCAGAAAAAGAATCATATATAGGATCTACAAATTATGAAGAAGCAGTTAATACAATGTTAGCTAAAGTAACAGATGGCAGAGTAAAATATAGCGATTTCAATGATTACGCTTTAATTGGAAAAACAGGATATCAACAAGACATTATTGAAGCTGTACAACAAGCTGCTCTTTGGTATTTTACAAACCCAAATGGAGAACATCATCCAATTTTTGATTTTGACAACGGATATGAACCATCATTTAAATATTCTACAACAGATTCAGGATTTGTTGATTTATCAACAAAATCAACTGGGGCACATACATATTCATATTATGGTGAATATTATCAACCAGCAGAATACTTATTCATTAGATTAGTAGACTATGGTATTGCAAATCAAAATACTGACCCTAAAACATATAACTCAGATGCAAGAGCAAGTAAATTTGATAAATCAAATAGAACAGCAACAAAACAAGGTGATAAGATTTTAGTTGGACCTTATACATTTAAACTTGGTGAAAATGCTAGTATAACAGGTATAGGATCAAATTTTGAAAGCTATGAATATAAAATATTAAAAGCAGATAAAACAACTGAATATAGAGGAAGCGATCTTACTGAAAAAATAAAAGCAACAAATGGACAACCATTTTATATTCAAATTCCAGAATCATTTCCACTTGAAACAATAACATTTACAGTAAATACAAGAAGAATAAAGAAAAACATAAATTGTTTAACAGTTGGAGCAAATGCATTAAATGTTAATCAACCTTTAGTTGAAATAGAAGAAGTACCAACAAATGAACAATTTAGCGATAGTGTTTCATTTACTCCAGATAGAAAATTTGATTTAGCATTAAGAAAATATATAACAAAAATTAATAGCACAGAAATAACAAATAGAGTACCAAACATTACAGCACAAGAAATTGTAAATTTATATAACGAAAATGGATACTTCAATTCTGATAAAGAACCAAAAACAGCAAAAACAACAGCAAGAAAAACTCATATAAAAACACCATTAGAAGTTAAAACAGGTGATAAAGTAATTTATGATATTAGAATTTACAACGAAGGAAATGTAAATGGTAAATGTACAGAAATTACAGATTACTTACCAGCAGGTTTAACATTGACACCAAACAGCTCAATTAATAACACATATGGATGGACTGCAAGTGCAGATGGAAGAACAGTTAAAACAACGCACTTAGCAGAACAAACAATTAATAAATTAACAAATACAACAATCGATTCAAAATTAGTTAGAATTGAATGCACAGTTACAGCAGATTACAAAGAATCAAAAGTAAACTTAATTAACGTTGCTGAAATCACAGGAGCAACTAACGAATACGGAGTAGCAGATAGAGATTCTACAGAGAACAACTTAACAACAACACAAATTAATAAATATGAACCAGGAACTTCAACAAATGGTAAAGGATATGAAGATGATGATGACTATGAACCTTTATATCTAAATCCAAAACATTTTGACTTAGCGTTAAGAAAGTTCATCACAAAAGTAAATGGATCAAATGTAACAGTTAATAGAACACCAAATATTACTACTGCAGACTTGACAGCATTAGCAAATGAAGATGCTACAAAAACATTAGATAATGGAACAACATCATATAAACGCCATACAAAAGATCCATTAGCAGTTGAAACAAATGACGTTGTTTTATATACAATAAGAATTTACAACGAAGGATCAGTAGACGGATATGCAACAAAAGTTGTTGATTACTTACCAGAAGGATTACAATTAAAAGCTGATAGCGAAATAAATTCACAATATGGTTGGGTAGCTGATGGACAAGAAATCAGTACAACATATTTAAATAACACAATGATTAATGCATTTAATCCAACAACAAATACAATTGATTATAAAGATATTCAAATTGAATGTGTTGTTACAGCAACAAATGCAAATCAAGTAAAACATTTAAAGAACGTTGCTGAAATTACAGAAAGCAGAAATTCTTTAAATATACCAGATAGAGATTCTACAGAAAACAATTTAACAAATGATCAAAAAGCAAATTATAATGTAGCAACATCTAGAGATGGTAAAGGATATGAAGATGATGATGATTATGAAGATTTATATCTAAAACCTGTTAAATTCGATTTAGCGTTAAGGAAATTCATCACAAAGGTAAATGGATCAGAAGTTAAAGAAAGCAGAGAACCAGTTATCACACAAGATGATTTAAAAGCATTAGAAATGGAAGATGCATCAAAGACATTTGATAATGGAACAACATCATACAAACGCCATACAAAAGATCCAATTCAAGTTAAAACAGGCGATAGTGTAATTTATACAATCAGAGTTTATAACGAAGGATCAGTAGATGGATATGCAACAAAATTAGTTGACTATTTACCAGTAGGATTAAAGTTTAAAGAAGATAGTGAATTAAATAGAAAATATGGTTGGACAGCAAATGGACAAGAAATTAGTACAACATATTTAAAAGATACAATTCTTAAAGCATTAGCAGAAAATAATGGAGAATATACAATATCATATGCTGATGTACAAATTGAATGTACAGTTGAAGCGAAAGCAGGAGCTACAAAATTAAGCTTAAAGAACGTTGCTGAAATTACAGAAACAAGAAATGATTTAGACCTTGAAGATATTGATTCAGAAGAAGACAATATTACAAATGGTCAAAGAGATGATTATAATCCAGGAACATCAAGAGATGGTAAAGGATATGAAGATGATGATGACTACGAAGATTTACAAGTAGTAAGATTTGATTTAGCATTAAGAAAATTTATTACTAAAGTAAATTCAGAAGAAATAAAATCAAGAATTCCAGTAGTTGATGCTTCAAATTTCGGAAAAATAATTGATGGAAAAGAAGTAACAACATGCGAATATAAACATACTAAAGAACCAGTAGTTGTAGGAAACAAAGATGTAGTAGTATATACAATCAGAGTATACAACGAAGGAAATGTTGACGGATATGTAGAATCAGTAAAAGATGATATTCCACAAGGATTAACATATTTACCAGATCATGAAATCAACAAAAAGTATGGATGGACATTACTAGATAAAGATGGAAAAGATACAACAAAAGTTAGTGATGCTAAATATGTAGTTACAAATTATTTAAAAGATACTTTAATCAAAGCTTTTGATTATGAATCAATGGAAACACCAGATTATAAAGATGTTCAAGTTGCATTCAAAGTAGATGAACCACAATTAGCAACACCAAATAGCAGAGAATTAGTAAACCATGCTCAAATAAGAACAAGTTTACCTGATATCGATTCAACACCAGATGAATGGATTGAAGGAGAAGATGATCAAGATATTGAAAAAGTAAAAGTACTATACTTTGATTTATCATTAAGAAAATGGGTAACACATGCAATTGTTATAGAAGATGGCGTTAAGAGAGTAATGGAAACAGGACATAAGGCAGAAGACGATCCAGAATCTATAGTAAAAGTTGAATTAGACTATAACAGATTAAAGAACACAACTGTTAAATTCCAATACTCAATAAGAGTTAAGAACGAAGGTGAAATCGAAGGATATTGCACAGAATTAAGTGATTATATTCCTGAAGGATTAAAATTTGTTCCAGAAGATAATAAAGGTTGGAAACAAGTTGATGGTAAAGTTACAACAGATCAATTAAAAGATAAATTATTAAAACCAGGTGACACAGCTGAAGTTATTATCACATTAACATGGATTAATGATGAAAATAATACTGGTGTAAAAATTAATACAGCAGAAATAAGCAAAGACAAAAATAAATATGATGCACCTGATATTGATTCAGTACCTAACAATAGAAAAGCTGGAGAAGATGATATTGATGATGCACCAGTAGCACTAGTAGTAATGACAGGTTCTGCACAATCAATAATATTAATCGGAATTGCAGCATTAGCAATAGTTGGAGTAGGTATAGTATTAATTAAAAAATATGTAATTGAATAAAAAGTAATATGCAGTTCAATTAAAAATTAGCATATAGTTTAGTTTAAAATTAATATATAGTTTAATTAAAAATAATTATAAGAAAACCATTTAGAAAACACTAAATGGTTTTCTTTTTTCTATTGAAAAAGAAAATTATTTACTATACAATATTAATGTTAAAAATGCGTTATTATGACCAATTTTAGATTTAATACAATTTACTAAAGATAAAGGAGAAGCTTGATGGATCCAAACGAGAAAAACCAATTAAATAATCAATTCAACAACCCATATAATAATCAGTTTAATAATCCATTTGATGGCTTTGATGATGGTCAGTTTAATGGATTAAATGATTCATTTGGCGGCTTTAATAATAGTCAATTTGATGGATTCAACAATCAGTTTAATGGTTTTGAAAATAATCAATTTGATGGATTTAATAATCAATTTAATGATTTTGAAAATAATCAATTTGATGGATTTAATAATCAATTTAATGGTTTTGAAAATGCACAACAAGATTTTTATAATCAAGGATTAAATAGTTTTAATAATACGGATAATTCTGCAGTTGAAGAAGAAATAGTAGAAACAAAAAGAAATATTTTTTTAGGTGAAGAAACAACAGATAGAACAGCAGAAAATTTAGTTGAAGATAATGTTAATGTAAAAGAATATCGAAGAGGAAAAAATCAAAGAGCAGAAATTAAATCAATTATAAAAATATACTGTTTGATAATAATTGTTTTTGCAATTACATTGATAGGAAAATCAGTATATGCAATGGTTACTAATAAGGCAAAACAAAGTGATACAGTTGAAGTACACGCATTGCAAATGAATGCAGAAGTAACTTTAACATTTAATGCTAACAATCCTATTTCTAAAGTTATATATAGTTGGGACAATAATGGTTCTTCATATATTTCTGGAGATGGAAGAAATAATTTTAAAAAGACAGTTGAAATACCATATGGAAATCCTGTTTTAACAGTGAGAGTTTATGACTGCTATGAAACAGAACATACATATACAAAAACATATATTAATACAAATGCAGATCAAACTAAACCAAAAGTTGAAGTTACTGCAGTACAAAAGACTATTAAAATAACTGCAACAGATGATTATGGAATTAAAGCAATAATGTATAACTGGCAAGGTAAAGAACCAACATACATAGCTGCAAATGAAAATGAAAAAACATTAACAGCAACTGTTGAAATTACTGAAGCAGTAAGTGATACATTAACTATTACTGCAATTGATATTAATAATAATCAAACAACAATAGAGCAAAAAATAGAAGCATCTCACAAACCAGTAATAACATTCAAATTGAATGGTAAAGATTTAACAATCAATGCGAAGGATGATATTGGAGTAACAAATATAAAAGTTACAGTTGATAACCAAGTTGCTGATCAACCAGTAGATAATTTGAAAGAACTTTCAGCAACAGTTACATTAACAACTGGTGATCATATAATTAAAGTTACTGTAACTAATGTAAATGGACTAGAAACAACAATAGAAGGTTCATTAAAAATCAAAGAATAATAAAACTAAAAAACAATAAAACCAAAAGAAAAAATTAATGTAGAAAGGTAATTGATTTATCGATGAGAAACATTTATGTTTTAGATCATCAAGAAGAAATTAATAATAATCTAACTGCGTTATTTAAAAGAGAAAAAAATACAAAAGTTGAAAGATATGAATTCCAAGATTTTTTTAGCGAAATACTTACAACACCAGACATTATAATAATTAATGAGGATGAAATACCTGAAGGAAGCGATATATTTTCTATATGTAAGCAAATTAGAGCTGATGTAGATAATACGCGTACACCGATAGTTGTAGTCTCTTCTAATCAAGATGATTCACATGTAGTTGATATCTTGCAAAATGATGTAGAGTTATATCTAAAAAAACCAGTAAGCTATGAAGTACTTTTTTATAGTATTAAGAATTTTTTAAGATTACTTAACTCAAATAAGACAGTTAGTCCATTAACTGGATTACCAGGAAACGCTCAAATTCAAGATCAGATGAACAAAAGATTAGAGCAGGGTAAGACATTTCAAATGTTCTATGTAGACTTGGATAACTTCAAAGCTTACAATGATTATTATGGTTTCTCAAATGGAGATGAAATAATTAAATTTACAGCTAAAATCTTAACTACTAATGTGTTGAAAATAGAAGGTTCTAATAATTTTGTTGGACATATTGGTGGAGATGATTTTATTGCAATTCTTGAAGATCAAAATTATGAAAAGGTCGCACAAAGTATAATAACAGATTATGATAGTCAAATAGAAAAATATTTTGAAAAGGAAGATTATCAAAGAGGATACTTAGAAATAGAAAATAGAAAAGGAGTGTTAGAACAGTTTCCTTTAACTTCAATATCTATAGGGATTGTAGAAGTAACACCTGAAAGATTTAAAAACAGCTTAGAAATAGGAGAAGCAGGGGCAGCAGTAAAACATTTAGCTAAAACAATTTTTGGAAGTTCATACGTAGTAGATAGAAGAAAAAACAGAGATCAAATTATAGATAAAATTAAAAAGAAAAGAGTACTAGTTTAATTTTGTGAAACAAATTTAATTCACAAAAACTAGTACTTTTTTTATGCAAAAGAACTAGTGCTTTTTTATGTAAAAAAAACTAGTATTTTTTTATGCAAAAAACAAACCTTGAATTAATTTTTTATATGACAAAAAAGTAATATTTGCTGAAACTATTGTTGGTAAATAAGTACAAGGGAAATGAGTAATTTTTTTAGAATTTAGAGTGGAAAAAATTCTAAAAATATATTGCTTTTTATTATGTTTTACTGTAAAATTTCTACAAAAGTGGAACAAAGTGGTGAAAAGTGGAGGAGGTGAATAAAACATTGCTAATCGGGGAGTTTGAACACTCAATTGATACAAAAGGAAGACTTATATTACCTGCAAAAATCAAAGATGATTTAGGTAAAGAGTTTATAATTACAAAAGGATTAGATGGATGTTTATTTGGCTATTCACTTACTGAATGGAATAAATTTGCAGAGAAGTTAAAAACACTTCCACTTACTAATAAAAATACAAGAGATTTTGTCAGATTTTTCTTATCTGGAGCAGTTGAAGAAGAAACAGACAAACAAGGAAGATTCTTAGTACCAGCAAACTTAAGAGAGTATGCATCATTAACAAAGGATGCTGTTATCATAGGCGTTGGAACTAGAATTGAAATTTGGGATAAGAAAAAATGGGAAGAGTATAACAGTGAAGATAATTTATCTGTTGATAAAATTGCAGAGAAGATGTCTGAGATTGGAATACTAGGAATATAATTTACGTTTATATAACTTTTACAAAAGTTTATATAAAAATACCAAGGAAAAAGCAGAGCAAAGAAACAAAGGTCAAAGTTTTACAAAAGACAAAAATTTAAATTTTTACTATTTTTACTAAAGAGAAAAGCAAGTAAAAACGAAAGAAAAAGCACGAAGTTGTGCAATACAAAAGATTTTAAAATACGAAAGAAAAAATCACACAAAAGATTTTTAAAATACCAAAGACAAAGGGTTGGCATGTATTTGAAAGAATATGTGCCAGCCTTAAGGACTTTATTTTTTTATAAAGTACAAGTGAAAGGTTAGGTATTAATTTTGGAATTTAAACACTTGCCTGTTATGCTTAATGAAGTAATTGAAGGTCTTAACATAAATGCTGATGGCATATATGTTGATGGAACAATTGGCGGAGCAGGGCACAGCAAAAGAATTATAGAAAAACTTTCTGAGGATGGTCTATTAATTGGAATTGATAGAGATGAAGAAGCTTTAAAAGCAGCAGAAAGTAATTTAGAAGGATATAAAAATTACAAACTAGTTCACGATAATCATGATAATATTCCTCAAATTTTAGAAGAGTTAAATATTGATGAAGTTGATGGAATACTATTAGATTTAGGAGTTTCATCATATCAATTAGATGAAAAAGAAAGAGGATTTAGTTATTTAGGTGATAACGAATTAGATATGAGAATGGATAAAACTCAAAAGTTTTCTGCATTTGATGTTGTTAATAAATATCCTGAAGAAAAATTAGCAAATATTATTTATGAATATGGCGAAGAAAAGTTTTCTCGTCAAATTGCTAAAAATATTGTTATAGCAAGAAAAATTGAACCAATAAAAACAACAAAACAGTTAGTTGATATTATTGAAAAATCAAGACCTTATTCAAAAGATGGACATCCAGCAAAGCGTACATTTCAAGCAATAAGAATAGAGGTTAATAATGAAATAAAACCACTATATGATACAACAATGAATTGTATTAAGAAGTTAAAAGTGGGCGGAAGATTAGCAATTATAACATTCCATTCATTAGAAGATGCAGCAGTTAAATATGCATTCCAAGATGCCTTAGGAAAATGCACTTGTCCTCCGGGACTACCTTGTGTATGTGGTGCTAAAGCTTTAGGGGTGTTAGTAAATAGAAAACCAATAGAAGCAACAGAAACAGAATTACAAAACAATAGTCGTTCAAAGAGTGCTAAGCTAAGAATTTTTGAGCGAAGAGATTAATTTAAAATGTTAATTAAAATATAAACAAAAGAAAAACAAAAGAAAGTGAGGTGAGATATTTATGGTTGATTATTTTGAAGCTACTTTAATTGATCCTAGAACTTTAAGAGAAGCAAATTTTGAAAACAAAATTGAAGAAAGAGTTAAAAATAAACATGCAAGTATAGCTGAAGATAAAGATGTTCCAACAATTACAATTAATGGAAAAGTTGAGAGTTTAAATGATGTTAGTCAAAGTAGAGCTAGAACAAGAAGTTCAGTAAAATCTAGCATGGCAAAGACTAGTTCAACAAGATCTAATGTAGCAAGAACTAGCGAAACAAAAGCTAATGTGAAAAAAGCTAGTGCTTCAAAAGTTAGTACATCAAAAGCTAGTATTTCAAAACCAAGAACTATGAATGAATCTCACAGAGATAGAAAGCCAAAAGTAGTTAAGGCTGCAATGGTAACAGATTTTTCACAACCATTAGTTGAAGAAATTAAATGGGATAGTAAAAAATTAGAAGCAAAGCAAGTTAATGTTAGACATAGAACTAGAAATATTGTTTTAACAACAATTATTGCATTTGTAGTTTGTTTAGGAATTGTTTATCAATATTCATTAGTAAATGCTTCTTTTATGGAAAAGAAAAAGTTAGAAAGTAGATTGTCTGAAGTTTTAAAACAAAATGAGCAATTGGAAGTTAAAATTGAAGGTGCTACAAATATGAAGACAATTGAACAAGAAGCAAAAGAGCAATTGGGAATGCAAAAAGTTGATAATCAACAAAAAGTATATGTAGATTTAGACAAATCAGATTTTATAAAACCTTCAAATGATAATTAATGATTTATTTATATAAATGTAAAAAGCACTACTAAATCAGTAGTGTTTTTTGCTTGTAATTATTAGTGGATTTGTTATATAATGTTAAACGTAAAAAGCCGACTTTATATAAAGTAAATAATTTTACTTTGTTTGGTTAATTATATTTAATTATATTGAAATATATAATATAAGGAGACAATATATATGGAATTAAAAAAGATTTTAGCAGGAGTTGAAGGCCTTAAAGCGAAAGGAGATTTAGACCTTGAAATTCCTAACATAACAGCAGATTCAAGAGCAGTTAAGGAAGGAGATATGTTCATTGCTATTAAAGGTTTTGAAGTAGATGGACATAAATATATAGCTAAGGCTATAGAAAATGGAGCAAAGGTAGTATTAATAGATGAAGAAGAAGCAAAAAATGTTATTTCATCAATACCTGAAGGTATAACTTTAATAACAACACCAAGCACTAGAATAGCAGTAGCAAAATGCGCTTGCAATTTTTATGATAATCCTTCTAAAAAAGTATCACTTATTGGTGTTACTGGTACTAAAGGAAAAACAACTACAACATTTATGCTTAAGAAAATACTTGATAAACAAGGAATCAAAGCAGGTTTAGTTGGAACTATTGCAAGTTATAGTGGAGATAAAAAAATAGAAGATAGTGATAGAACAACTCCAGATAGTTTACATCTTCAATATTTATTTAATGAAATGGTTAAAGATGGCTGCAAAGCTATTGTTATGGAAGTTTCTTCACAAAGTTTAAAACTTCATAGAGTTGATGGATGTGATTTTGATATTGGTATATTTACAAATCTTTCAGAAGATCATATATCAAAAAATGAGCACCCAGATATAAAAGATTACTTTGAATCAAAAGTTAAATTGTTTAGCATGTGCAAAACAGGATTTGTAAACAGCGATGATTTACATACTTTGAGAGTTCCTAACATGGTACCTGATTGCAAATTTAAAACATATGGAATTGATAATGGTTCTGATTATTTAGCAAAGGATATAACTATTACTAATTCTTATGTTGATTTTAGAGTAAGAATAAATTCAAAAAATGAAAGAATAAAAACATATATACCTGGAAGATTTAGCGTATACAATAGTTTAGCAGCTATTTGTGCAGCAGAAAAATTAGGATGTTCAACAGAAAATATTAAAGCTGCTTTAGAAGAAGTAAGAGTTCCAGGAAGAAGTGAATTAGTAGACAACAAACTTGGATTAACTATTATGATTGATTATGCTCATTCTACTGAAAGTTTAAACAATATTCTTTCAGCTGTTAAAGCATATACAAGAGGAAGAGTTATTTCAGTATTTGGTTGTGGAGGAGATAGAGATTCTACAAAGAGAGCCCATATGGGCGAAGTTTCAGGAAAAATTGCAAACTACACAATTATAACTTCAGATAATCCTCGTACAGAAGATCCACAAAAGATTGTTGATCAAATTGAAGAAGGAATGAAGAAAACAACTGGAAAATATGAAGTTGTTGTTGATAGAACTCAAGCTATTAAAAAAGCTATAGAAATGGCTAATAAGATTGACATTATTGTTTTAGCAGGAAAAGGCCATGAAACATATCAAGAAATAAATCATGAGAAATTACCTTATGATGAAAGAGAAATTATTAAAAAAGTAATTGATGAAATTCTTGAGGCAAGAAAACAATAAAAATAGGAGATAAATTTTAATGAATTTTCAGCTTAAGATATTATTACTTTCATACGCTGTAAGTACAGTTATTGCTTGTATAATAATACCTATTCTTAAAAGAAGAAATATTAAACAAACAGAGAGAGAATTAGGAATTCAAGAAACTGTTGTAGGAAGAAAAAGTAGTGTACCAACAATGGGTGGTTTAATTATTATAATTGCTACAATAATACTAAGCGTATTCTTATTCTTTAATTATAATGCAGATGAACCAGAGATAGCGACAAGATTATTACCAATAATATTTGTTACTATGGGCTTTGGTATTATAGGATTAATAGATGATTTTAAGAAAGTTATATTAAGAAATCAAGATGGACTTAGTCCTAGAGCTAAAATGATAGGACTTATAGTAATAGCAACTATTTATATATGTTTATTATTATTTGTTTTTAATAATGGAACAACTACATTTATTCCATTTATAGATGTATATTGGACAATGCCTATTTGGTTGTATATACCATTTGCATTATTTATAATTGTTGGAACAACTAATGCTGTTAATTTAACGGATGGAGTTGATGGATTGTCAACTACTGTTACTACTATAATTATTGCATGTTTAACTGTTATTTCAATTATTATGGGTATCAAAGAGGTTACAATTTTTGGATGTATTATTATGGGGGTTGAACTTGGATATTTAATTTTCAATATTCATCCCGCACATATATTTATGGGTGATACAGGATCATTATTATTAGGTGGAGCAATTGCTGGAATGTGCTTATATATGAAAGTACCACTTTTACTTTTATTTATGGCTATTATTCCAATTATCGAAACTGTATCAGTTATTTTACAAGTACTTTATTATAAAAAGACAAAGAAAAGATTATTTAAAATGGCACCAATCCATCATCATTTTCAATTAAAAGGATGGAGAGAGAGAAAGATTGTTATTGTATTTAATTTAATAACATTAATTGGAGCAATAATTAGTGTTTGGGCTATATATTAATGCTAGGACTATACATTTAATTAAGGAGTACAAATGTCAAACGAAGAAGTAAGAAAAACTAAACGTCTTCCAAAGAAGAAACTTAATAGAATAGATATACCTATGGTTATTATTATATTTATATTAGTAGCTTTTGGAGTTGTTATGGTTTTATCTGCAAGTGCTCCCAAAGCATTATCTGAGAATGGAACTAGTTACTATTATTTGTTTAAACAAGGTGGAATAGCAATAGCTGGATTTTTAGTTATGATATTAATATCAAGATATGATTATCATAGATTGAAAAAATGGTATATCCCAATTTACTTTGTTTCAGTATTAGTATTATTTTTAGTTTATGTTCCAGGAATAGGTGTTACAGTAAATGGTGCTAGAAGATGGATTAATATTGGACCAGCTCAGTTTCAACCTTCAGAAATCACAAAGATAGGATTAGTAATTGCCGTTGCAGGATATTTTACAGATGAAAGAAGAGTTAAGCATAATTTTTTTACAGAAGTAGGTATTCCTATAATAATGGGATTAGTTCCTGCATTGATAGTTTTTAAACTTCAAAATCACATGTCTGCAGGAATAATTATGATGGCAATTGTATGCGTTATCATATTTATTTCAGGTATAAAAAAATCTTATATTGGAATGGCTTTAGGAGCTGGTGGAGGAATACTAGGATTTTTAGGAATTACAGGTGTATTAAACAAACTAACAGACTCATTTAGAGGTGATAGAATTCAAGCTTGGCAAGATCCATTAAATAGTACACTAGATTCTGCATACCAAACTAAACAAAGTTTGTATGCAATTGGAAGCGGTGGAATATTTGGAGTAGGACTTGGACAAAGTACTCAAAAATATACATATTTACCAGAAGCACATAACGATTTTATTTTTGCTATTATTGCAGAAGAAATGGGCTTTGTGGGTTGTGCTTTTGTAATTATATTATATGCACTATTTGCAGTTAGAGGAATATTAATTTCAGTTAGAGCTAAAGATTTATTTGGAAAATTAATAGCAACAGGAATTGTTTCTCAAGTTATGATTCAAACAATCTTAAATATTGCTGTTTGTACAGCAGTTATGCCTAATACTGGTGTTTCACTACCTTTCTTAAGTTATGGTGGAACAGCGTTATTAACTTTACTAATGAGCATGGGATTGTTATTAAGCATTTCACGTAATAGAGAAATTGAAAAAGAATAATTGTTGAAAGGAGGAGATATGAAAGCAGTTATAGCGGCAGCACAAACTGGTGGACATATTAATCCGGGATTAGCAATCGCAAATAAAATAAAAAAAGAAGAACCAGATTCAGAAATAATCTTTATTGGAACAGATTCTGGACTAGAAACAGATTTAGTTCCTAGAGAGGGATATGAGTTAAAGACTGTTAAATGTTATGGATTATCTAGAAGTTTTAAACTTTCTACAATTAAACATGGAATTGAAACTTTACATTCTGTTTCTGAGGCAAAGAAAATTTTAAGAGAATTTAATCCAGATGTTGTTATTGGAACAGGTGGATTTATTACATGGGTTGTTTGTAAAGCAGCTAAAAAGTTACATATACCATATTTAGTACATGAAAGTAATGTTTTACCTGGAAAAGCAACTCAATGGGTTTCAAAAAAAGCAGATAAAATATTAGTGGGATTTGAAGAATCAAAAGATAGATTACCAAAAGCTAAAAAAGTTGTTTTTACTGGTAATCCGACAAAAGTAGTTAAATTAAATTTAACTGAAGAAGAAAAACAAGATAAGAAAAAAGAAAATGGATACGATATTGAGAAACCATTAGTTTTAGTTTTTGGTGGAAGCCAAGGGGCTAAAAATATAAATAAGGCAATGGTTGGAATTATTAAGAGCATTATTAAAGGAGATTCAACTATTCCATATCAAATTATGTGGGCAGTTGGTCCTAAAAATTATGATGGAGTAAAACAAGAATTAGAATCTAATAATATTGATTGCGAAAATATAAAAGATATTAAAGTTCTTCCTTATATATATAATATGGGAGAAATGATGAATATAGCAGATATGGTTGTTTGCAGAAGTGGCGCTATGACTGTAACTGAGGCAGAAAAAATTGGCATTCCTGCAATATTTATTCCATATCCATTTGCAGCAGAAAATCATCAAGAGTTTAATGCTAGAACTGTTGAAAAACAGGGAGGAGCAAAAGTTTTATTAGATGATAAAATTACATCTATGACTTTAAATAGTATGATATGCGAGATGGTAGCTAATAAAGAAAATTTACAAGCAATGGCAAAGTCAATAGCTGCAATGGCTGCAAGCAATGTTGAAGATAATATATATAATGAAGTAAAAGAGACAGTCTTGCAAAATAAAGAAAAATAATTTAGAATATCACAGCAATAAGGTTTAGTTGAAAAATCTTAATTGGTGTGATATTTTATTTTAGATAGAAAAAATAAATGGAGAGAGTAATGGCAAATAAATTAATCATTGTCGAATCACCTTCTAAGGCAATTACAATAAAAAAATATTTAGGAGAAGGATACGTAGTTGAGGCGTCTAAGGGACATATTAGAGATTTACCAAAATCAAAGTTAGGCGTAAATATTGAACAAGATTTTGAACCTGAATATATTAATATAAGAGGAAAAGCAGCTTTAATTAATTCATTAAAAACGGCAGCTAAAAAAGCTGATAAAGTATATCTTGCAACTGACCCTGACCGTGAGGGAGAAGCAATTGCATATCATTTAGCTTACATTTTAGGTATATCACAAGATGAAGCTTGCAGAGTAACATTTAATGAAATAACTAAAGAAACTGTTAAGAAAAACATTAAAGAACCAAGAACTATAGATATGAATTTAACAGATGCACAACAAGCTAGACGTGTAATGGATAGAATTGTTGGATATCAAATTAGTCCTATATTATGGAAGAAAGTAAGAAGAGGACTATCTGCAGGTAGAGTTCAATCTGTAGCAGTTAAATTAATTTGCGATAGAGAAGAAGAAATTGAAAAATTTATTCCAGAAGAATATTGGAACATTTATGCTATACTTTCAAAAAATAATAATAAATTTTCTGCTAGATTTGCTGGAGCAAACGGCGAAAAAGTTGAATTACATCATCAAGATGAAGTTGATGAAATTTTAAAGGATATTGAAAATACTAAATATAAAGTTGTTTCTGTAAAACTTGGAACAAGAAAGAAAAATCCTGCTCCACCTTTTACAACTTCTACAATGCAACAAGAAGCTTCAAGAAAGTTAGGATTTGCAATTAGAAAAACAATGAGTGTTGCTCAAACTCTATATGAATCAGGATTTATAACATATATGAGAACTGATTCTACAAGAATTTCTGAATCTGCTAGAGCAGCAGCTAAAGAAGTTATTGTTGAAAAATATGGAGAAGAATATTACGAAAATAGATATTATAAAACTCCATCGGGAGCACAAGATGGACATGAAGGTATAAGACCTGCATATGTTAATAAATCTCCTGAAATGGTTAAAAATCAATTAGATGACGATCAATTTAAGCTATATAATTTAATTTATAATAGATTTATTGCTAGTCAAATGTCAGCCGCTGTGTATGATACTGTTTCTGCACAAATAGATACTGAAAAAACAAAACTAGATAATGTATATAATTTCACAGCATCTGGTCAAACTCTTAAATTTAAAGGATTTATGACTTTATATGTTGAGGATAGAGATGATTCAAATGATGAAGATGATGAGTCAATAATTCCTGAACTTGATGAAGGCGAAACATTAAAGAAAGAAAGAATTGATAGCAAACAAAGCTTCACAGAACCACCAGCAAGATACACAGAAGCAAGTCTTGTTAAAGAACTTGAACAAAAAGGAATTGGAAGACCAAGTACTTATGCTACAATTATTTCTACAATTATAGATAGAAAATATATAACAAAAGAAAAGAAACAATTACTTCCAACAGACCTTGGAAAAGTTGTTAATAATTTATTAGTAGAAAATTTTCCTGATATTATAAATGTAGAATTTACAGCAGATATTGAAAATCAATTTGATAGTATTGCTGAAGGAAAAGAACCTTGGAAACAAGTAATTAGAGAATTCTATGGTCCTTTTGCTAAGGAACTAGAAAAAGTTGAAAAAGAAGTAGAACATGTAAAATTAGAAGAACAAGTTAGTAACGTTAAGTGCGAAAAATGTGGAAAGCTAATGGTTATAAAAGAAGGAAGATTTGGAAAATTCTTAGCTTGCCCAGGATTCCCAGATTGTAAAAATATTAAACCGTTTGTAACAGCAATTGATGTACCATGCCCAGTTTGCGGATCTGAAGTTTATGAAAGAAAAGCAAGAAGAGGAAAATGTTATTATATTTGTTCAAAGAATAATCAAAAATTAGAAAACCCATGCTTATTTATTTCTTGGGAAAAACCTGTTGCTGGACAAGAGTGGGATCCAACAGAAGCTTTAGAAAATTTAGAAAAGAAAAAGAAAAGAGCAGTTAAAAAAGCAGCTGATGGAAAAACAACTAAGAAAACAAAAACGAAGAAGGCAACAGCAAAAAAGACTACAGCAAAAACAACAAAGACAACAACTAAAAAGACTACAGCAAAAACAACAAAGACAACAACTAAAAAGACTGCAGCAAAGACAACAAAGACAACAACTAAAAAGACTGCAGCAAAGACAACAAAAACAACAGCAAAAAAAGCTACAAAAAAGAGTAGTAAATAATTAATATAATTTTGAAATAGAGGAAATATGGAATATGTTTTAACGACAGCCATACCATTTGTTGAAAAGATGTTTTTGTTATTCTTAATCTTTTCATTTGGTGGATGGATAGTAGAAGAAGTTTATGTATCAATAATAGAGAAGAAAATTGTTAATAGAGGATTTTTAATAAGTCCAATTTGTCCTATATATGGATTAGGTGGAGTTTTTATAACAATTTGTTTAACCTGGTGCAAAGAATGGCCTGTTGCAGTTTTCTTTTTAGCAATTATAGTTAGTGGAATAGTTGAATACATTGCAAGTTTTGTACTTGAAAAGATATTTAATGCTAGATGGTGGGACTATTCTGACCATAAATTTAATATAAATGGAAGAGTTTCTTTAAACACTCTTATACCTTTTGGAATTTTTGGTTTAGCAGTTATATATTTAATAAATCCAGTGTTATTCAATAATGTATTAGATCCAATGCCCGAATTAGCAAGACATTTAACAGCAGGAATTTTAGCTATTATATTTATAATTGATGTTATAATTTCATTTAAAGTTGTTGGAAAAGTTGCAAAAACTGCTACTCATGTTGGTGGTGCTAGAGGAAACAAAGATGACACAGATGAAATTAATGCAAGAGTAAAAGAAGAACTAAAAAACAATAAATTAGCAGTAAGATTTTTAGAGTCACATCCTAGATTTAAAGTAGCACAAGAAAAGGTTAAAGAGCTTGCAAATAAAGGAAAAGAAAAAATTAAAGTAAGTGCTGAAAAAAGTAAAAATGCTATTCAAAATACAACTAATAAAGCTAAAGAAAAGTTAAAACATAATAAAGAAAATAGAAAAGAAAAAAACGAAAAAAGAGATAAAAAAGAAAGTAAAACAAATAAAGACTAATAAAATAAAGTAAAAAAATATAAAAAATATTGAAAAAGCCTTGAAAAAAGGCTTTTTTCTGTGGTATAATGGACCCGTTGCAAAATACACACACAAAACGAGTTTGAGGCAAGTGCTTAAAGTAAAATTATTATTTCAAAATGCTCTAAGTTGCCGAAAATTAAGACTTTTGTGGAGGTCAAAAACTAAAAGGAGGAAATTAAAATGGCAGTTGTTGCAATGAAACAATTACTAGAAGCTGGTGTTCATTTCGGACATCAAACTAGAAGATGGGATCCTAGAATGGCAGAATACATATTCCAAGCTAGAAATGGTATCCATATTATCGATTTACAAAAGACATCAAAAAAATTAGACGAAGCTTATGAATTCATGAAAGAACAAGCTGAAGAAGGAAAGACAGTTCTATTTGTTGGAACAAAGAAACAAGCTCAAGAATGCATGAAAGAAGCTGCAGAAAAGAGTGGAATGTTCTATGTTAACCAAAGATGGTTAGGTGGAACATTAACAAACTTCTCTACAATTAGAGATAGAATTAACAAATTAGAAGAATTAGAAAGAATGTCAGAAGACGGAACATTCGAAATCCTTCCAAAAAGAGAAGTTGTTCTTTTAAAGAAAGAAATGGAAAAACTAACAAAGAACTTAGGTGGAATTAAGAATATGACTGATATTCCTGGAGTTATGTTTGTTGTTGATCCTAAGAAAGAACATAACGCTGTAGTTGAAGCTCATAAATTAGGAATTCCTGTTGTAGGTTTAGTAGATACTAACTGCAATCCTGATGACGTTGATTATGCTATTCCTGGAAATGATGATGCTATAAGAGCAGTTAAATTAATAGCTGACAGTATGGCAAATGCTATCATCGAAGGAAAACAAGGTGAAATCCTTGAATCAGATGAAACAATGGAAGATGCTATCGCTGATGAATCAGTTGAAAGCATGGAAGAAGTTGTAGCTCTTGAAGATGAAACAAACGTTGAAGAATAATTTTTAAATAATAAAAATTAATAGGAGGAAAAAATATTATGGTTACAGCAGCACAAGTTATGGAATTAAGAAAGAAAACAGGCGCTGGAATGATGGAATGCAAAAAAGTTCTAGCAGAAACAGATGGAAATGAAGAAAAAGCTATCGAACTACTTAAAGAAAGAGGAGTTCTTAAAGCTGAAAAGAAATCTGGAAGAATTGCAGCTGAAGGTTTAGTTGACACATATATTTCAGATGATAAAAAAGTTGGAGCTATTGTAGAAGTTAACTGTGAAACAGACTTTGTTTCAAGAGGAGATGACTTCAAAGCTTTCGTAGCATCTATTGCAAAGCAAGTTGCTACAAATGATCCTAAAGACGTTGAAGATTTATTAGCACAAAAATATATTGATGATGCTAATATCACAGTTCAAGAAGCTTTAACAAATCTTATTGCTAAGATCGGTGAAAACATGTCAATCAGAAGATTTGAAAGATATGTATCAGAAGGAGCTATCGCAGGATATCTTCATAATGAAGGAGCTATCGGAGTTTTAGTTGATTTAAGCAAAGAAGATGAAGAACTAGGACAAGATATTTGTTTACAAATTACAGCAGGAAAACCAGAATTCTTAAATGAAGAAGATGTTCCAGCTGATAGATTAGAAAAAGAAAAAGAGATTTTAAAAGCACAAGTTATCAACGAAGGTAGACCAGAAAATGTAGCTGAAAAAATCGTTATGGGAAGATTAGGAAAATTCTATGGAGAATATTGTTTAATAGACCAAGAATTCGTTAAAGATTCTTCTCAATTAGTTAAAGATGTTTTAAAATCTAAAGGTGTTACAATTAACAGATTTGCAAGATTAGAAAGAGGCGAAGGAATCGAAAAGAAACAAGAAAACTTTGCTGAAGAAATTGCAAAACAAGTTAAAGGTGTTTAATATCTTTTAAAATTAATGGAGGTATAAAATGGCAACAAAAGGAGCAAGAGAACATATCACTCTAGAGTGCACAGAGTGCCACAATAGAAATTATGTTTCTGAAAAAAATAAAAGAAATAATTCAGATAGATTAGAAATTAAAAAATATTGTAAATTCTGCAAGAAAACAACAGTACATAAAGAAACAAAATAATTTATGATAATCACTTAAGTAAACTTAAGAAGAGAAAGAGGTTGAGATGGCAGATAAAGAAGAAAAGAAAGCTTTAAAAAATAAAAATAAAGCTGAAAAAGTTGATAAGAAAAAACTTAAAGCTCCAAAAGCAGGAAGCAATAAACATTGGTTCAAAGATTTTAGAGCAGAGTTAAAGAAAGTTATTTGGCCAACAAAGCGTCAATTAGCTGAAAACACAACAGTTGTTATTTCAATGGTAATTATTGTTGCAGTTATAATTTTCTTATTAGATTTAGCATTCAAAGCAATCAACGGATCAGTTGTTAAAGTTGTAGTTGATTCAAAAAATGCTGATAATGCTAACACTACTACTATCGTTAATTCAGTAGACACAAACAATGAAACAGTTGAAAATGCTGAATCAGATGAAAAAGCTGAATAATAAAAATTTTTGAGGAGGACAAGATGTCTCAAAAAGATTATGATAACGAACCAAGATGGTATGTTGTTCATACATACTCTGGTTACGAAAACAAAGTTAAAACAGACCTTGAAAAAACAATAAAAAACAGAGAATTAGAAGAATACTTCTTTGATATTGTTGTTCCAATGGAAGAACAGATTGAAATCAAAGATGGTAAAAGAAAATCTAATTTAAAGAAAGTTTTTCCAGGTTATGTTTTAGTAAAAATGATAGTAACTGAACAAACTTGGTATATAGTTAGAAATACAAGGGGAGTTACAGGATTTGTTGGTTCTGGCACAGACCCTATTCCACTAACAGAAGCTGAAATCAGAAAAATGGGATTCGACGTTACAGCTCAAGCCGTTAATGTTAATTTTGATGTTAATGATGAAATTAGCGTAATTGCAGGACCATTTGATGGATATACAGGAACTGTTTTAGAAATCAACAAAGAAAAACATATTATCAAAGCATCTATTTCAATGTTTGGTAGAGAAACTCCAGTTGAGTTAGATTTTACAGATGTTGAAAAAGTAAAATAATTATGCTATAATATGAAACGCGTCTATTAATTTAATAGGCCATTTGAATTTTTGTTAAATTGAATTAGAAACACTAATTCTTTTTATAATAAATTATTTTTTATACAAACCAAGAAGAAGGAGGTGCAGACACAAATGGCAGACAAGAAAGAAGAAAAAGACATCATCATTAAATTGCAAATTGAAGCAGGTAAGGCAACACCAGCTCCACCAGTTGGACCAGCATTAGGTGGTTCAGGTGTAAACATCATGGACTTCTGTAAACAATTTAATGAACAAACTGCAAAACAAGCTGGAATGATCATCCCAGTAGTTATTACAGTTAAGAAAGACAAATCTTTTACATTTATAACAAAAGAGCCACCTATGGCTGTATTAATTAAGAAAGCAGCAGGCTTACAAAAAGCTTCTGGAAAACCTAATACAGTTAAAGTTGCAAAACTTACAAAGGCTCAAGTAGAAGAAATTGCTAAAACAAAAATGCCAGACTTAACAGCAGCTTCATTAGAAACAGCTATGAGTATGGTTGCAGGAACAGCTAGATCAATGGGTGTTACTGTAGAAGAATAATTATTGATCAATTAAATATGGGAGAGGTTAGAAGATAATCTCGTTTGAACCAAAGGAGGTAAAAATGAAGAAAGGCAAGAGATATGTTGAAAGTGCAAAATTAGTTGATCCTAAGAAATTATATTCAACTAAAGAAGCATTAGACATTATTGAAAAAATGCCACAACCAAAGTTTGATCAAACAGTTGAATTACACGTTAAATTAGGTGTTGATTCAAAACAAGCTGATCAACAAGTTAGAGGTACAGTAGTACTTCCAAATGGTACAGGTAAAACACAAAAGGTATTAGTATTCGCTAAAGGACCTAAAGCTGACGAAGCTACAGCAGCTGGAGCAGATTATGTAGGTGCTGAAGAATTAATACCAAAAATCCAAAATGATGGTTGGTTTGACTATGATGTAGTAGTTGCAACACCAGATATGATGGGTGTTGTAGGAAGATTAGGAAAGGTATTAGGACCTAAAGGATTAATGCCAAACCCTAAATCAGGAACAGTTACAATGGATATCACAAAAGCTATCCAAGAAATTAAATCTGGTAAAGTAGAATATAGATTAGACAAAAATAATGTTATTCACTTAGGATTTGGAAAAGTTTCTTTTGGAGCTGAAAAATTAGCAGAAAACTACGATGTAGTTATGAATGCTATCATCAAAGCAAAACCAGCAGCAGCTAAAGGACAATATATTAGAAGTGTTTCAATAGCTCCTTCAATGGGACCTGGTTTGTATATAGACCAAAAATAATTTATTTAAGCCAAAGACAGTAAGCGACAGTAAGTCTTACCGAGGTGATATAGAAAGAATTTTCATTCAATCTATTAGCCTCGTGGCTAGTAGATTGAATTTTTTTATAAAGGAAGATGATTAACATCAACCGAATTACTTTGTTATAGGAGGTGAAATCAAAAAATGGCAAGTTCAAAAATTATTGCTGAGAAAGAAGAAAAAGTAAAAGCTTTATCTGAAGAATTAAAAGATTGTAAATTATTACTTCTAGTTGATTTCAGAGGAGTTACAGTAGAACAAGATACAAAATTAAGAAAAGATTTAAGAGAAGCTAACGGATCAAGTAAAGTTGTTAAAAATAACATCTTAAAGAGAGCATTAGATATTAATGGTGAAACAGGTCTAGATGATATGCTAGTTGGACCAAACACATTAGTATACTCTAAAGAAGATTATTTAGCACCTTTAAAAGTTGCTTATAAATTCTCTAAAGCAAATCCAAATTACGTAATCAAAGGTGGTTACATTGATGGAGAATTAAAGTCATTAGAAGAAATCTTAACATTGGCTACATTACCATCAAGAGAAGAATTACTTTCAAAATTGGCTGGATCTTTATTACAAACAGTTGCAAAACTTGCAGTTGCATTAGATCAAGTTAAAGTAAAGAAAGAAAGCGAAACAGTTTCAGTAGAAGCTGCACCAGCAGAAGAAGCTAAAGCTGAAGAAACAGCACCAGCAGCAGAAGAAGCTGCACCAGCAGAAGAGGCTAAAGCTGAAGAAGCAGAAGCACAAAAAGCTGAATAATTTATACCAAGTACAGGTTAAGTACTCAAGATTATGAGAAAGCATAATCAAAAATTAAATTAAAAATTAAAAAAATAAAAATAAAATTTTTATAGGAGGAAATTTAAAATGGCAAAAATTGAAGATTTATTAGAATCAATCGACAGTTTAACAGTAGTAGAATTAGCTGAATTAGTTAAAAGTATCGAAGAAAAATATGGAGTATCTGCAGTAGCAGCAGCACCAGCAGCAGCTGGAGCAGCAGCAGGCGCAGCTGAAGAAAAGAGCGCATTCACAGTTGTATTAAAGGCAGCTGGAGCATCTAAAATCAACGTAATCAAAGTTGTTAGAGATGCAACAGGATTAGGATTAAAAGAAGCTAAAGATTTAGTTGATGGAGCTCCTAAGACAATTAAAGAAAACTTACCAAAAGACCAAGCTGAAGACTTAAAAGCTAAATTAACAGAAGCAGGCGCTGAAGTTGAATTACAATAATTAAGTTTTAAGACTTAGTAATTAATCAAAAAATTCAATTAACATTAGAGATTATTTTAACTAATATGGTTGAAGTAGTCTCTAATTTTTTATCCTAAAATAGGTATTAATCATGATTTTGCTTGACATTAGAGCTATCAAAGATTAAAATTTGTATAGACTTTTTAAGGAGTTATAATATGAGAATATTACTTGATGCAATGGGAGGAGATAACGCTCCTGATGCAACTATAAAAGGTGCAGTTGATGCAATTGATGAAGTTGAAGCTGAAATTGTTTTAATAGGACAAGAAGAAGTTATCAATGCAAAATGCCAAGAATTTTATGGTAAGAATTTAAAAGATATAAATCCAAGATTATCTATAAAAAATGCAACAGAAATAATCATTATGGAGGACACACCAACAGTAGCTATAAAAAACAAAAAAGATTCATCAATGGTTGTTGGATTTAACATGCTTAAAAAAGGCGAAGGTGATGTATTTATTTCTGCAGGAAACTCAGGAGCATTACTTGCTGGAGCAACTTTATTAGTAGGAAGAATTAATGGAATAGATAGACCTGCATTAGCTGGTATTTTACCTGCTTATCATGGTAGATTAGTTTTGATGGATTGTGGAGCTAATACAAATTGCAAACCAATAAATTTACTTCAATTTGCTCAAATGGCATCAATTTATATGACTACTACAGTAGGAGTAGAGAAACCAAGAATAGGCTTACTAAACATTGGTACAGAAGAAACTAAAGGAAATGAATTAATTAAAAATTCATATCAACTATTAAAGAAATTTAGTGGTGATTTAGATATCAATTTTGTAGGAAATGTTGAAGGAAGAGAAGCTTTTTTAGGCGGACTTGACGTTGTAATTGCTGATGGTTTTACAGGAAATATATTCTTAAAAACTGTTGAAGGAATGGGTAAATTTATAAAGAAATCACTTACTGAAAGTATTAAGAAAAACTTCTTAAGTACTATTGCATCAGTACCAAGCTTACCAGCATTAAAGAGATTTTCAAAGATGATGGATTACAAAGAATATGGTGGTGCATTATTCTTAGGAGTAAAACAACCAGTAGTAAAAGCGCATGGCAGTAGTGATGCAAAAGTTTTTAAATTTACTATTAAACAAGCAGAACAATTTGTTAAAAATCAAGCAGTTACAAAATTAACAGATATTTATGCTTCAGAAAATAACAAAGAAAAGATGAATGAAGTCAAAGAATATTTACAAAAGCTAGAATCTGAAAAAGATTAATATTAACTATAAACAAATAAAAATATTATAAGAAGATAATATAAAAGATATAAAAACAAATAAAATTTTTAGAAAAAAATATTTCAAAAAAGTAAAAAAATGGCTATAAATAATGCTTGACAATTAAATAACATTGTAATAAGGTATTGATAGTCAAATATTGATAAATATATATCAAAATATTCGAAATTATTAATGTTTATACATTTAGGAGGAAATAAAATAATTATGAATTCAGAAGAAATTTTTGAAAAAGTTAAAGAAATTATCGTAGAACAATTAGGAACACCAGAAGCTTCAATTACAATGGAATCATCATTCTTAGATGATTTAGGAGCTGATTCACTAGATATAGTTGAATTAATTATGGCTTTCGAAGAAACATTCGATATCAAAATTCCTGATGAAGATGCTGAAAAAGTAGCAACAATTGGTGATGTTGTTGAATACATTAAAGCACATGTAGGTTAATAGAAAACTAGGCAACGATGAAAACGCAAGCTAGTAAAGAAGAATTTAATGAAATATTAAAAGATATTTTGAAGAACGATTCAGTTCAAGAAATGAAAAAATATAGGCAACATTACGACGTATCGACATACGATCACTGTCTTAATGTTGCTTATTTGTGTTATAAATTCACAAGAAAACACAAATCTCTTGATTATAAATCAATGACTAGAGCAGCTATGTTACATGATCTTTATTTATATGATTGGAGAAATCATGTAAAACAATCATTTTTTCAAATGCATGCTTTTTCACATCCAAAAACAGCTTTAAACAATGCAAGAAAAGTAATAAAGTTAAATAAAAAAGAAGAAGATATTATCAAAAAACATATGTGGCCATTAACTCTTGCTTTACCTAGATATAGAGAAAGTTTTATTATTACTTGGTATGATAAATATTCAACATTGAGCGAAACTATTCAATATTATAAAAATAAAAGAAAATTTAAAAAAGATAAAAAAATAAAAGACAAAATAACAAAAGATGCTAAAATAGAAGAAAAAACAGAAAATAAAAAATAAGAGAAAAATAAGAGAAAAATAGGATAACAAAGTATTTAGTTATTCATTAATTTTTCTCTATTTTTTTGGTTGTAAAGAGCTACTTGTTATAGTATAATCAAGTGGAATTAATCCTTTTAAAGGAGGTAAAAATTATGGATATAGAAGAAAATATAGGTTATACATTTAATAATAAAGAATTATTAGAAAATGCATTAACACATACTTCATATGCAAATGAGCATAATGTTAAAAGTAATGAAAAATTAGAATTTCTAGGAGATAGCATTCTAGAGTTTGTTTCTAGTGAATATTTTTATACTCATTTTCCAGAATTAAATGAGGGTGAACTTACAAAAACACGTGCTACAGTAGTATGTGAAGCAAGTTTATATGAAGTTGCAAAACAACATAACATTTCTGAATATATTAAAGTTGGTCACAGTGAAATGCTTAGCGAAGGTAATAAAAAGCCAGCAATATTAGCTGATAGTATTGAAGCATTAATTGCTGCTATTTATTTTGATGGTGGACTTGAACCAGCTAAGAAGTTTATTATAGACAATTTAAAAGATGCAATGGAATTAGCAAGTAAAAATGTTGGAGTAAAAGATTATAAAACTGTTTTACAAGAAAAACTTCAAGAACATGGTGAAATAAATATAGAATATAAAATAGTTGGAGAAGATGGACCTGATCATAATAAAATTTTTACTGCAGAAGTTTGGGCAAGAGGAGAATTATTAGCAACAGGTAAAGGAAAAAGCAAAAAAGCAGCAGAAATGGATGCAGCTCGTATTGCACTTGGAGAATAAATAGCCTTAATTGCGCTAAAAATTAATTTTTAGGAGATTTTATGAAAGAAACGACTAATTTGTTAATACCAATTTATATTGCACCTACATCAACTAAAAAAATGGATAATTTGTATTCACAAAAAAGAGAAATTATTTCTAAAATTGATGCAGAAAAAATTAAAAAGCAAATTGATGAATATTTAGTTAGTGATGAAATCAGTAAAAAGAAACAAGAAAAACCTGAAATTGCTTTTTATGGATCTAATTTTTTTGAACTTGAAGATAAAGTGCAAGAAAAATTATTTGAAATAGTAGATGAATATGTTGTTTCAAAAAAGATTAAAGGTGCTCAAGTTAGAATTAATCCAATTAATATAACTATTGAAAAAATTAGATTAATGAAGAAACATCATATAAAAACAGCAGAAATTATTTTAGGATCTTCAAGTAATTATATTTTAAAGAAAAGCAAGAAAAAATATACAATTGAAGATATAAGAAAAATCAAAAAAATGTTTAGATTTAGCTTTATTAAAACAGGCTATGTTATGAATATTGGAATGATTGATAGCAAAGAAAACGATGAGTTTAATACTGCAAAAGAGATTATAAAATTAAAGCCTAAATTTGTAGTTATTAGTCCAATGCTTGTTTTTAAGGGAACAGAGTTAGCAAAGAAGTATGCAACTGAAGATTACGAAGCTTTGAGTGTAGATGCTGCTGCACAAAGATGTAAAGAAATAACATATATGTTTAAGAAAAACGGAATTGATGATGTTAGAATTGAACTATATGATACTAATCAAAAATATGATGAAGTTGCAACAGCTGAAAATGTTATAGCAGGACCATTTCATCCAGCTTTTAATAAGTATGTTGAAGGTATGATGTGGTATGATAGCATAGCAGAAAAAATTAAAAATACTAATTCAAAAGTTAAAAAAATTGAAATAGAAATTAACCCAGAAGATCTTGATAGAGCAATGGGATACAATAAAGGAAATATCGAAAAATTAAAGGATATGTATGATATCAAAGTTGATGTTAAGAGTAATCCTGAAATGAAAATAGGTAAATTTGAAATTAAAGTTTTAGAAAATTATCAATAAACAGAGGTGTAATTAATGAGAATGGAATTAGAAATAGATTCATTCGAACTAAAAGATATTTTTGAATGTGGCCAATGTTTTAGATGGAATAAAGAAGAAAATGGTAGTTATACAGGAATAACATCAAAATGTGTAATCAATGTGGAAAAGAAGAATTCAAAAGTAATAATTGAAGCAAAACCATTTTCAAAAATGAGTGATAGCGATATTAAAAATTATATAAATGATTATTTTGATTTGAATCGAGATTATACAAAGTTAAGAAAACAAATTGCTAGAGTTGATAATAATTTAAAAGTCGCTACTCAATATGGCAAGGGTATAAGAATTCTTAATCAAGACTTATGGGAAACAATAATATCTTTTATAATTTCAGCAAACAATAATATTCCAAGAATTAAAGGTATTATTGAAAAAATGTCTGAAAAATATGGAAAAGCGATAAGTTTTAATGGAAGAACATATTATTCATTTCCTAATCCAGAAGAATTGGCTAAAGCTTCAGTAGAAGATTTAAGAAAATTAGGATTAGGTTTTAGAGATAAAAGAATTTTTGAAACAACAAAATTAATTTCATCAGGAGAAGTGAAATTAAGAGATTTATATGAAATGGATACTGCTAAAGCAAAAGATAAACTTCTTGAATTACAAGGGGTTGGCCCTAAGGTAGCAGATTGTATATTATTATTTTCTGACCTAAAACGATTTGATGTTTTTCCAATAGATGTATGGGTTAGAAGAGTTATGAATGAATTATATATTCATAATAAAGATGAAAATAAAGTAAATAAAAAAGAAATTATGAAAATTGCTAATGAAAAATTTGGCGAGTATAAAGGATTAGCTCAACAATATTTATTTTATTGGAAAAGAGAAAATTAATGAAACTTATTTATGGTAGAAGCGGTACCGGAAAAAGTGAATATGTTTATAAAGATATAAAAAAGAAATTAGAAGAGAACTGCGGTAAAATTTATATAATTACACCAGAGCAGTTTTCTTTTACTGCGGAGAAAAGATTACTTGAAACAATTGATGATGGCGCTACTTTACAAGTAGAAGTTTTATCATTTGAACGTATGGCACATAGAGTTATTACAGAAACAATGAGTCTAGAAAAAGATACAATTGATAATGCAGGAAAAGCAATTATTATTTATGAAGCTATAGAAAAGAATAAAAAAAATCTTAGATTTTTAGGAAATTCACTTGATAACGTTAATACTATAATTACACAAATTACAGAATTTAAGAAGCATAATATTAGTGTTGAAATGATTGAAAAACAAGTTGAAAGAACACAAGATCAATATCTAAAAGCAAAATTAAACGATATGTTAATTTTATATAAAGCTTTAGATGATAAGATTAGTGAAGAATTTATCGATTCAAATGATTTACTAAATTACTTATATGAAAATATTGAAAAGTCACATTTGTTTGATGATGCAATTTTTTATATTGATGAATTTGCTGGATTTACAAAGCAAGAATATTCAGTTATAGAAAAATTAGAACAAATAGGAAAAGAATTATGTATAACAATTTGTACAGATGAGTTGAAAATATTTGCTAATCCTGATGCAGATATTTTCTATGATAATAAACAAACAGTTCAAACACTTTGTGATATAGCAGAAAAACTAGGAAATCCAATAGATAAAGAAAAACAAATTAGACTAGAAAATAATTATAGATTTAAAAATGAAGAGCTTGCACATTTAGAAAGAAACATATTTTCATTTCCAGCAAAAGCTTATGATAAAGATAAAAAAATTGAAAATATTAAATTGTTTTTAGCAGATAATCAATATGCTGAAGTAGAGTATGTAGCCACAGAAATTTTTAAATTAGTTAGAGATAATGGATACAAATATAGTGATATATCAGTTATTTGCAATAATATTAATGCATACTCTAGTTTATGCAAAGCAATTTTTAGTGAATATGATATACCAGTATTTATTGATGAAGAAGCAGATATTAACCACAATATTATTATAAAATTTGTACTTGGATTAATTGATGTTTTAGCTAAAAACTTTACTTATGAATCAGTTTTCAATTATTTAAAAACTGGTCTAGTAAAAATTGATGATATATTTGAATTTGAAAATTATTGTTTGAAATGGGGTATAAACAGATCAACTTTTTATAAGGAACAATGGAACTTTGAAAAGGCAGAAGATGAAAAAGATAACAACTTTAATAATGCTCAAAATGCAATAATAATGCCAATTGTAGAACTAAAAAACAGCATTAAAGAAAATAAGTCTGCAATTCAAATGAGCAAAGATTTTTATAATTTTATTATCGAAATTTTAAGTAGAGAAGAGAATAAATGTTTATTTAATATTTCTGATGAAGAAAGAAATGCATTAAATGTTAATGAGATAAAGATAAGAAAATTACAAATTAAACAAAACTTTGATGCTTTTAAATTAGTGTCAGACTTACTTTTAGAAGTTTCAAATATTTTTAAAGATCAAGTATTAGGGTTTGATGAATTTGAAAATTTATTAAAGGTTGGATTGTCAGAAAAGAAATTAGGACAAATTCCAACTACACAAGACAAGGTTTTAGTTGGAGATGTAAATAGAAGTAAGAGTCATAAAGTAAAAGCTGTGTTTATAATTGGAGTAAATGATGGAGCATTTCCAAGCGTTACAACATCAGAAGGATTTTTCAATGATAAAGACAGAGAAAATTTAAAAGAAGAAGAGTTTGAACTAGCTAAAGGTACTAAGGAAAAAATGTATGAAGAAAACTTTAATATTTATAAAGTTTTTTCTACGGCTGAAGAAAAAGTTTTTGTATCATATGCTTCAAGTGATACTGATGGAAAAGCTTTAAGAAAGTCACTAATTATAACTAAGTTAAATAAAATTTTTCCAGGACTTACAGAAGAAAGCATTGTTTCTGATGAAGTGCTAACTAAGACTGTTACATTTAATAAGTTATTAAATAACATTGAAAATGACGATTGGAAAGAAGTTTATAGATGGTATAAAAATAATGAGCAAGAAAAATTAGCTAATGCAATTGATGGAATGAGATATTCAAATGTTCCTCAAAAGATTGCTGATAGCAAGATTAAGAAATTGTATGGAAATACAATGCAAACTTCAGTTTCAAAATTAGAACAATATAGTTCTTGCCCATATAAATTCTTTTTGCAGTATGATTTAAATGTTTCTGAAGAAGATAAGTTTGAAGTAAGTCCGCTAGATACAGGATCATTCATGCATGATGTTTTAGATAAGTTTTTTAAAGAAATCAATAATTATCATGTTGATAAAAATGGACAGCTTGTTGAAGGAAAGATAGATTTATTAGCAATTAATGATGAGGCAGAGATATTATCAATATATAATATAACAGAAGAAATAATTACGAAAATTATTGATGATATTGTAGAAGAAAAGCTACAAATAGGTTATAAATTAGCATACTCAAATAAAAATCAAATTTTGGTTCAAAGATTAAAGAGAGTAATAGTAATATCTTTGAAGTATATAATTGTTTCATTAAAACAATCTTCATTTGAGGTATTAGCAACAGAAGCAGCATTTGATAACAAGCCTGAGTCAAGATATCCTGCAATTACTGTTGAATTAGATAATGGAGAAAAGGTTCAACTTGTAGGAAAGATTGATAGAATCGATATAGCAGAAATGCCTGATGGAAAATATTTAAGAATTATTGATTATAAATCTTCAGAAAAAAATATAGATATGAATAAGGTTTTAAATGGACTTCAATTGCAATTATTGACTTATATAGATGCAGCTTGTAAAAACGAAGATGCTGATCCGGCTGGTGCATTATATTTTAATTTAATTCAACCAAAAGAAATTAAAAAAGCAATAGATTATAATAATCCTGAAGAGATTGAAAATGAAATTGCAAATAGTTATAAAATGAAGGGATTAGTTTTAGGAAACATTGATATAATCAAGGCAATGGATTCTAATATTGATAAATCTTCAAAAATTATTCCTGTTGAAATTAAAAAAGATGGAACAATAAGTAGTAAATCAAGTACAATTACAAAGGAACAATTTGAAGATCTCCAAATTTATGCATTAAAACTAATAAAAGAAATTTCACAAGAAATATTAAGCGGAAATATTGAATTAAGGCCATATTATACAGTATCTAACCATACATCAGCATGTGAATATTGCCCATATAAATCAATATGCCACTTTGATTCTAAATTGAGAAATAATAATTATAGAATTATTGAACCAACTAAGAAAGAAGATGCAATTGCTAGAATATCAGAAAGCAATGATAAGAGATAACAAAAACAATTAATAAAATATTCATAGATAACGTAAAAATAGAAGATATCTTAGAAAAAGATAGACAGTAAGAGGCTAAATTGCTTCTTACTGTTTTTGTTTTATAAAGCTATAGGGGCTGTATTTTGAACAATAAATTGACTTTTTTTACCAAATATTGTATACTTACACCAGTTGTTACCAAAAAGGTAAAGAAGAGATTTTATTTATATTTTTAATTAAGAGAAAAGGATATGTTTTAATGCTGGAAACATATTAAAGAAAAGGTCTTGAGATAATAGGATTTTTTCGAGTGAGATTAGCAACACGTAGAATATATAAATGAAATGCTTTGTTTAACAAAGCTAATTTTTGCGTGTATAAAGTTAATTTTCATGTAATTATAGGCAATTTTGTATCTATAAAATAATTTTCTCTTATAAGATATGAACAAAAGATTTTAGATAGGAGAGAAAATGGAAGAAACAAAGAACATTGTGCCTAATGATAAGGCTACAAATAGCGAACATAAGAAAAAGAAATTCAAGAAACCTTTCAAGAAGAAACCTATTAACAAGGAAAATCAAAGTAAGGTTGAGAAAAATAACGAAAAAGAAAATAAGAATGTTAAAACCCAACAAAAACAAAGCAAACAAAAGGTTGAACAAAAAGAAAATAATAAAGAACAAAATAAAAATACTTCTAACAAAACAAAGAAAAACAATCAAAAGAATACTAATAAAAGTAATAATAAGAATGAAAAGAAACCAAAGTTTGAAACTAAAAATAAAAGTATTTTAGATTTTCATTTTAAACCAAGTAAATTAAAAATTATTGCTTTAGGTGGTCTTGATGAAATTGGAAAGAATATTACAGTTTTCGAATATGAAAATGAAATGATTATTGTTGATTGTGGTATTGAATTTCCAGATGATGATATGTTAGGAGTAGATTTAGTTATTCCTGATTTTTCATACATTGTTAAAAATATTGATAAATGTAAGGGTTTATTTATTACTCATGGACATGAGGATCATATTGGATCAATTCCTTATTTATTAAAAGAAGTAAACATTCCTATTTACGGAACAAAATTAACAATGAAATTAATTCAACATAAATTAGAAGAACATCACTTAATGCAAAATGCTGATTTACATGTTGTTGAACAAGGCGACATCATTGATACAGGTAAGATGCAAGTTGAATTTATTAGAAGTTCACATTCAATTCCTGATTCATGTATGCTTGCAATTCATACACCAGCAGGTGTTGTTTTACATACAGGAGACTTTAAAGTTGACTATACACCAATTGATGGACAAATGATGGATTTAGGAAGAATTGCTGAATTAGGAAGCCAAGGAATTTTAGCAATGCTTGCAGATTCAACAAACTCTGAAAGAAAAGGATTTACATTATCAGAAAAATCTATTGGACCAATTTTTGATAACTTATTTGATGGATGCAAAAAAAGAATAGTGGTAGCAACATTTGCATCAAATGTTCATAGAGTTCAACAAATTGTAAATTCTGCAGTTAAGTATGGAAGAAAAATTGCCGTTTCAGGAAGATCAATGCAAAACATGATTGATGCGGCAAGAGAATTAAATTACATAAAATGTCCTGATGATATTTTCATTGATATGGATTTAATAAAAAATTATACTGATGATCAATTAGTACTTATTACAACAGGTTCACAAGGTGAAACAATGTCAGCATTAACAAGAATGGCAAACGGAGAACATAAAAAAGTTACAATTACTTCAAACGATTTAGTAATTATTTCTGCAACTCCAATTCCAGGAAATGAAAAATCTGTTTCAAAAGTTATTGATCAATTAATGAAGATTGGTGCAGAAGTTGTTTATTCAGCACTTCAAAACGTACACGTAAGTGGACATGCATGCCAAGAAGAACAAAAATTAATTTTATCTTTGGCTAGACCAAAATATTTCTTCCCAGTTCATGGTGAGTATAGACAATTAATGGCTCATAGAGATACAGCTATTGAAATAGGAATTCCAAAAGAAAATATTTTACTAACTAATAATGGTAAAATTATTGAAATTGATGATGAAAAATGCGAATTCGCAGGAGCAGTACAATCAGGAAGAGTTATGGTTGATGGCCTAGGTGTAGGAGATGTTGGAAACGTTGTATTACGTGATAGACAACATTTATCATCAGATGGTTTAATTGTTATTGTAATGTCAATTGATCAAGCTGGTTCAGTTGTTTCTGGACCTGATGTAATTTCAAGAGGATTCGTCTATGTTAAAGAATCAGAAAATTTAATGGATGATGTAAAATCTTTTATCAAAGAAGAAATGTTAATTATGGAAGAAAGACACATAACCGATTGGTCTTCAATTAAATCAACATTAAAAGATGATGTTAGAGATTTCATATTCCAAAGAACAAAAAGAAATCCAATGATACTACCAATTTTAATGGAAGTTTAATACTGGATAAAATTTATAAAAAAACAAATAAATACTGGCTTTAATGCCAGTATTTATGGTATAATTCGTGAAGTTTTAATAAACAATTTAGGAGGTTTATATGGATTACAAGGAGTTAGCTAATTTAATATTTCCTGATGCCAAACCAATTACATACTATGAGGAGAAGTATCCTGCAAGAGATTTACCAGAAGGAGCAATTGTTTCAAGATTTGCACCAAGTCCAACAGGATTTGTTCATATTGGTGGCTTATATCAAGCATTATGTGCAAGAATGTCAGCACATCAATCTGGTGGAGTATTCTTTTTAAGAATTGAAGATACTGATCAAAAAAGAGAAGTAGAAAATGGAATTGAAGGAATCATTAACTCATTAAAAGATTTTGATATGTCACCTGATGAAGGAATGATTAGCCAAACTGAAGAAATAGGCAATTATGGACCATATAAACAAAGTGATAGAAAAGAAATATATCAAAGTTTTGCTAAATATATGATTGAAAGAGAATGTGCTTACCCATGTTTCTGCACAGCTGAAGACCTAGAAGAAATGAGAAATAAGCAAGAAGCAGCAGGAGTTAGACCAGGATATCATGGAGTTTGGGCAAAATGCAGAAGCTTGTCATTGGAAGAAATGGCTGAAAAAATTAAAGCTGGAGTTCCTTATGTAGTAAGATTTAAATCTCCAGGAAGAGAAGATAGAAAAATAGAATGCCATGATGTAATCAAAGGAAAAGTTATTTTCCCAGAAAACGATGTAGATATTCCGATTATAAAATCAGATGGATTACCAACATATCACTTTGCACATTTAGTAGATGATCATTTAATGCATACTACACATGTTGTAAGAAGTGATGAATGGTTATCATCATTACCATTACATTTACAATTATTTCAATCAGCAGGATTCAAAGCTCCTAAGTATTGTCATATTGCACCTATTCAAAAAATGGATGATGGCAATAAGAGAAAACTTAGCAAGAGAAAAGATCCAGAAGCTGCAGTTTCATATTATGAAGAAATTGGTGTTCCACCAGATGCAGTTAAAGAATATTTAATAAATATTGCAAATTCAACTTTTGAAAATTGGAGAAGACAAAATAAAGATTCAAAAATTTCAGATTTCAAATTTGAATTAAATAAAATGAGTGTAAGTGGTGCATTATTTGATATGGTAAAACTTTTTGATGTTTCAAAAAATGTTATTTCAAGATATGATGCACAAACTGTTTACAATTTTGGCTATGAATGGGCTTCAAAACATGATGAAGAATTAAAAAATATGTTAGATCAAAAAGAATATGCATTAGAAGTTGTTGGAATTGAAAGAGGAAACGAAAAACCAAGACGTGACTTAGCTAAATGGTCTGATTTAAAAGATAATATTGTTTATATGTTTGAAGAACCAACAGAATATGACTATGATAAAATTGCAGGCGATGATGCAAAACAAATTATTGAAGAATACATGAAAGTTTATGATTTAGCTGATGATAAACAAACATGGTTTGACAAAATGAAAGATGTTGCAGAAAAATGTGGATGTGCAAGAGAAGTAAAAGATTATAAGGCAGAACCAGATAAATATAAGGGACATGTTGGTGATGTTTCAACAGTTATAAGAGTAGCATTAACAGGAAGAAGAAATACACCAGATCTTTATGAAATTATGAAAGTCTTAGGGGCAGAGAAGGTACAAGCTAGATTAGAAACAGCAAAATGCAATTAAAAAGTAATACACCTGTTATTGAATAGAAACATAAGGTTTTATATAATTAATGTGTAATATTATAGGTTATTGTAACCATACGGAGGAAAAAGAATGAGTGATATTGCACAAGCATATGCTGAGATGGATTACATACTAAAATATGTTCCTGAAGATATGAATGTAAGAGTGCCTCAGAGAATTAAAACCTTAATAAGTACTAAAAAAGATCCAAATTATGTTGTTAAAATTAATAATAAAGTTCCATTACATCAACAAGAATTATTAAAAACAACAAAATCTTTGATAGCGCTATTGTATTATAATTACTGGTGTGTAGACCAAAAAGAAAAAGATGAATTAAAACAAAAATTTATTGAAAATGATAGATTGGCAAGACAACAAGAAAAAAACGACAACAATAATACACCAAAGGCTGGAGGAATAGGAGGAACATCTAGTTTCGGTAATTCAAGCAGCAGTGGTGATGGAAATGCACAAATGATTGTTGAGCGCAAACCAACCAAAGTTGTACTAGAGACAGCTGAAGAAAAAAGAATTGGTTTTAATATTCAAGAAACAGCTGTAGATTCTATAAAAAATCAACAATTAATGGGTGAACAAGTAATTGTTGATGATCAAACAAATACTGCTTTAGTTGAAGTTAAAAAGCCAAGCTTTTTTAAGAAACTTAAAAGCTTTTTTGCAAGACTATTTGGCTCAAAGAGCGAAAGCTTTGAACAAAATTAATGAAAAAATAAAAAGAAAATATAAAAAATTCCTATCAATATGATAGGAATTTTTTTACTTTAAATTAATCTAATACATTATCTAAAATTTCATAAATTTTATCAGAATAAATTTTTCTTTCACAAGAGAAAGGAAAAAAATTTAAATCTTTTAAAGGATTTAGTGTTTCTTGTAAAGCTTCAACTTGTGCATCAACCTTTGTAACTGCTATTTTGTCAGCTTTATTAGCTACTATGACACAAGGAATATTGTTTTTAATTATATAGTCATACATCATTTTATCATCAGCAGTTGGATCATGACGAATATCAATTAATAAAACGACTAATTTAATCTTTTTACTTTTTACTAAATATTGTTCAATAAAATTTCCAACTTCAACTTGTTGAGAATGAGACATCTTACTATATCCATATCCAGGTAAATCGACAAAATAGAATTGTTCACTATCTGCATCTTTAACTGGAGAATAAGTTATTTTATAAAAATTAATTAATCTTGTTTTTCCAGGCTCACTACTTGTTCTAGCTAAGTTTTTTCTATTAATTAATGTATTAATAAATGATGATTTTCCAACATTTGATTTTCCTACTAAAACAATTTCAGGAAGTTCGTCATTTGGATATTGTTTTGGACTAACAGCTGAAATAGTAAATTCAGAATTTTTAATAATCATAGTAACCTCCAATCATATAAATTATAGCGGCAGACTAAGTTAATAATCTGCCGTTATATAAGTTTTAATATTATTTATATTATTCTTTTGGAAGAATCTTTTCTTTACCACCCATGTAAGGTTGTAAAACTTTTGGTATAGATAAACTTCCATCTTCATTATAGTTGTTTTCAAGAACTGCAATTAATCCTCTAGGTGTAGCAACAACAGTATTATTTAAAGTATGAGCTAGATAATTTCCTTTTTCGCTCTTAACTCTAATTCCTAAACGTCTTGCTTGAGCATCACCTAATGTAGAACAGCTTCCAACTTCAAAGTATTTTTGTTGACGAGGAGACCAAGCTTCAATGTCACAAGATTTAACTTTAAGATCAGCTAAATCTCCAGAACAACATTCAAGAGTTCTAACAGGAACATCTAAACTTCTGAAAAATTCAACAGTCATCTTCCACATTTTTTCATACCAGCTCATTGAATCTTCAGGTTTACAAATAACAATCATTTCTTCTTTTTCGAATTGATGAACTCTATATAAACCTCTTTCTTCAAGACCATGAGATCCGCCTTCTTTTCTAAAGCATGGAGAGTATGATGTTAAAGTAATAGGTAGTTGATTTTCATTTACCATTTGTCCTTTATATCTTCCAATCATTGAGTGCTCTGAAGTACCAATTAAGTAAAGATCTTCACCTTCAACTTTATACATCATAGCATCCATTTCTTCGAAACTCATAACGCCATCAACAACATCATGTCTAATCATGAATGGAGGAACACAATATGTAAATCCTTTATCAATCATGAAATCTCTAGCATATGAAAGCATTGCTGAATGTAATCTAGCAATATCACCTGTTAGGTAGTAGAAACCCTCACCAGATGTTCTACCAGCAGATTCTTTATCCATTCCATTATATTTAGCAATAATATCTGCATGATATGGAATTTCATAATCTGGAACTACAGGATCTCCAAATTTCTCGTTTTCAACGTTTTCACTATCATCTTTTCCAATAGGAACTGATTTATCCATGATGTTAGGAATTAACATCATTCTTTTCTTAATTTCTTCAGCATATTCAGACTCTAATTTTTCATTTTCGTCAAGTTGGGAGTTAATTTCCTTGACTTGTGCTTTAATTTGTTCAGCTTCGTCTTTTTTGCCTTCTTTCATTAAACCACCAATTTGGTCACTTAAAGAATTTCTTTGTGATCTTAAATCATCATCCTTCTTAGTAACTTCTCTACTTTTTTTGTCTAGTTCGATAACTTCATCGACTAATGGCAATTTTTTGTCCTGAAACTTATTCTTGATATTTTCTTTAACAATGTCAGGATTTTCTCTTAAAAATTTGATATCAATCATAGTAAACTCCCTTCTTTTCAACTTATGTATTTAAAATAGGTATAAGTAATAATTATACTTGTTTTATCTGTTGAAAAAGACATGTAGATTTTACCACGAAAAACCTTTATTTTCAAGAGATAAAACTTATTCAACTGTAACTGATTTTGCTAAGTTACGAGGTTTATCTACATCTAATCCTTTTTCTTTTGCAACATAGTATGCAAGTAGTTGTAAAGGAATAATAGCTAAAATACTTGAAAATAGAGGAGAACATTCTGGAATTTTAACGATATGTTGAATTTCAGGATTCTCAATATTTTTGTTAGTAACTAAAACTACATTAGCACCTCTAGTCAATAATTCTAGTAAATTGCTTACAGTTTTACTATTAATATCTTCATTAGTTGCAATTCCTATAACAGGTACATCTTTTTCTATTAAAGCAATCGGACCATGCTTAAATTCACCTGAAGGATAAGAATCAGCATGAATATATGAGATTTCTTTTAATTTTAAAGCAGCTTCAGTTGCAACATAAGCGTCATAACCTCTACCTGTAAAATAGATATCTTTACGTTGATATAATTCTTTTGCTAATTTTTTTATTTCTTCACAATTATCTAAAATTATTTTTACTTTATCAGAAATGCTTGAAAGTTCTTTACATAAATTATGTATTTGAGCATCCATTGAATTTCCTAAACGTTTTGTAGCCATATACATTGCAAGTATTGATAAAGTTGTTACTTGGCATGTAAATGCTTTTGTTGAAGCAACAGCAATTTCTGGGCCTGCATGTGTGTATAGAACATAGTCTGAAACTCTAGTTATAGAACTTCCAATAACATTTACTATTGAAATTGTTGTAGCACCTTGTTCCTTAGCAAGTTTAAGAGCTGCAATTGTATCAGCTGTTTCACCAGATTGTGATATAAAAACACAAAGAGTTTTATCATCAATCAAAGGATTGCGATATCTAAATTCTGAAGCCATATCAACTGTAGCAGGAATGTGTGCTAAGTTCTCAAATATAGATTTTGTTGCAAGGCCAGCATGCATTGCAGTACCACAAGCAACTATGTACATTTTATCAAAGTTATTTAAATCTAAATCATTTAGTTCAGGAAGTGAAACATTATTATCAACGATTGATGTTCCAATTGTTTCTCTAATTGCACTTGGTTGCTCAAATATTTCTTTAAGCATGTAATCATCAAAACCATTCTTTTCACTAGCTTCTGCGTCCCATTCAATGCTCTTTAATTCTTTGTTAATTTTTTCTAAAGAACTATTAAACAAAGTTACGCCATCAGGTTTTATAATTCCAATTTCACCATCTTCAATGAAATAAAAGTTCTTTGTGTGTTGAAGTATTGCAGGGATATCTGAAGCAATAAAGTTTTCGCCTTCACCTGCGCCTATTACCATTGGTGAATCTTTTTTAGCTATATAAATTACATCTTGATTGAAAGATGTAATTAATTCTATAGCATAACTTCCTGTTAAATCTTTTGTAGCACATCTTAGAGCTAATAAAACATCATCAACAGAAGATGGATTCATAGAGAATGTAAGAATTTGAGCTTGCTTAAATTCTGAATCTACTGTTAATTTTTTATAATAATAATGTACTAAGTTAGGAATAACTTCAGTATCTGTTTCTGAATATAATGTATATCCATTAGAAATAAGAAATTTCTTAACTTTATCATAATTTTCAATAATTCCATTATGAACTACTGCAAATGTTTTGCTGTTATCAAGATGAGGGTGAGCATTAGTATCTGATGGTTTACCATGAGTAGCCCATCTAGTGTGAGCAATACCTATTGTTGAATCAACACTATCTAAATCAAATTTATCAGTAAGATTCTTAACACGTCCTTGATTTTTAAATATATCTATAGAATGATTAGAATCTTTTTTATTTAAAACAGCTAGTCCAGCTGAGTCATAGCCTCTATATTCTAATGAAAGTAATCCATTAATTAATACAGGAACAGCTCTTTTTGAACCAACGTATCCTACAATTCCGCACATAATTTTTATTCCTTTCTTTTGCAAAATTTTCTAAGTAATTATTGGACAATTCTACAATAAAATCAGTAATTTATCAATAAATGTGACAAAAGTGAAATGAAATGGAAAAAATTGACAGAAATCATGATTTTTAGTATAATTTATGTGTATTGGCACATTTAAGATGCCTGTAATGAGAATGATGAAAAATAAGGTTTTTGATATTGAAGAAGAACTAAAAAAGTTACCAAATAAGCCAGGTTGTTACATAATGCACGATAAAAATGACAACATTATTTATGTAGGCAAGGCTGTTAATTTAAAACGTAGAGTAACTTCATATTTTAGAAAGACTAATAAGACTCAAAGAATTTTAAATATGGTTGCTTTAATTGACCATTTTGAGTATATAGTGGTCGATAATGAACAAGAAGCATTAATTTTGGAATGTAATTTAATCAAGAAAAACATGCCTAAATTTAATGTATTATTAAAAGATGACAAAACATACCCATATATAAAAATTAATGTAAAAGATGACTATCCAGGTGTTTGGATAACAAGAAAAATAATGAATGATGGCGCAAGATATTTTGGACCTTATGCTAGTAGTACAGCAGCAAATGAAACAGCAGAATTCATTAAAGATAAATTCTTAATTAGAAGATGCAAAAACTTTAAATATAAAGATAGAGCATGTTTAAATTATCATATAAAAAAATGTTCAGCACCATGTATGAACTATGTTTCTAAAGAAGAATATAGAGAAAATATCAAACAAATTTGTTCAATTTTAGATGGAAATGTAAATGCAGTTGAAAAAGAATTAAAAGTAAAAATGCAAGAAGCATCAGATAAAATGCAATTTGAAAAAGCTGCAAATTATAGAGACCAATTGATGGCAGTAGAAAGCATATCTCAAAGGCAAAAGGTTTCAAACATTTCTGACAATGACATTGATGTTATTGGAATAGGAAGAATTGATGATAGCAAAACAGTTTGTGTACAAATATTTTATATTAGAAATAGTAAAATGATTGGAAGAGATAATTTCTTTTTGAAAGATATGATTGATGAATCAGATGAAGAAATTATTGCTGATTTTATAAAACAATATTATACAGGAAGAACAATTCTACCTAACAAGATAATGATAAGAAACGACTTTGAAGAAAAAGAATTACTACAAGAGTACTTATCAACAATTGCTGAAAGAAAAGTGGAAATTAAGGTTCCACAAAAAGGTGAAAAAGCAAAACTTGTTGAAATGGCGGAAAACAATGCAAGAATTACACTTGATAATAAAGAAAAGGCAAATAAGAATTTAGTTCTTGAATTAAAACAAGTACTTGAATTAAAAAAGCTTCCTAATAAAATTGAATCTTATGATATTTCAAATATTTCAGGCGAATATATGGTTTCAGCTATGTGTGTAATGATGGATGGAATTATCAAAAAGAATTTAACAAGAAAGTTTAAAATTAAAACGGTTTTCGGGCAAGATGATCCAAGAAGTATGCAAGAAACTGTTTCAAGAAGACTTAGACATTCTATTAAGCTAGAAGAAATTGATAAAGAACATTTAAACAAATTGCCAGAAGATATTAAAGAAAAATATGATTATTCAAGTAATAAGAGTAATTTTGGCAGATTGCCGGATTTAATTTTGGCAGATGGTGGTATTACACAAATTAAAGCTATAAAATCAGCAATTAAAGAAATAGAAAAAGAAACTGGAATTAATTTGAATATAAATGTTTATGGAATGGTTAAGAATGATAAACACCAAACTAGAGCTTTAATCGGAGAAGATAGAATAGAAAAAGAAATTAGTGAAGAATTGTTTTTACTAATTACTCGATTCCAAGATACAGTGCATGAAGCGGCAATTGGATATCATAAAATGCTTCGTGATCAATCAATGTCAAAATCATCATTAGATGATATTCAAGGAATCGGAGAAGCAAAGAAAAAAGCACTTTTAAAATATTTTGAAAGTGTTGAAAAAATTAAAGAAGCAAGTATAGATGAGTTAATATCTGTTAAAGGAATTAACAAAGATTTAGCCAGAAAAATAAAAAATGAATTATAGCTAAGAAGATAAAAAATAAATTATAGCTAGGAAAATAAAGGGAAGAGATTAATGAAAGTAGCAAATGATTGGAAAGATTATGAAATACTTGATATGGCTAATGGTGAAAAACTAGAAAGATGGAATGATATAGTTTTAGTAAGACCAGATCCACAAATTATTTGGAAAGAAAAAAGTTTTTCTAATAAATGGGATAAAGCAAATGCAGTTTATAGAAGAAGTTCAACAGGTGGTGGTGAATGGAATTATAAAACAAAACTTCCTAAGTCATGGCAAGTAAAATATAAAAATTTAACATTTAATATAAAACCTATGGGATTTAAGCACACAGGATTGTTTCCTGAGCAAGCAGTTAACTGGGATTGGATGATTGATAAAATTAAAAATGAAAAAGAAAAAACAAAGAGAGATATTAAAGTTTTGAATTTGTTTGCTTATACAGGTGGAGCTACAGTTGCTTGTTTATCAGCAGGTGCAGAAGTTGCCCATATTGATAGTTCAAAAGGAATGGTGGAATGGGCTAAAGAAAATGTTGTTTCATCAGGACTACAAGATAAAAAAGTTAGATTTTTAATAGATGATGTTGTAAAATTTGTTAATAGAGAAATAAGAAGAGGCAATAAATACGATGCAATTATAATGGACCCACCATCTTATGGAAGAGGAAAAAATGGTGAGGTTTGGAAGTTTGAAGAAAATATTGAAGATTTAATTGAACTTTGTATGCAAGTTTTATCAGATGAACCATTATTCTTTTTAATTAATTCATATACAACTGGAATTTCATCACAAGTTTTAGAAAATATATTAAGAATGAATTTTGAAAAATCATGCAAAGCACAAGGAAAATTTGAAAATGGTGAAATTGGATTACCAATGACTAATTCAAAATTAGTTTTACCATGTGGAATATACGGAAGATGGGAATCCAAATAAAGGAGAAAAAATGAATAAGAAAAGAATAATAACATTAGTTTTAGCAGCTGTTATAGTTGTAATTATTGCTACTGTAGTAATTATAGCAATAAAAAATAATAAAGAAAATAATGAAGGTTTTACAGAAACTCAATTTGAAATCGGAGAATATAAAATTGATTTAAAATCAAAGAAGATTGGACGTTCAGAAAGCGGATATAAATTTGTTTCTTATTACGATAAAAAATACGAGTTTGAAAATTATGATTTAGATTTTGGAATTAGAGTATTTCTTAATGCAAAAAATGAAAATATTTATGATTCATATAGCGATTATGATGGACTAAATGAAGTAGGCATATTTAATAAAAGATTTAAATATAAACAAGAAAATAAAAAAATTAAATTATTATATAAATATGATAATAATTTCTATATTGAAATAGATTTAAAAGATGCTTCTAATTTCTTCAATAAAGATGGAAGTTTAGTAAAAAATACAGAGATTGTAGATGAATATAATTTCTTTGAGAAGACTACACAAGATAGTGAATTCAGAAATTTTATATCATTTAATATATCAAAAAAGTAAAGGATACCTATGAAAGTTTTATACGAAGATAATCAAATAATTGTAGTAGAAAAACCATTTAACATTCCTTCACAAGGTGATAAAACTGGTGATTTGGATATGCTAAGTATGGTTAAAGACTATATTAAAGAAAAATATAATAAACCAGGAGAGGCTTTTGTTGGGCTTGTTCATAGACTTGATAGACCAACTGGTGGTGCTATGGTTTTTGCAAAAACAAGCAAAGCTGCATCAAGACTTTCAGAACAAATGAAAAATGGCGATTTTGACAAAACATATTTTGCGGTTGTTTGTGGCAGACCAAGAGAACTTAAGGGCAAGATTGTT